>NZ_JBFAQR010000034.1:0-75241 GCF_040678815.1 Kitasatospora sp. NPDC049285 | reverse complement strand
CGACCCGGACCTCGGCGAGGCGGTCGCCGAGCGTGGCGGCGAAGGACTTCAGGACGGCCTTGCGCAGGCTCCTCGACCCGGCCGCGGCCGGGCCCGAACAGACCGGTCTCGCCCTGGTGCGCGACGCCGAGCAGGCCCTCGCCCTGCTGCAGGACTGGCTGGCCGGCGACGGCGGGACGCTGGCCCTGGCCACCGAGCACGCCGTCGCCACCCACCCCGGCGAGGACGTCCCCGACCCGGCGGCGGGCGCCGTCTGGGGCCTGGTGCGCGCCGCGCAGGCCGAGCACCCGGAACGGCTGCTGCTGGTCGACCTCGACGGCGCCGCCGAGTCGCTCGCCGCCCTACCCGCCGCCGTGGCCGCGGGAGAACCCCAACTCGCGCTCAGGTCGGGCGAGTTGCTGGTGCCCAGGCTGGTCCGTGGCCGGGCCTCCGGGCTGCTGGAGCCCGCCCCCGGGCCCTGGCGGCTGGACACCGACACCCCCGGCAGCCTGGACAGCCTCGCCGCGCTGCCCGCCCCCGAGGCCGAGCGGCCGCTGGCACCCGGCGAGGTCCGGCTCGCGGTGCGCGCCGCCGGGCTCAACTTCCGCGACGTGCTGATCGCCCTGGGCGTCTACCCGGGCGGCGCCCGGATCGGCGCCGAGGCGGCCGGCACCGTGCTGGAGACCGGCCCCGGCGTGGAGCGGCTCCGGGTCGGCGACCGCGTCGCCGGCCTGGTCCAGGGCACCCTCGGACCGGTCGCGGTCACCGACCACCGGCTGCTGGTGCGCGTCCCCGACGGGTGGAGCGACGCCCAGGCCGCCACCGTGCCGGTGGCCTTCCTGACCGCCTACCACGGCCTGTACGACCTGGCCGGGCTGCGGCCGGGCGAGCACGTGCTGGTCCACGCGGCGACCGGCGGCGTCGGCCAGGCCGCCGTCCAACTCGCCCGCCACGGCGGCTCGGTGGTGTACGGGACGGCGAGCCCCGGCAAGTGGGAGGTGCTGCGCGGGCTCGGCCTGGCCGACGAGAGGATCGCCTCCAGCCGCACCCTGGACTTCGAGGCCGGCTTCCGGGAGGCGTCCGGCGGCCGGGGCGTGGACGTGGTCCTGAACGCGCTGGCCCACGAGTTCACCGACGCCTCGCTGCGCCTGCTGACGCCCGGCGGGCGGTTCGTCGAGATGGGCAAGACCGACCCGCGCGACCCGGCCGTGGTGGCGCGCGAGCACGGCGGCGCAGCGTACCTGGCGTTCGACCTGTTCGACGTGGACCCCGACCGGATCGCCGCGATCCTCGCCGAACTCGCCCCGCTGTTCGCGTCCGGCGCGCTCACCCCGCTGCCGGTCCGGGCCCAGGACGTCCGGCACGCGCCGCAGGCGGTGCGCCGGCTCAGCCAGGCCCGGCACACCGGCAAGCTCGCGCTGACCGTGCCCGCCCCGCTCGCCGCCGACGGCACCGTCCTGGTCACCGGCGGAACCGGTGCGCTCGGCCGGCTCGTCGCCCGCCGCCTGGTCACCCACCACGGCGTGCGCCACCTGCTGCTGGCGAGCCGTCAGGGCGTCCGCGCCCCCGGCGCCACCGACCTGCTCGCCGAACTCGCTGAGCTCGGCGCGGAGGCCGCCGTCACCTCCTGCGACCTGGGCGACCCGGCCGCCGTCGACGCCCTGGTCGCCGCCGTCCCCGCCGCGCACCCGCTCACCGCGGTGGTGCACACCGCCGGCGTCCTCGACGACACGGTCCTGACCTCGCTCACCCCCGAACGGCTGCGCCGGGTGGTGCGGCCCAAGGCCGAAGCGGCCTGGCACCTGCACCGCGCCACCGCCGGGCTCGACCTCGCCGCGTTCGTGCTGTTCTCCTCCGCGGTCGGCGTCCTCGGCAACCGCGGCCAGGCCAACTACGCTGCCGCCAACGCCCAGTTGGACGCGCTCGCCCAGCACCGGCGGGTCCGCGGCCTGCCCGCCGTCTCGCTCGCCTGGGGCCACTGGGCGGAGGCCGGCGGCATGGCCGCCGGGCTCGGTGCGGCCGAGACCGAGCGGCTGGCCGCCACCGGCCTCGCCCCGATGGACAACGCCCACGGCCTGGCCCTGTTCGACACGGCCCTCGGCGACAGCGGCGGCGCCCCCGGCACCCCGTACGCCCTGCTGGTGACGGCCCGGATCGACACGGCGGCCGTCCCCGCCGAGCGGCTGGCGCCGGTGCTGCGCGCGCTGGCCCGGCCCCGCCCGCAGCGGGCCGCCGCCGACGGCCCCGCCGTCCTGGCGGCCAGGCTGGCCGGTGCCACCCCGGCCGACCGGGAACGGCAGCTGCTGGCCCTGGTCCGGGCCAGCGCGGCCGACGTGCTGGGCCACCCGGACGCCGCCGCGATCCGGCCCGACCTGGGGTTCATGGACGCCGAGTTCGACTCGCTGAGCGTGATCGAGCTGCGCAACCGGGTCAACGCCGCCACCGGACTGCGGCTGCCGACCACCGCCCTCTTCGACCACCCCACCCCGGCCGCCCTGGCGGCCCACCTCGCGGAGCGGCTCACCCCGGCCGCGAAGCCCGCCGCGCCGCCCGCCGCGGCGCCGGACGCCGCCGAGGAGTTCGACCGCCTGGAACGGGCCCTCGCGGCCCTCGACGACCACCCCGAGGCGCGCGCCGACGCCGCCGCCCGGCTCACCGGCCTGCTGGCCGCCCTCGGCGCACCCGCGCCGGACGCGCAGGGCGACGACCTCGCCGCCCGGATAGGCGAGGTCAGCAACGACGACATCTTCGACTTCATCGACAACGAGCTCGGGATCTCCTGAGGAAGGCACGCAGAGATGAGCACGAACGAGCAGAAGCTCCGCGACTACCTCAACAAGGTCGCCACCGAGCTGCACCAGACCCGCCAGCGGCTGCGCGACGCGGAGGCCAGGGCCGCCGAGTCCGCCGGCCCCGACGAGCCGATCGCCATCGTCGGCATGGCCTGCCGCTTCCCCGGCGGCGCCGACACCCCCGACGCGCTGTGGCGCCTGGTCGCCGACCAGCGCGACGTGATCGGCCCGTTCCCCGCGGACCGCGGCTGGGACCTCGACCACCTCTACGACCCCGACCCGGACACGCCCGGCCGCAGCTACGCCCGCGAGGGCGGATTCCTCTACGACGCCGGGGAGTTCGACGCCGCGTTCTTCGGCGTCTCGCCACGCGAGGCGCTGGCCGCCGAGCCCCAGCAGCGGCTGCTGCTGGAGACCGCCTGGGAGGCGCTGGAGGACGCCGCGATCGACCCGGCCGTGCTGCGCGGCACCCGCACCGGCGTGTTCGCCGGCGTGATCGCCCAGGAGTACGGCCCGAGCATGCACCACCTGCCCGCCGAGCAGACCGACGGGTACGTGCTCACCGGCACCACCACCTCCGTCGCCTCCGGCCGGATCGCCTACACGCTCGGCCTGGAGGGCCCGGCGGTGACCGTGGACACCGCCTGCTCCTCCTCGCTGGTGGCCGTCCACCTCGCCGCCCAGGCGCTGCGCGCCGGGGAGTGCTCGCTGGCGCTGGCCGGCGGCGCCACCGTGCTCTCGGCGCCCGGACTGTTCATCGAGTTCTCCCGGCAGCGCGGCCTGGCGCCCGACGGGCGCTGCAAGCCGTTCGCGGCCGCCGCGGACGGCACCGGCTGGGGCGAGGGCGCGGGCCTGCTGGTCCTGGAGCGGCTCTCCGACGCCGTGCGCAACGGCCACCGGGTGCTGGCGGTGGTCCGCGGCTCCGCGGTCAACCAGGACGGCCGCAGCAGCCAGCTCACCGCGCCCAGCGGGACCTCGCAGCAGCGGGTGATCCGGCAGGCGCTGGAGTCGGCGGGCCTCGGCGCGGCCGAGGTGGACGCGGTGGAGGCGCACGGCACCGGTACCCGGCTCGGCGACCCGATCGAGGCACAGGCGCTGCTCGCCACCTACGGGCAGGAGCGCACCGAGCCGCTGTGGCTGGGTTCGGTGAAGTCCAACATCGGGCACACCCAGGCGGCCGCGGGCGTGGCGGGCGTGATCAAGATGGTGCAGGCGATCCGGCACGGCGTGCTGCCGCGCACCCTGCACGTGGACGAGCCGTCCCCGCACGTGGACTGGGAGGCGGGAGCGGTCCGGCTGCTGACGGAGGCTCAGCCGTGGCCGGAGGCGGGCCGTCCGCGCCGGGCGGCGGTGTCGGCATTCGGCGTCTCCGGCACCAACGCGCACCTGATCATCGAGCAGGCCCCGGCCGAGGCGCCCGCGGCGCCCGCCGAGGCCGACCCGGTGCAGGCCCCGCCGGTGCTGCCGTTCGTGCTGTCCGCCCGCACCCCCGAGGCGCTGCGGGCGCAGGCCGCGCAGGTCGCCGACGCGCTCGCGCACGCCGACCCGTTCGACGCCGCCCACCAGCTGGCCCGCGGACGGGCCCACCTGGAGGAGCGGGCCGTCGCCGTGGGCACGCCGCAGGCGCTGCCCGCGTTCGACGACCCGGCGGTGGTCCGCGGCCGGGCCGGCACCCCCGGCAAGGTGGTCTTCGTCTTCCCCGGCCAGGGCTCCCAGTGGACCGGCATGGCCGCCGGACTGCTCGACACCGAACCGGTCTTCGCGGCCGCCCTGGAGGAGTGCGCAGCCGCCCTCGCCCCGCACACCGACTGGTCGCTGCTGGACGTGGTGCGCGGCCTGCCGGGCACCCCCGACCCGGACCGGGTGGACGTGGTCCAGCCCACCCTGTGGGCGGTCATGGTCGCCCTCGCCGACCTGTGGAAGGCGTACGGCGTACACCCCGACGCGGTGGTCGGCCACAGCCAGGGCGAGGTGGCCGCCGCCTACGTCGCCGGCGGGCTCACCCTGCCCGACGCGGCCCGGATCGTCGCCCGCCGGGCCCAGGCGCTCGCCACCCTCTCCGGGCGCGGCGGCATGCTGTCCGTGCCGCGCCCGCTCGCCGAGGTCGAGGCGCGGATCGCCGACCGGCCCGGCCGGCTGTCCATCGGCGTGGTCAACGGACCGGAGTCCACCGTGGTCTCCGGCGACCTCGACGCGCTGGCCGAACTCGCCGACTCCTACGGCGCCGAGGGCGTGCGGGTCCGCCCGGTCAACATCGACTACGCCTCGCACTCGGTGCAGACCGACGCGCTGCGCGCGGACCTGCTCGAGCTGCTCGCCCCGGTCCGCCCGCGGGCCGGCACCGTCCCGCTGCTGTCCACCGTCACCGGCGACTGGCAGGACACCGCCGGACTCGACGCCGGGTACTGGTTCCGCAACCTGCGGCAGACCGTCCGCTTCGAGCAGGCCACCCGGCGGCTCGCCGCCGACGGCCACACCGTCTTCGTCGAGATCAGCCCGCACCCCGTGCTCACCGGCGCGATCGAGGACACCCTCGCCGACGCCGGTCCGGCCGACCCCGTGGTCACCGGCTCGCTCCGCCGCGACCAGGGCGGCCGCGACCGCTGGCTCACCTCGGTCGCCGAACTGCACGTCCGCGGCGTCGCCGTCGACTGGACCCCCGCCTTCGCCGGCCGCACCCCGCGCCACGCCGACCTGCCCACCTACCCGTTCCAGCGGCAGCGGTACTGGCTCGACGCGACCCGCTCGCCCGAGCACCTGCTCGGCGGCGCGGCCGCCCCCGACGGCCGGTTCTGGGACCTGGTCGCCGACCGCGACGCGGGCCGGCTCGCCGAGGAGATCGGCGTCGACGGCGAACGCCTCGCCCCCGTGCTGCCCGCGCTCGCCACCTGGTGGGACCGACGGCGCGCCGCGAGCACTGCCGACGCCTGGCGCCACCGGGTGGTCTGGCGGCCGACCGCCGTCCCCAACACGCCCACCGCGCAAGGCAGCTGGCTGCTCGTCACCGCCCCGGAGCACGCCGACCACCCCTGGACGGCCGCCCTCGCCGGGGCGCTCACCGCCCTCGGCGCCCGCACCGCGGTGCTGCCCGTCACCGGCGACCGCGTGGAGCTCGCCGAGGCCCTGCGCGCCGCCGGCCCGCTCGCCGGCGTGGTCTCCCTGCTCGCCCTGCGGACCGGCGCCCACCCCGAGCACCCCGCCCTGCCCCACTGGTACGCGGACTCCGTCGCCCTCGCCCAGGCCCTGGACGACGCCGAGGCCCCCGCCCCGCTCTGGTACCTGACCCGCGGCGCGGTCGCCACCGCCACCTCCGACCCGGTCACCGACCCCGAGCAGGCCCTCGTCTGGGGCTTCGGCGCGATCCTCGCGGTCGAGCAGCCCGGCCTGCACGGCGGCCTGCTCGACCTGCCCGCCGAACCCGACGACCGGCTCTGGCAGCAGGCGGCCGCGCTGATCGCCGACGCGCGCGCGGACCGTGAGGTCGAGCTCGCGCTGCGCCCGGCCGGCGCGTTCGCCCGCCGCCTGGTCCCGGCCGCCCCGGCGGGCGAGGCCGCCGACCCCTGGCAGCCGCACGGCACCACCCTGATCACCGGCGGCACCGGCGCGCTCGGCGGCCACGTCGCCCGCTGGCTCGCCACCCGAGGCGCCGAGCACCTGCTGCTGGTGAGCCGGCGCGGCGCCGAGGCGCCCGGCGCCACCGAGCTGGCAGCCGAACTCGCCGGGCTCGGCGCCCGCGTCAGCTTCGCCGCCGCCGACGTCGCCGACCGCGACGCGCTGGCCGCCGTGCTCGCCGGCATCCCCGCGGACGCGCCGCTGACCGCGGTGGTGCACACCGCGGCCGCCCTGCACGACGACCTGATCCCCGGCCTGACCCCCGGACAGCTGGCGCAGGCCCTGCGGGCCAAGGTCGGTGCCGCCGCCCTGCTGCACGAGCTGACGGTCGGTCAGCAGCTCGACGCGTTCGTGCTGTTCTCCTCCGTCGCCGGACTGTGCGGCATCCCCGGCCAGGCCAACTACGCGCCCGGCAACGCCTACCTGGACGCCCTCGCCGACCACCGCCGGGCCGCCGGACTGCCCGCCACCTCCGTCGCCTGGGGCCACTGGGCCGGCGACGGCATCGCCGCCGACGGCGCCGAGCAGCAGCTGTACCGGCACGGCCTGGTCCCGCTCCCGCCGTCCGGCGCGGTCGAACTCCTCGGCCAGGCCCTGGACCACGGCGACACCCACCTGGTGGTCGTCGACGCGGACTGGTCGCGGCTCTACCACGGCCGCCGGCACCCGCTGGCCGCCGAACTGCTGCCCGCCGCCCAGGACTCCGCGCACCGGACCGCCCCGGCCGCCGACTCCGGCCTGCTCGAGCGGCTGGCCGCGCTGCCCGCGGCCGAGCGCCGCCGCAGCCTGCTCGGCGTGGTGCGGGCCGAGGCCGCCGCCGTGCAGCGGCACCGCTCGGTGGACGCGGTCGACCCGACCCGGGCCTTCCGCGAGCAGGGCTTCGACTCGCTCACCGCCGTCGAGTTCCGCAACCGCCTCGGCGCGGCCACCGGACGGCGGCTGCCCGCTACCGTGGTCTTCGACCACCCGACCCCCGCCGCGCTCAGCGACTGGCTGGCCGACGAGCTGTGGGGCGCGCAGCCGGGACCGGACGAGGCGGCGACGGTGCTCGCGGCCGCGGACGACGACCCGGTCGTCATCGTCGGCATGGCCTGCCGCTACCCCGGCGGGGCCGGTTCGCCCGAGGACCTGTGGCAGCTTGTCCACGACGGCGTCGACGCGCTCACCGAGTTCCCCGCCGACCGCGGCTGGGACCTCGCCAACCTGTACAGCCCCGACCCGGACCGGCCCGGCACCTCCTACGCCCGGCACGGCGGATTCCTCGACGCCATCGGCGACTTCGACGCCGAGTTCTTCGGCATACCGCCGCGCGAGGCCCCCGCCGTCGACCCGCAGCAGCGCCTGCTGCTGGAGACCGCCTGGGAGGTGTTCGAGCGCGCCGGGATCGACCCGACCGCGCTGCGCGGCAGCCGCACCGGCGTCTTCGCGGGCATCTCCGGCCGCGACTACGCCACCGGCGTCCGGCAGGCCCCCGAGGAGCTGGAGGCCTACCTCGGAATCGGCAACGCGGGCAGCGTCGCCTCGGGCCGGATCTCGTACACCTTCGGGTTCGAGGGGCCGGCGGTGACCGTGGACACCGCGTGCTCGTCCTCACTGGTCGCGCTGCACCTGGCGGCGCAGTCGCTGCGCTCCGGGGAGAGCGACCTCGCGCTGGCCGGCGGCGTGCTGCTGATGACCACCCCGACCACCTTCGTCGAGTTCTCCCGGCAGCGGGCGATGTCGCCCGACGGGCGCTGCAAGGCGTTCGCGGCCTCCGCGGACGGCACCGGCTGGGCGGAGGGCGCCGGCGTGCTCCTGCTGGAGCGGCTCTCCGACGCCCGCCGCCACGGCCACCGGGTGCTGGCGGTGGTCCGGGGCAGTGCGGTCAACCAGGACGGCGCGTCCAACGGCCTGACCGCCCCGAGCGGGCCGTCGCAGCAGCGGGTGATCCGGGCCGCGCTCGCCAACGCGGGTCTGACGGCCCGTGAGGTCGACGCGGTCGAGGCGCACGGCACCGGCACCACGCTGGGCGACCCGATCGAGGCGCAGGCGCTGCTCGCGACCTACGGGCAGGACCGCGACCACCCGCTGTGGCTGGGCTCGGTGAAGTCCAACATCGGGCACACCCAGGCCGCGGCGGGCGTGGCGGGCGTGATCAAGATGGTGCAGGCGATCGAGCACGGCGTGCTGCCGCGCACCCTGCACGTGGACGAGCCGTCCCCGCACGTGGACTGGGAGGCGGGCGCGGTCCGGCTGTTGACGGAGGCTCAGGACTGGCCCGCGGTGGACCGTCCGCGCCGGGTCGGCGTCTCGGCGTTCGGCGTGTCCGGCACCAACGCGCACGTGATCATCGAGCAGGCCCCGGCCGAGGAGCCCGCGGCGCCCGCCGAGGCCCCGCCGGTACTGCCGTTCGTGCTCTCCGCCCGCACCCCGGAGGCGCTGCGGGCGCAGGCCGCGCAGGTCGCCGACCTCGCGGAGCGGGCCGATCCGCCGGCCCTGGCGCAGGCGCTGGCCGTGTCGCGGGCGCACCTGGAGGAGCGGGCGGTGGTCCTCGGCGACCCGGCCGCGCTGCGGACCTTCGACGGACCCGCCGTGGTCCGCGGCACCGCCGGCTCCGGCGGCCTGGCCTTCCTGTTCTCCGGTCAGGGGAGTCAGCGGGTGGGGATGGGTCGTCAGTTGTACGGCGCCTTCCCGGTGTTCGCGTCGGCGTTCGATGCGGTGGAGCGGGCGTTGGGGTTCCCGGTGGGTGAGGTGATCGCGACGGGCGAGGGTCTGGATGACACGGGGTGGACGCAGCCGGCGTTGTTCGCGGTGGAGGTGGCGCTGTTCCGGTTGTTCGAGTCGTGGGGGGTGCGGCCGGACTTCGTGGCGGGGCACTCGATCGGTGAGGTGGCGGCGGCGCATGTGGCGGGTGTGCTGTCGTTGGAGGACGCGGCGCGGTTGGTGGTGGCGCGCGGCCGGTTGATGCAGGCGCTGCCCGGCGGCGGCGCGATGGTCGCCGTCGAGGCCACCGAACAGGAGGTCACCGTCGTCCTGCGCCCGGGGGCGGAGATCGCGGCGGTCAACGGGCCGCGCTCGGTGGTGGTGTCCGGCGACGAGGAGGCGGTGCTCGCGGTCGCGGCCCGGTTCCCGGACCGGCGGACCCGGCGCCTGCGGGTCAGCCACGCCTTCCACTCCGCCCACATGAACGGGATGCTGCCCGCGTTCGAGGCCGTGCTCGCGACGCTGACCTTCCACGCCCCCGAGCTGCCGGTGGTCTCGAACCTGACGGGCCGTCCGGCCATGGCCGCGGAACTCACCGACCCCGACTACTGGGTGCGGCAGGTCCGCGAGGCGGTCCGGTTCGCCGACGTCGTCGACACACTGGCGGCCGAGGGCGTCACCGGGTTCCTGGAGCTCGGCCCGGACGGCACCTTGGCCGGCCTGGTCGGGCGTGCGATCGACGGCGCGGTGACGGCGGCGGCGCTGCGCCGCGACCGTGACGAGGCGCAGGCCGTGCTGACCGCCCTGGCCCGCCTGCACGTCCACGGCCACCACGTCGACTGGACTGCCCTGTTCGGCGGCGCCCGCCGCCCGCTGGTCGACCTGCCTACCTACCCGTTCCAGCGCCGCCGCTACTGGCTGGACGCCGACGCGGCCGCCGCGGACGCGGGCGGCCTCGGACTCGGCACGGTGCGCCACCCGATCCTCACCGCGGCCCTCACCCCGGCGGGCACCGGCGGCGTCCTGCTCACCGGACGGCTGTCGCTCGCCACCCACCCGTGGCTCGCCGACCACGTCGCCCACGGCACGGCCATCGCGCCCGGCGCGGCCCTGGTCGAGCTGGTGATCCGGGCGGGCGACGAGGTCGGGGCGGGCGTGCTCGACGAACTCGTCGTCGAGGCCCCGCTGGTGCTGCCGGAGCACGGCGCGCTGCAGGTGCAGGTGGCGGTCGGCGAGGTCGACCCGCAGGGCCTGCGCAGCGTCGCCGTCCACTCCCGGACCGGCACGGACCCGGACTGGACCCGGCATGCCACCGGCCGGCTCGCCGAGGCCGCCGCGGCCCCGTCGGCGCACGAGGACGAGCCGCTGCCGGCCGACGCCGAGGAGATCCCCGCCGAGGAGGCCTACGAGCTGCTCGCCGCCGTCGGGCTGGCCTACGGGCCCGCCTTCCGCGGCCTGCGGTCCGTCCGCCGCTCCGGTGCGGTGCTGACCGCGGAGGCCGTCCTGCCCGCCGAACTCGCCGCGGACGCCGCCCGGTTCGGCATCCATCCGGCGCTGCTCGACGCCGCCGCCCAGCTGCCAGCCCTGCACGGCGGGCCGGCCGCCGGCCGTCGCCTGCCGTTCGCCTACCGCGGCGTCACCCTGCACGCGACCGCCGCCACCGAGCTGCGGATCCGGGTGACCGCCACCGGTCCCGACCAGTACGCCCTGCGGGCCGACGACCCGGACGGCCGTCCGGTGGTGTCGATCGACGCCCTGGTCACCCGGCCGGTGGCCGACACCTCCGCCGCGTCCTCGGTCGGCCGGGACTCCCTCTTCACCGTCGACTGGGCGCAGGTGCCGGTCGGCTCGTCGGCGGGGGAGCAGTTCGAGGAGCTGCGGGTCGAGGGGTGGTCGTTGGCGGAGGTGCTGACGGGTGTTCAGGAGTGGCTGTCGGCACACGAGTCGGGACGGCTGGCCGTGGTGACCCGGGGTGCGGTGGGGGAGTCGCCGGAGTTGGCGGCCGCGCCGGTGTGGGGTCTGCTGCGCTCGGCGCAGTCGGAGCACCCGGATCGGCTGGTGCTGGTGGATACGGACGGGTCGTCGGCGTCGGAGGAGGTGCTGGCCGCCGCGGTCGCCACGGGTGAGCCCCAACTCGCCCTGCACGAGGGTGTGGTGACGGTGCCGCGGCTGGTGCGCGCGGTCCGCCCTGCGGACGCTGCGGCGCCCGGCTGGGATCCGGATGGCACGGTGCTGATCACCGGTGGGACGGGTGTGCTGGGCGCGTTGCTGGCCCGGCACCTGGTGGCCGAGCGCGGTGTGCGGCGCCTGCTGCTGCTGTCCCGTCGCGGTGCGGACGCGCCGGGCGCGGCGGAGTTGCGGGCGGAGCTGGAGGCGGCGGGCGCGAGCGTCACGCTCGCAGCCGTGGACGTGGCCGACCGGGCCGCGCTGGCGGCGGTGATCGCCGCGGTTCCGGCCGCGCACCCGCTGACCGCGGTGGTGCACACCGCCGGTGTGGTCGACGACGGCGTCTTCACCTCGCTCACGCCCGAGCGGCTGGCCGCGGTGTGGGAGCCGAAGGCCGAAGCCGCCCGCCATCTGCACGAACTGACGCGTGGTCACGACCTCGCCGCGTTCGTCCTGTACTCCTCCGTCGCGGGCGTACTGGGCTCGTCCGGCCAGGCGAGCTACGCGGCCGCCAACACCTACCTGGACGCGCTCGCCGCGCACCGCCGTGCGATCGGCCTGCCCGCCCAGTCCCTGGCCTGGGGCCAGTGGGCCGAGGCCAGCGGCATCACCGGCCACCTGACGGCCACCGACCACGCCCGCCTCGCCCGGTTCGGCATCCGCCCGATCGGCAGCGCCGAGGGGATGGAACTCTTCGACGCCGCAGCGGAGTTCGACGTGGCCGCAGTGGTCCCGGCCCCGCTCGACCTGGCCGCCCTGGCCGGCCGCCCGGTGCCCACGCTGCTGCGCGGCCTGGTCCGCCCCGCCCGCCGGGCGGCCGGCGCCGGCCCCGCCGCCGACGCGGGCCTGGCCCGGCGGCTCGCCGCGCTGCCCGACTCCGCCGAGCGCCGTGCCGAGGTGCTGCGGCTGGTCCGCGCCGAGGTGGCGGCCGTCCTGGGCGGCGACGCCGAGACGGTCGGCGCCGCCCGCGCCTTCACCAGCCTCGGACTGGACTCGCTCACCGCCGTCGAACTGCGCAACCGGCTGACCGCCGCCACCGGCCTGCGGCTGTCGGCGACGCTGGTGTTCGACCACCCCAACCCCGGCGCCCTCGCCGACCACCTGCTCGCCGAACTGGTCGGCGTCGCCGAGGTGCAGGCCCCACTGCCGGTCGCCGCGGCGCCGCGCGCCGACGAGCCGATCGCGATCGTCGGCATGGCCTGCCGCCTGCCCGGCGGGGTCACCAGCCCCGACGAGCTGTGGCGGCTGGTCGCCGAAGGCCGCGACGCCATCGGCGAGTTCCCCGACGACCGGGGCTGGGACCTGGAGTCCCTGTACTCGCCGGACCCGGACAGCCCCGGCACCTCGTACACCCGGCACGGCGGATTCCTCGACCGGGCCGCCGAGTTCGACGCCGCCTTCTTCGGCATCTCGCCGCGCGAGGCGCTCGCCACCGACCCGCAGCAGCGGCTGCTGCTGGAGGCGGGCTGGGAGGCGATGGAGGACGCCGGGATCGACCCGGCGGCGCTGCGCGGCAGCCGCACCGGCGTGTTCGCCGGCGTGATGTACCACGACTACGCGCCCCGGGTCCGCGAGGTCCCGGCCGAGCTGGAGGGCTGGCTCGGCAACGGCACGGCGGGCAGCGTGGCGTCCGGCCGGATCTCGTACACCTTCGGGTTCGAGGGGCCGGCGGTGACGGTGGACACCGCGTGCTCCTCGTCGCTGGTCGCGCTGCACCTGGCGGCGCAGTCGCTGCGCTCCGGCGAGTGCGACCTGGCGCTCGCGGGCGGCGTCGCGGTGATGTCCACCCCGACCACCTTCGTCGAGTTCTCCCGCCAGCGCGCCCTGTCGGCGGACGGCCGCTGCAAGGCGTACGCCGGGGCCGCCGACGGCACCGGATGGGGCGAGGGCGTCGGACTGCTGCTCGTCGAGCGGCTCTCCGACGCGCTCCGCAACGGGCACCGGGTGCTGGCGGTGGTCCGCGGCAGCGCGGTCAACCAGGACGGCGCGTCCAACGGCCTGACCGCCCCGAGCGGGCCGTCGCAGCAGCGGGTGATCCGGCAGGCGCTGGCCGCCGCCGGCCTCTCCACCGCCGAGGTGGACGCCGTCGAGGGCCACGGCACGGGGACGCGGCTCGGCGACCCGATCGAGGCGCAGGCGCTGCTCGCCACGTACGGCCAGGAGCGCGAGGAGCCGCTCTGGCTCGGCTCGTTGAAGTCGAACATCGGCCACACCCAGGCCGCCGCCGGCGCCGCGGGTGTGATCAAGATGGTGCAGGCGATCCGGCACGGGGTGCTGCCGCGCACCCTGCACGTGGACGAGCCGTCCCCGTACGTGGACTGGGAGGCGGGCGCGGTCCGGCTGCTGACGGAGGCTCAGGACTGGCCCGAGAGCGGGCGTCCGCGCCGCGCCGGGGTGTCCTCGTTCGGCGTCTCCGGCACCAACGCGCACGTGATCATCGAGCAGGCCCCGGCCGAACGGCCGCAGCCCGGCCGCGGACCGACCCCGCCGGCCGTCCCGTTCGCGGTGTCCGCCCGGAGCGGACAGGCCCTGCGGGCCCAGGCCGGACGGATCGCCGAGCTGCTGGACGGCGGCGCCGAACCGGTGGACGTCGCGCACGCCCTGGCCGCCACCCGCGGCGTGCTCGAGGAGCGGGCCGTGTCGGTCGGCGGAGCCCAGGCGCTGCACGCGCTCGCGGCCGGCGACTCCTCGCCGACTGCGGTCCGCGGCACCGCGGACGTCACCGGGCGAACGGTGTTCGTGTTCCCCGGCCAGGGCTCGCAGTGGGCCGGCATGGCGCTCGAACTCCTCGACACCGCACCGGTGTTCGCCGCCCGGATCGGCGAGTGCGCGGTCGCCCTCGCCCCGCACACCGACTGGTCGCTGCTGGACGTGCTGCGCGGCACCCCGGGCGCGCCCGGACTCGACCGGGTCGACGTGGTGCAGCCCGTGCTGTGGGCGGTGATGGTCTCGCTCGCCGAACTCTGGCGCGCGCACGGCGTCCACCCCGACGCGGTGGTCGGCCACAGCCAGGGCGAGATCGCCGCCGCCGTGGTGGCGGGCGGCCTCACCCTGGAGGACGGCGCCCGGGTGGTCGCGCTGCGCAGCCGCGCGATCCTCGCCCTGTCCGGACGCGGCGGCATGGCCTCGGTCGCGCTCCCCGCCGCCCGCGTCGCGGACGACCTCGCCCCGTGGGCCGACCGGCTGTCCGTCGCCGTGGTCAACGGACCGTCGGCGACGGTCGTCTCGGGCGAACCCGGCGCGCTGGCCGAGCTGGTCGCCCGCTACCAGGCGGAGGAGGTCAGGGCCCGGCTCATCCCGGTCGACTACGCCTCGCACTCCGCCCAGGTCGACGAGCTGCGCGAGGAGTTGCTCGAGCTGCTCGCCCCGGTCCGTCCGCGGGCCGGCACCGTCCCGCTGCTGTCCACCGTCACCGGCGACTGGCAGGACACCGCCGGACTCGACGCCGGGTACTGGGCCGCCAACCTGCGCGAGACCGTGCGGTTCGAGGACGCCACCCGGGCCCTCGCCGAACAGGGCCACAGTGTCTTCGTCGAGGTCAGCCCGCACGCGGTGCTGGCGGTACCGCTCCAGGAGACCCTGGAGTCGGCCGGCCTGGCCCGGCGCAGCGCGGTGGCCGGCACGCTCCGGCGCGACCACGGCGGACTCGACCGGTTCCTGCTCTCCGCCGCCGAGTTGTGGGTGCGCGGCACCGACGTCCGGTGGACGGCCGCGGTGGCCGGCGCCCGGCCCCGCCCGGTCGCCCTGCCCACCTACCCGTTCCAGCGGCAGCGCTACTGGCTGGAGGCGACCGTCTCCAACAGCACCGTCACCGTCCCGGCCGCCCCGCAGGCCGGCCCCGCCGACGAGCAGGCGCCGTGGCTCGCCCGGCTCACCGCGCTCGACGACGCGGCCGCCCGCGAAGCGCTGCTGCTCGACCTGGTCCGCCGGGAGTCCGCGGCGGTGCTCGGCCACGAGGACACCACCGGCGTCACCCCGGACCGGGCCTTCCGCGAACTCGGGCTCAGCTCGCTGACCGCGGTCGAACTGCGCAACCGGATCAGCGCCGGCACCGGCCTCGACCTGCCCGCCACGCTGGTCTTCGACCACCCGAGCCCGGCCGCCCTCGCCGCCCACCTGCTGGCCGAACTCCCGCTCGCCGGCGGCGACCGGCCGCTCGACGCCCTGGAGTCGCTGGCCGCCCTGGAGCGCGCCCTCGCCGGTCCCGCCGCACCCGCCGAACTCGACCGGGGATCGGTGCTCGCCCGGCTGCGCGCCCTGGTCGACCGGTGGGAGGTCGAGGGCGAGCTCGACGAAGGCGGCGACTTCGACTTCGAGAACGCCACCGACGAGGAGCTGTTCCAGCTGGTCGAACGCAACTCCGACGCCCACTGACCCCACCGAGCCGCACCGGCCCGCCGGCACCCGAACCACCCGAACTCCGCGACGCGAGAGGCACCGATGTCCAACGACCAGAAGCTCAGGGACTACCTGAAGCGCGCCCTGGCCGACGCCCAGAAGGCCAACCGGCGACTCCAGGAAGTGGAGAACGCCAAGCGCGAGCCGATTGCCATCATCGGCATGGCCTGCCGGCTGCCGGGCGGCGTCGCGTCCCCCGAGGACCTGTGGCGGCTCGTCACCGAAGGCGGCGACGCCATCACGGGCTTCCCCGACGACCGCGGCTGGGACCTGGACGCGCTCTACCACCCCGACCCGGACCACCCCGGCACCTCCTACACCCGGCACGGCGGTTTCCTGGACACCACCGCCGACTTCGACGCCGAGTTCTTCGGCATCTCGCCGCGCGAGGCGCTCGCCACCGACCCGCAGCACCGCCTGCTGTTGGAGAGCGCCTGGGAGGTGTTCGAGCGCGCCGGGATCGACCCGACCGCGCTGCGCGGCAGCCGCACCGCGGTCTTCGCGGGCATCGCCGGCGGCGACTACACCCCGCGGCTGCACGACGCGCCCGGCGAACTCGAGGGCTACCTCGGCATCGGCGGCCTGGACAGCGTCGCCTCGGGCCGGATCTCGTACACCTTCGGGTTCGAGGGTCCGGCGGTGACGGTGGACACCGCGTGCTCGTCGTCGCTGGTCGCGCTGCACCTGGCGGCGCAGTCGCTGCGCTCCGGCGAGAGCGACCTCGCACTGGCCGGCGGCGTCAGCGTGATGGCCACCGCGCAGGGCTTCGTGGAGTTCGCCCGCCAGCGCGGGCTCTCCGCCGACGGGCGCTGCAAGGCGTTCGCGGCCGCCGCGGACGGCACCGGCTGGGCCGAGGGCGTCGCCCTGCTGCTGGTCGAACGGCTCTCCGACGCCCGCCGCCACGGCCACCCGGTGCTCGCGGTGCTGCGGGGTTCGGCCGTCAACCAGGACGGCGCGTCCAACGGCCTCACCGCCCCCAGCGGGCCCGCCCAGCAGCGGGTGATCCGGCAGGCGCTGGCCGGCGCCCGGCTCGCCCCGGCCGACGTGCACGCCGTCGAGGCGCACGGCACGGGGACGCGGCTGGGCGACCCGATCGAGGCGCAGGCACTGCTCGCGACCTACGGCCAGGAACGCGAGGAGCCGCTCTGGCTCGGCTCGTTGAAGTCCAACATCGGGCACACCCAGGCCGCAGCGGGCGTGGCGGGCGTGATCAAGTCGGTGCAGGCGATCCGGCACGGCGTCCTGCCGCGCACCCTGCACGCCGAGGAGGCCACCCCGTACGTCGACTGGACCTCCGGGCGGGTCGAACTCCTCACCGAGCAGCGGGAGTGGCCCGCCACCGACGGCCCCCGCCGGGTCGGCGTCTCGGCGTTCGGCGCCAGCGGCACCAACGCGCACGTGATCATCGAGCAGGCCCCGACCGAGGAGCCCGCCGCCGAGGCCGACCCCGTGCAGGCTCCGCCGGTGCTGCCGTTCGTGGTGTCGGCGCGCTCCCCGGAGGCGCTGCGGGCGCAGGCCGCGCAGGTCGCCGAGCTCGCGGAGCGGGCCGATCCGCTGGCGCTCGCCCGGGCGCTGGCCGTCTCGCGGGCGCATCTGGAGGAGCGGGCGGTGGTCCTTGGTGACCCGGCCGCGCTGCGCGTCCTGGAGGGGCCCGGCGCGGTCACCGGCAGCACCCTGGGCACCGGCCGACTCGCCCTGCTCTTCTCCGGTCAGGGGAGTCAGCGGGTGGGGATGGGGCGTCAGTTGTACGGGGCGTTCCCGGTGTTCGCGTCGGCGTTCGATGCGGTGGAGCGGGCGTTGGGGTTGCCGGTGGGTGAGGTGATCGCGACGGGTGCGGGGCTGGACGAGACGGGGTGGACGCAGCCGGCGTTGTTCGCGGTGGAGGTGGCGCTGTTCCGGTTGTTCGAGTCGTGGGGTGTGCGGCCGGACTTCGTGGCGGGGCATTCGATCGGTGAGGTGGCGGCTGCGCATGTGGCGGGTGTGCTGTCGTTGGAGGACGCGGCGCGGTTGGTGGTGGCGCGCGGCCGGCTGATGCAGGCGCTGCCGGGCGGCGGCGCGATGCTCGCCGTCGAGGCCACCGAGGCCGAACTCCTGCCGCTGCTGGGCGAGTCGGTCGCCCTCGCGGCGGTCAACGGGCCGCGCTCGGTGGTGGTGTCCGGCGACGAGGAGGCGGTGCTCGCGGTCGCGGCCCGGTTCCCGGACCGGCGGACCCGGCGGCTCCAGGTCAGCCACGCCTTCCACTCCGCCCACATGGACGGGATGCTGGAGGACTTCCGCAAGGTCGCGGAGTCCCTCGCCTACCGCACCCCGACCGTCCCCGTGGTGTCGACCGCGACCGGCCGCACCGCGACCACGGAACTCACCGACCCCGCCTACTGGGTGCGGCAGGTCCGCGAGGCGGTCCGGTTCGCCGACGCCGTCGACACGCTGGCCGCCGAAGGCGTCACCACGTACCTGGAACTCGGCCCGGACGGCACCCTCGCCGCCCTGGTCGGGCGTGCGATCGACGGCGCGGTGACGGCGGCGGCGCTGCGCCGCGACCGCGACGAGGCGCAGACCGTGCTGACCGCCCTGGCCCGCCTGCACGTCCACGGCCACCGCGTCGACTGGACCGCGGTCCTCGGCACCGACACCCCGCCGACCGGCGTCGAGCTGCCGACCTACCCGTTCCAGCGCCGCCGGTACTGGCTGGAGCCCGCCGCCCGGGCCGCCGACGCCGCCGGCCTCGGCCTCGCCGACCCCGGGCACCCGCTGCTCGGCGCGGCCCAGCGGCTGCCCGACGGCGGCGGCGCGCTGCTCACCGGACGGCTGTCGCTCGCCACCCACCCGTGGCTCGCCGACCACCGCGTCCAGGGCACCGTGATCGTCCCCGGCACCGCGCTACTGGAACTCGCGATCCGGGCGGGCGACGAGGTCGGGGCGGGCGTGCTCGACGAACTCGTCGTCGAGGCCCCGCTGGTGCTGCCCGATCACGGTGCCGTCCACGTCCAGGTGACGGTGCGGGAGCCCGACGACACCGGCGCCCGTTCGGTCGCCGTGCACTCCCGCCCGGCCGGTGGCGACCCGGAGTGGACCCGGCACGCCTCCGGCATCCTGCTCGGCGAACCGCCCGCCCCCGGAACGCCGTTGGCCGCCTGGCCGCCGCCGGGCGCCGAGCCCCTGGCCGTCGACGGGCTGTACGACGACCTCGACGCCGCCGGGCTGGCCTACGGGCCCGCCTTCCGCGGCGTGCAGGCCGCCTGGCGGGACGGCGACACCTTCTACGCCGAGGTCGCGCTGCCCGCCGAACACCGCGACCAGGCCGCCCGGTTCGGCCTGCACCCGGCTCTGCTGGACGCCGCCGTCCACGTCACCGCCCACCACGGCCTCGCCGACACGCCGCCCGGCCACAGCCGGCTGCCGTTCGCGTACACCGGCGTGCGGCTGCACGCGACCGGCGCGCACACCCTGCGGGTCCGGCTGCGGTTCACCGGCCCGGAGGCGATCTCCGTCGACGTCGCCGACGCGGACGGCGCGCCCGTCGCCTCCGTCGAGGCGCTGCGCGCCCGCCTGGTCGCCGCCGAACAGCTCACCCCGCAGGACGCCCGCGACCGCGACGCACTGTTCGCACTCGACTGGCCGCAGGTGCCGGTCGGCGCGTCGGCGGGGGAGCCGTTCGAGGAGTTGCGGGTCGAGGGACGGTCGTTGGCTGAGGTGCTGACGGGTGTTCAGGAGTGGTTGTCGGCGCACGAGTCGGGACGGCTGGTCGTGGTGACGCGGGGTGCGGTGGGGGAGTCGCCGGAGTTGGCGGCGGCGCCGGTGTGGGGTCTGCTGCGCTCGGCGCAGTCGGAGCACCCGGATCGGCTGGTGCTGGTGGATACGGACGGGACGGTCGCGTCGGAGCAGGTGCTGGCCGCCGCGGTCGCCACGGGCGAGCCTCAACTCGCCCTGGACGAGGGCGTGGTGAGGGTGCCGCGGCTGGTGCGCGCGGTCCGCCCGGCGGACGCTGCGGCGCCGGCTTGGAACCCCGACGGTACGGTGCTGATCACCGGTGGGACGGGCGTGCTGGGCGGTCTGTTGGCCCGGCACCTGGTGGCGGAGCGCGGTGTGCGGCACCTGCTGCTGCTCTCCCGCCGTGGCACGGACGCGCCGGGCGCGGCGGAGCTGCGGGCGGAGCTGGAGAACCTCGGGGCGACGGTGGCGGTCGCGGCCGTGGACGTGGCCGACCGTGCTGCGCTGGCGGCGGTGATCGCAGACGTTCCGGCCGGGCATCCGCTGACCGCGGTGGTGCACACCGCGGGCGTGGTGGACGACGGCGTGTTCACCTCGCTCACGCCCGAGCGGCTGGCCGGGGTGTGGGAGCCGAAGGCCGAAGCCGCCCGCCACCTGCACGAACTGACGCGGGGTCACGACCTCGCCGCGTTCGTGCTGTACTCCTCCGTCGCCGCCGTCCTCGGCGGCCCCGGCCAGGCGAGCTACGCGGCCGCCAACACCTACCTGGACGCGCTCGCCGCGCACCGCCGTGCGATCGGCCTGCCCGCCCAGTCCCTGGCCTGGGGCCAGTGGGCCGAGGCCAGCGGTGTGACCGCCCACCTGACCGAGGCGGACCGGAGACGGGCCGCCCGGGCGGGCCTGCGGGCGATCACCGCCGACCGTGGCGCGGCGCTGTTCGACGCGGCCGCCCGGAGCGGCGCGCCCTACCTGGTGGCCGCACCGCTGGACCTCGCGGCGCTCCGGGCCCAGCCCGAACTCCCGGTCCTGCTGCGGAGCCTGGTCCCGGCCGCCCGCCGGGCGGCCGCGGCCCGCGGGGCCGGCGCGGGCACGCTGCGCCCGCGCCTGGCCGGGCTCGGCCCGGAGCAGCGCACCGCGGCCCTGCTGGAGCTGGTGCGCGCCGAGGTCGCCGCCGTGCTCGGCGCCGAGCCGGCGTCGGTGACGCCCGCCCGCCCGTTCAACGACCTCGGACTGGACTCGCTCACCGCGGTCGAGCTGCGCAACCGGCTGACCGCCGCCACCGGCCTGCGGCTGGCGCCGACCGTCACCTTCGACCGGCCCGACCCGACCGCGCTCGCCGCGCACCTCGCCGAGCTGCTCGACGCCGCCCCGGCGGGGAGCCCGGCCCCGGGCGGCCCGGGCGCGGTGGACGCGGCCGCCGACGACCCGGCGCACCCGCTGTCCACGCTCTACCGGCGGCTCGCCGCGCAGGGCGGCTTCGCCGAGGCGTCGGCGCTGATCGGGGTCGCCTCGCACCTGCGCACCCGGTTCACCGCGGCGGAGCGCGGGCGGCACGCCCTGCCGCCGCTGCGGCTGGCGGCGGGCGAGCAACCGGTGGCGGTGGTGGCGTTCCCCGCGCTGAGCGCGATCTCCGGGCCGCACGAGTACGCCCGCCTTGGCCACGCCTTCGAGGGCGAGCGCGACGTGTTCGTCCTGCCGTCCCCGGGCTGGGCGCCCGACGACAGCCTGCCGGACAGCCTGGACACCTTCCTCACCCTGCACACCGAGGCGGTGCTCGAACTGGTCGGCCCCGACCGGCCGTTCGTCATCGTCGGCCGCTCGATGGGCGGCTGCGTGGCGCACGCCGTCACGGAGCGGCTGGAGGCTGCCGGCCGCCCGGTCGCGGGCCTGGTGCTGGTCGACTCGTACCCGATCGAGAGCGCGGTGCGGGAGGGCATGGGCGAGTGGTGGCTGACCGCCATGCTCGGCGGCATGATCGACCGGATCCGGCAGTACGACATGGTGTGGAGCGACGCCAGCCTGACCGCGATGGGTGGCTACAACTCGGTCTTCGACGGCTGGCGCCCCGGCCCGGTCGCCGCACCCGTCCTCGCGCTGCGGGCCGACACGCCGCTGCGCGGCACCGTCCTCGACCCGACCGGCACGCACGACTGGCGCGCCTACTGGCCGGTTCCGCACGAGGTGCGCGACATCCCCGGAGACCACTTCACCGTGCTGGAACAGCACACCCCGACGACGGCGCAGGCCGTCCGGGCCTGGATCGAGACGAAGGAGCAGGAATGGTCGACCCGGTAGTCCTGGTGACCGGCGCGGCGTCGGGCATCGGCGAGGCGGTGGCCCGGCTGTTCGCCGAACGCGGCCACCGCGTGGTCGCCGTGGACGTGGACAAGACGGGCCTGGAGGCGCTGGCCGAGCTGGACGGGGTGGCCACCCTGACCGGCGACGTCGCCGAGGAGGACACCAGCGCCCGCGCGGTCGCACTCGCCCTGGAGCGGTTCGGCCGCCTCGACACCGCGGTGCTGAACGCCGGGATCGGCGGCGGCGGACCGCTGGAGGCGCCGGGCGCGATCGAGCGGCTGGACCGGCTCTACGCGGTCAACGTGCGCGGCGTCGCGGCCGGCATCCGGGCCGCCGTCCCCGCCCTGCGCGCCTCCGGCGGCGGCTCGGTGGTCGCGACCTCGTCCGTCTCCGGCCTGCGCGGCGACCCCGGCACCTGGGCGTACAACGCCACCAAGGCGGCGGTGATCAACCTGGTGCGGGCCGCGGCGATCGACTACGCCGCCGAGGGCATCCGGGTCAACGCCATCGCCCCGGGCGGCACCGTCACCGCCCTGACGGCCGGTCAGGTCGCCGACCCGGACGTGTCCGCCTTCATCACCCGCCGCATCCCCGCGCAGCGCTGGTCCGCGCCGCGCGAACAGGCCGAGGCGGTGTGGTTCCTGGCCTCGCCCGCGGCGTCCTACGTGACCGGGACGACCCTCCCGGTCGACGGCGGCCTGACCGCCAACGGCGGCATCCTGCTGCCGCCGCCCGCCCGCTCCTGACCATCCGTCACCCACCCACACCCACCCACCCGAGGAGAGCACAACCGATGAGCATCGAGGCCAACAAGGCACTGGTCGAGCGCTACTACCACGAGCTGGTCACCGGGCAGCGGATCGAGCTGCTGGAGGAACTGGTCGCGGAGGACGCCGCCGACGAGTCGCGGGTCGGCGCCGGGGGCACCGGCACCCGGGAGGACTTCCGCGAGCACCTGCGCTGGCTGTGGGAGAACGTCCGCGACGTCAAGGCCACCGTGCAGGACCTGGTCGCCGAGGACGACCGGGTGATCGCGTTCTGGCGGATCGAGGGCGTCCACGTCGGCCCGATCTTCGGGGTGCCCGCCACCGGCCGCCACTTCACCGGCTTCAGCATCAGCACGCTGACCATCCGCGACGGACAGGTCACCCGCTACAGCGTGCTCCCCGACCGGCTCGGCATCGTCCAGCAGCTCGTCCCCACCGCCTGACACCCCGTCACCACCGTCTGACGGCCCGTCACCGCTGCCCGCTCGGCGCGCGGACGGGCCGTCACCGCCCGTTCCGGGCCCGGCAGGCGTCCACCGCGCCCGCCGGGCCCGGCTCCGCACCCGCCAGGAGGACCCCGTGCCCGCCGACCCGACCCCGACCGACGCCGAGCAGCTGCGCCAGCTGCTGGCCCGCTTCTCGCACGCCTTCGACAACGCCGACGACGAGGCCCTCGGCACCGTCTTCGCCGCCGACGGCGTCATCGAACTCGCCCGCACCGGCGCCGTGTTCACCGGACTGGAGGAGATCCGGAAGTTCGCCCGCGACCTCGGCCCGACCTCGCCGGACCACCAGACCGTCGACACCGTGCTGACCGCGGACCCCGACGGCACCGTCCGCGGACGCAGCCGCTACCTGGTGCTGCTGGCCGACGGCAGCGTGCACAACGGCGAGTACCTCGACCGGTACGTCCGCACCCCGGACGGCTGGCGGATCGCCCACCGCCGCTCGGTGCCGCGCTACCCGCAGACCCACCCGTAGCGCCCGGGGCAGGGGTCCGCTAGGGGTCGGGTAGGGGTGCCGGGGCGTCCGCCGGGTCGTAGTTTCTCGGTATTCGCCCAGCTCAACTCCCCTTTCCTGCAACGGAGTCACCTGCATGCCCAGAACCGGGCCCCGCCCCGTCCCGCTGCTCGCCGCCCTCACCGCGGGGACCCTGCTGCTCGCCGGCTGCGCCTCCGGCGGGGCGGGTCAGGCCCAGGACGCGGCCGCCGGCACGCCCGTCGCCGGCGGCTCGCTCACCTACGCCACCGACGTCGAGCCGATCTCCTTCGACATCCACGTCAGCCAGCAGGACATCACCGGCGCCATCCAGCGCAACGTCTTCGACTCGCTGGTCCACCAGGACGCCAGTGGCGACTTCCAGCCCTGGCTGGCCAGCTCCTGGGAGATCGCCCCCGACCTGAAGAGCTACACCTTCCACCTGCGCGACGGCGTCACCTTCACCGACGGCACCCCGTTCGACGCCGAGGCCGTGAAGGTCAACTTCGACCGGATCGTCGCCAAGGAGACCAAGTCGCAGTACGCGGCCAGCCTGCTCGGCCCGTACACCGGCACCGAGGTGATCGACCCGCACACCGTGAAGGTGAGCTTCAGCGAGCCGTTCGCGCCGTTCCTGCAGGCCGCCTCCACCGCCTACCTGGGCTTCTACTCGCCGAAGACGATCAAGGAGAACGGCCCCAAGCTGGGCGCCGGCGGCCCGGTCGACGTCGGCACCGGCCCGTTCGTCTTCAGCAGCTACACCAAGGGCCAGAACGTCACCTTCACCCGCAACCCCAACTACAACTGGGCCTACACCGGCGCCGCCCACCAGGGACCGGCCTACCTCGACAAGCTGACCATCCGCTTCCTCACCGAGGACTCGGTCCGCCTCGGCGCCCTCACCAGCGGCCAGGTCCAGGTCGCCGAGTCCGTCCCGCCGGCCAACGTCAAGACCGTCCAGGCCGACTCCCGCCTCAAGCTGCTCACCACCGACGCCCCCGGCGCCAACTACGCGCTGGTCCTCAACACCACCAAGGCCCCGCTCGACGACCCGCAGGTCCGCAAGGCCGTCCAGACCGGCATCGACCTCGACACCGACATCAAGAGCGTCTACTTCGGCGTCTACAAGCGCGCCTGGAGCCCGATCTCCCCGACCACCCCCGGCTACGACAAGTCCCTCGAGAACGCCTGGCCCTACGACAGGGCCGGCGCCGACAAGGCCCTCGACGCAGCCGGCTGGACCACCCGCGACGCCGACGGCTACCGCACCAAGAACGGCCAGCGGCTCACCCTCGAATGGCCGCTGCCGCCCGCCGAGTACGTCCGCGAGCAGCGCGAGACCCTCGGCCAGGCCGTCCAGGCCGACCTGAAGAAGATCGGCGTCGAGGTCACCCGCCCCCGACTCGACATCGGCACCTACATCGCCAACGTCTACGGCGGCAAGGAGCACATCGCCGACTACAGCTGGGCCCGCTTCGACCCCGACGTGCTGCGGCTGTACTTCAACAGCTCCAGCCAGCCCGCCAAGGGCGGCCAGAACGCCACCTTCTACCAGGACGCCCAGCTCGACGAGTGGACCAACGCCGGCAAGGCCACCCTCGACAAGGCGACCCGGCAGGACCTCTACAGCAAGACCCAGAAGCGGGCCATCGACCTGTCGCTGATCGTCCCGCTGTACGTGCGCACCGCCGTCGTCGGCTACTCCACCCAGGTCCACGGCCTCACCGCCGACCCCAACACCTGGCTCAGCTTCCACGACGCCTGGCTCGGCAAGTGACATGGGGCGAACCGACCGCAACGTCCCCGCCCTGCTGCGCGGAACGGCACGACGTCTGGCCGGCGCCCTCGCGGTGCTCCTCGGGGCCGCCACGGTCGCGTTCGCCGCGCTCCAGCTGATCCCCGGCGACCCCGTCACCGTCATGCTGGGCCCGGGCACCGCCGCCACCCCCGAGGTGAAGGCGCAGATCCGGGCCCAGTACGGCCTCGACCAGCCCGTCGCCCAGCAGTACCTGCACTACCTCGGCCGGCTCGCCACCGGCGACCTCGGCGAGTCCTACCAACTCCGGCGCCCCGTCGTCGACCTGATCGGCGACCAGCTCTGGCCGACCGTCCAACTCGCCCTCGCCGCCCTGGCGACCGCCGTCGTCCTCGCCGTGGCGGCCGCCGTCGCCACGGCGGGCCGGCACCGCGCGCTGCGCACCGCCGGCACCCTCGCCGAACTGCTCGCCGCCTCCAGCCCCACCTACTGGATCGGCATCCTGCTGCTCACCGCCTTCTCCTTCCAACTGCACCTCTTCCCGGTCGCCGGCGACCAGGGCCTGCCCGCCCTGGTGCTGCCCGCCCTCACCCTCGCCCTGCCGCTCACCGGCGTCCTCGCCCAGGTCCTGCGCGAAGGCCTGGAAGCCGCCCTCGCCCAGCCGTTCGCCCTCACCGCCCGCGCCCGCGGCCTCGCCCCCACCGCCGTCCTGCTGCGCCACGCGCTGCGGCACGCCGCCGCCTCCGCCGTCACCCTGACCGGCTGGCTCAGCGGCTCCCTGCTCGGCGGGGCCGTCCTGGTGGAGAGCGTCTTCGGCCGCCCCGGTATCGGCGCGCTCAGCCTCCAGGGCACCACCAACAAGGACATGCCGCTGGTCGTCGGCCTGGTACTGCTCGCCGCCCTGGTCTTCGTGGCCATCTCCACCGCGGTCGACCTGCTCTACCTCGCCATCGACCCCCGACTCAGGAGCCGGTGACCCATGGCCCGACCCGCCGCCCGCCGCACCGCCCCGGTGCTCGCCGCCGTCCTGCTCGGTCTGATCGTGCTCGCCGCCTTCGCCCCCGGCCTGCTCACCCACGCCTCCCCGCTCGACACCGACCCCGCCCGCGCCCTCACCCCGCCGGGCGGCGCGCACTGGTTCGGCACCGACCAGCTCGGCCGCGACCTGTACACCAGGGTGCTCTACGGCGCCCGCCCGTCCCTGCTGCTCGGCCTCGGTGCCACCGCGATGTCGGTGGCCGGCGGCGCCGCCCTCGGGCTCGCCGCCGCCCTCGGCGGCCGCCTCGCCGACCAGGCGCTGATGCGGCTCGCCGACGTCCTGCTCGCCCTCCCGCCGATCCTGCTCGCCCTGCTCGCCGTCAGCGTGCTCGGCACCGGCGCGGTCAACGTGATGATCGCCATCGCCATCGCCTTCGTCCCCGGCTACGCCCGGATCGTCCGGGCCGAGACGCTGGTGGTACGGCGCTCCGGCTACGTCGAGTCGGCCGTCGTCCTCGGCGTGCCCCGGCCGGTGCTGATCCTCCGTCACGTCCTGCCGAACGCGATCGGCCCGATGCTGGTGCTGGCCACCGTCGGCTTCGGCGCCGCGCTGATCGCCGCCTCCGGCCTCAGCTTCCTCGGCCTCGGCCCGCAACCGCCGTCCCCGGAGTGGGGCGCGATGCTCTCCCAGGGCCGCAGCTTCCTGCAGACCGCCTGGTGGATCGGCGTCTTCCCGGGAGCCGCCATCACCCTCACCGCGCTCGCCACCGGCGCCGTCGGCCGGCACGCGCAGCGCCGCTTCACCCGGAGGACCGCATGACGCTGCTGGCCGTCGAAGGACTGCACGTGCGCTTCGGCGACGTGCACGCCGTCCGCGACGTCTCCTTCACCCTCGACCGCGGCGAGTGCCTCGCCGTGGTCGGTGAGTCCGGTTCGGGCAAGAGCGTCACCGCCCGCACCCTGGTCGGCCTCACCGGCGCCGGCTCCACCGTCACCGGGCGGCTGGACTTCGACGGCGAGGACCTCACCAGCCTGCCGGACAAGCGCTGGCGGGCCGTCCGCGGCCGCCGCATCGGACTCGTCCTGCAGGACGCCCTCACCTCGCTCGACCCGCTGCGCACCATCGGCGCCGAGGTCGCCGAACCGCTGCGCGTGCACCGCCTCGCCCCCGCCGCCGAGCGCCCCGCCCGGGTCCGCGACCTGCTCACCCGGGCCGGCATCCCCGACCCCGCGCGTCGCGCCGACCAGTACCCGCACCAGCTCTCCGGCGGCCTGCGCCAGCGCGCGCTGATCGCCTCCGCACTCGCCGGGGAACCCGACCTGCTGATCGCCGACGAACCCACCACCGCCCTCGACGTCACCGTCCAGGCCCAGGTGCTCGACCTCCTCGACGAGCTGCGCCGGGCCGGCACCGCCCTGCTGCTGATCAGCCACGACCTGTCCGTGGTCGCCCGGCTCGCCGACCGCGTCGCGGTCATGTACGGCGGGCGGATCGTCGAGACCGGCCCCACCGAACGGCTGCTCGCCGACCCGCGCCACCCGTACACCCGGGCGCTGCTCGCCGCCGTCCCCGGACCGCGCACCCGCGGAACCCGCCTCGCGGTACCGGTCCTTGACGGACCGTCACCCGCTGCGGACGGCTGCCCCTACGCGAGCCGCTGCGCGCGCGCCGACCGCACCTGCCGCGACACGCTGCCGCCGGTCGACGGCCACGGCACCCGCTGCTGGCACCCCGGACCGGCCGACCCGCCCGGCGTGCTGCGCCCGGTGCCCCCTGCGCCGTCCCCGCGGCCCGCCGCCACCGCGGACGCCGGCCCCGGCGGTCCGCTGCTCGACGCCGAGCGGATCACCAAGGCCTTCGGCGGACGCACCGTCGTCCACGAGGTGTCCCTGCAGCTCGCGGCGGGCGAAGTGCTCGGCCTGGTCGGCGAGTCCGGCTCCGGCAAGACCACCGTCGCCCGGATCGTCCTCGGCCTGGAGGAACCCGACTCCGGCACCGTCCGGCTCGGCGGGCAGCCCTGGAGCGGCGTGCACGAACGCCGCCGCCGCGCCGACCGGCTGCGCCTGCAGGCCGTCCAGCAGGACCCGCTGTCCTCCTTCGACCCCCGGGCCGACGTGGCCCGGGTGATCGGCGAGGCCCTCGCCCGGGCCGGCGTGCCGCGCGGACGCGAGCGCACCCGGCGCACCACCGAACTGCTCGACCAGGTCGGGCTGCCCGCCGCCCTGCTGCGCCGCCGACCCGCCGAACTCTCCGGCGGCCAGCGCCAACGCGTGGCGATCGCCCGCGCCCTCGCCCCCGCACCGCAGATCCTGGTCTGCGACGAGCCGGTCTCCGCGCTCGACGTCTCCGTCCAGGCGCAGATCCTCGACCTGCTGCACGACCTGCGCCGCGACCTCGGCGTGGCGATGCTCTTCATCTCGCACGACCTGGGCGTCGTCCACCACCTCGCCGACCGGGTCGCCGTCATGAAGGACGGCCACCTGGTCGAGACCGGCGAGGTGGACGAGGTCTTCGCCCGCCCCGCCGCGGACTACACCCGCCGCCTGCTCGCCGCCACGCCGCTGGGAGCCGCGACATGACGCCCCATCGGCCCGACCACCACCTGCTCGCCGCCAGGCCCCGGGGGTTCGTCGTCAGCACACCTGGAGGCCCCTGCGGGGCTGGGGGAGACGGGGGTTCGACGAGGGCCCTCGGGAGCCGCGACATGACGCCCCACCGGCCCGACCGCCGCCGGCTCGCCGCCGGGCCCCGGGGGTCCGTCGTCAGCACACCTGGCGGCCCCCGCGGGGCCGGGGGGCGACCGCGAGGCCGCGACCTGACCGCGCACCGGCCCGGCCGTCGCCCGTCGTTCCCGGATCCGGCGTGATCGGGCTGATCCTCCCAGGGGCGGTGGCCTGGTCCGAGTCGTTCGGCGACCCGGTGGACGGTGGGCTGTTCCCGCCGGAGGAGCGTGCGGCCGCGCGGATGGTCCCGGCGCGGCGGCGGGAGTTCGCCGCCGTCCGGGTCTGCGCCCGCCAGGCGCTGGGGCGGCTCGGGGTGCCGCCCGGGCCGATCGTCCCGGGCCCGCGCGGGGAGCCGGGCTGGCCGGCCGGCCTGGTCGGCAGCATGACGCACTGCGCCGGCTACCAGGCCGCCGCCGTGGCCCGCGCCACCGCCGTCCCGGTGCTCGGCATCGACGCCGAACCGCACCGCCCGCTCCCGCACGGGGTCTACCCGACCATCTCGCTCCCGCAGGAGCGGGCCCGCCGCCAGACCCTGCGCACGAGCCACCCCGAAGTCCACTGGGACCGGCTGCTGTTCAGCGTCAAGGAGAGCGTCTTCAAGGCTTGGTACCCGCTCACCCGCCGCCCGCTGGACTTCGAGGAGGCGGACGTCGTCCTGCAGCCCGACGGCACCTGGCGGGCCCGGATCCGCACCACCGAAGGCGCCCCCGGCGCCGCCCTGCCGCGCGGCTTCGCCGGCCGCTGGCTGGTCGCCGACGGCCTGCTGGCGACGGTCTGCTCCGAACTGCTGACCTGACCCGGCCCGATACGACGACCGGGGGCGGACCACTGCGCGTGTCCCGCCCCCGGTCGTCGTCGGCTACGCCCGGCCCAAACGCTCGAACGGGATCTTCTCACCGGCCTCGACCGCCACCGGGAGCCGGTTGCCGGCCGGGGGCAGCGGGCAGGTGGCCAGGTCGGTGTAGGCGCAGGGCAGGTTGACCGCCCGGTTGAAGTCGAGCACCACCCGCCCCTGCGCGTCCGGCGCGTCCACCGCGAGCGAGCGGTTGGCCGCGTACGTGGTCACCCCCGAGGTGGCGTCGGTGAACAGCACCTGCAGGCTGCCGGGCCGACCGCCGTTGAACGCGGTGAGCCGGTACGACCGGCCGTCCGCCAGCTCGAACTCGATCTCCCCGGGCGCGTCGTACACGTGCTGGAGGCCCTCGACCGCCGCGCCCACCGTCACCGCGCGCGGCGCGTCGAAGGGCAGGTAACGGCCCGTCACGGCCCAGCGCGGATCGGGCGCATAGGCCGGGGTGCGGGTGTACTCGGCGCGCAGCGAGTGGTCGGGGTGGCGCGGGCGCACGAGGTCGTGCCCGCCGCGCTTGGCGACCTCGATCACGGCCTCGCCGGCCCGGGCGTACAGGCTGTCGCGCTCCGCGACCACGCCGAAGGAGTGGCGCCCACGCACCGGCGTGCCGTCGACCACCAGCTCCTCGCCGTCGGCCAGTTCGACCACCACGCCCGCCGCGGTGGTCGACCACGCGCCCGGCGCGTCGGGGAACCGGGTCGGCTCCGCGTCCAGCCAGTGCAGGCCGGTGACGGCGAGGAAGCCGTGCGGGTCCGCGAGCGCCCGCTCGTGCGCGAGGTGCCACTCCTCCCACTCGCGGGCGAAGGTGGCGAGGTCGATCTCCTGCGTCGTCATGTCTGCTCCTTGGTGATCACGGTGGCGGTGGTGGCGGTTCTGACGGGGGCTCAGCGGCGCGCGGGCACGGCGAGCCCGAGGTGGTCGCGGAGCGTCTCGCCGGCGTACTCGGTGCGGAACACGCCGCGCTCCTGCAGCAGCGGCACGACCGTGTCGGCGAACTCGTCCAGCCCGCCCGGCACCAGGTGCGGCACGAGGATGAACCCGTCGGCCGCGTCGGTCTGCACGAACTCGTCGATCTCGGCGGCCACCCGGGCCGGGCTGCCGACGAAGGTCTGCCGCCCGGTCACCTCGATGACCAGTTCGCGGATGGACAGCCGCTTCGCCTCGGCGAGCGCCCGCCACTCGGCGGCGACCGCGAACGGGTCCCGGTGGGCGCGCACCGCCGCCCGGCCCTGGACGACGGTGTGCTCGCCGGGCAGCGGGTCGACGTCCGGCAGCGGGCCGTCCGGGTCGTAGGCGCTCAGGTCGCGGTTCCAGACCTGCTCCAGCGTGCGGAGGGCGGTCTGCCCGCTGACCTGCTGACGGCGGATCAGCTCGGCCTTCTCCCGGGCGTCGGCGTCGCTGTCGCCGAGCACGAAGGTCACCCCGGGCAGGATCTTCAGATCGTCCCGCTCGCGGCCGTACTTCGCCAGCCGGTCCTTGACGTCGGTGTAGAACGCCCGGCCCGCCTCCAGGGTGCCGTGCCGGGAGAAGATGGCGTCGGCCGCCGACGCGGCGAACTCCCGGCCCTCCTCGGAGTCGCCGGCCTGGAAGACGACGGGGCGCCCCTGCGGGCTGCGCGGCACGTCGAACCGCCCGGAGATGTCGAACTGGCTGACGCGGTGGGCGAACCGGCCCGGGTCCGGCTCGCCCAGGAAGACGCCGGACGCCCGGTCCGCGACGATCTCGTCGCCGCGCCAGGAGTCGAACAGCACCCCGGCCGCGGTGAGGAACTGGCGCGCCCGCTCGTAGCGGTCCTCCTGGGCGAGGAAGCCGCCGCGCCGGAAGTTCTCGCCGGTGAAGGCGTCCCAGGAGGTCACCACGTTCCACGCGGCGCGACCCGCCGACAGGTGGTCCAGCGAGGCGAACTGCCGTGCCACCTCGTACGGTTCGTTGAAGGTGGAGTTGATCGTCCCGGCCAGGCCGAGCCGGTCGGTGACGGCGGCCAGCGCGGCCAGCACGGTGAAGGTGTCGGGCCGCCCGACCACGTCCAGGTCGTAGATCTCGCCGTTCTGCTCGCGCAGCCGCAGGCCCTCGGCGAGGAAGAGGAAGTCGAACCTGGCGCGCTCCGCCGTCCGCGCGAAGTGGACGAAGGAGGAGAAGTCGATCTGGCTGCCGGCCGCCGGATCGCTCCACACGGTGGTGTTGTTGACGCCGGGGAAGTGCGCGGCGAGGTGGATCTGCTTGACGGGCTTGCTCATGGCGGTGCGGTCCTTCCGGCTCAGACGAGGGCGCCGGCGGCGGGCGCGGCGTAGCGGTTGGCGGGGCGGGGCAGGCCGAGCAGCCCGCGCAGGGTCGACGCCTCGTAGGCGGTGCGGAACAGCCCGCGGCGCTGGAGCTCCGGCACCAGGGCGCGGGTGATCTGCTCCAGGTCGTGCGGGAGCGTGCCGGGCCGCAGCCGGAACCCGGTCAGCCCGGCCTGCTGCCACTCCCGCAGCAGGTCGGCGAGGGCGGCGGGCGTGCCGGCGAAGATCCGGGCGTCGCTGCCGTACGCCTCGCCCGCGCGCTCGTCCAGCCGCGCCAGGCGGTCGGCGGCGGCGCCCGGCTCCGGATCGAGGAAGACCACCAGGTCGCCGAAGACGTGCACCGTCTCCTCGGCGCGCCCCGCGGCGGCCTGCGCGGTGCGGATCTCCGCGACGATCGCGCGGGCGTCCGCCGCGTCGGCGGGCGTGACGAACGCCAGGTCCGCCGAGCGGCCGGCCAGCCGGTACGGCTCGCCCCGGTGCGCCAACGCCGCGACGAGCGGCTGGCCCTGCGGCGGACGCGGCGTGATGGAGGGCCCCCGCACGCTGAACCGGCTGCCCTCGAAGTCGATGTAGTGGAGCTTCGCGCGGTCGACGAACCGGCCGCTCGCGACGTCGCGGATCTCCGCGTCGTCCTCCCAGCTGTCCCACAGGCGCCGCAGCACCTCCACGTAGTCCTCCGCCTCGCCGAAGGACTCCCGCAGGGCGGCCAGGCCGGCCGGCGAGTCCAACTCCTCCAGCCGCAGGCCCGGCGCGGGCCGGCGGCCGAAGTGCGCGGCCTCGTCGGAACGCCCGGACACCTTCACCCGGACACCCGCCCGGCCCCCGCTGACGTGGTCGAGCGTCGCGACCGCCTTGGACAGGTGGAACGGCTCGGTGTGGGTGACCACCGCGGTCGGCACCAGCCCGACGTGCCGGGTCAGCGGTGCGACGCGGGAGGCGATCAGCACCGCGTCCAGCCGGCCCCGCACCTGGTCGGTCCGCCGGTCCGGCTCGAACGGGTGGGTGGACTGCAGACTCAACGCGTCCTCGAGGGTGACCAGGTCCAGCAGGCCGCGCTCGGCCTCGGCGACCAGGTCGGCCCAGTACCGGGCGGTGAACAACTCCTCGGTCCTGGCACCGGGTTCGCGCCACGCGGCGGGGTGCCAGCCGGCGCCGTCCAGCGCGACGGCCAGGTGCAGGGGTACGGGGGAATCGGGCATGGCGGGACCGCCTCCGGTTCGGGGGGAAGGGACGTCGAGGGTGCGTCACACCGCGCGCACGGACGCCGGCCACGGGCCGGCGCGGAAGTGGCGGACACGGTGACGCGGGGTCAGACGACAGGCGTAGGGCGGCGCGGGGCCGGGTGACGCGGCGTCAGGCGGCGCGGTACGGCGTGCCGCGACGCGCGACGGCGTGCGGCGTCGCCGGACACAGCGCGGTGGACACGCGCTGCAGATCGATGTGCAGCCGCGCGTACGTCGTGGTGACCCGGCAGCGGGCCTTCACGGTGACGACCGCCATGGGCCTGGACATCTCCCGCACCGCCGCCACCTCCGTCCCGACCGGTTCGCACCGCTTCGAGCTCGCGCTTGCGGCACCGTTCTCGGCACCGCCGGGTCGTCACCTGGAGCACCCCGCCGCGCGGGAGGGTTGCCGGTCAGCAAGCCAGGGCTCGTCGCTGACACTCATGACCTGGCTGCACCGTAACCCGCCACCGGCGTCCGGCACAATCCCGTCGGACACCCACCGGACGGGCCCGCCTGACGGGCCGTCGGCCGGGCCCGGTGGGTGCGACCGGGCGCCGCCGGTAAGCCGACACGGCCCCGTAACGAGGGCGCAGCGGTCCCGTCGCATCGCCCGCCTACTGTGGTGGCCGACGACATCCCCGGCCTCAGGAGGACCGTGCACCGTCCGGCCGCCGCCCCGCCACCCGCCTGGCTCGCCCACGTCACACGCCGTCAGCCGGGCCCGATCCCCTGGGCGGCGATGGCCCGCGGCACGCTCGGCTCCGGGCCGCTGCTCGCGCTCGGCGTCGCCACCGACCGGCACGGCGCGGGCGTGCTCGCCGGACTCGGCGCCATGTTCGCCTCCATCAACGACCGCCCCGGCACCCGGCGCACCGGGCTCCCGCACATCGGGCTGCCCGCGCTGGCCGGCGCCGCCGGGCTGCTGCTCGGCCGCGCCGACGGGTGGCCGGCCGTGGCGCTGCTGGCCGTCGTCGGCCTGGTCTCCGGGGCGATCAGCGTCCGCGGCCCGGTCAGCTCGGCCGCCGCGGTCCAACTGCTGGTGCTCACCGCCGTCGGCGGCGGCATGCCGCTCGCCATGCCGGGTCCGGTGAAGGCGGCCTGCTACCTGGCCGGCGCCGGCTGGATCCTGCTGCTGCGCCTCCTGCACCCGCGGCGCGGCGGGCCCACCGGTCCGCGCCACGGCGAACGCCTGCTGGTGGCCGCCGTGTTCGACGCGCTGGCCGACGCGCTCGACGCCGTCGGCACCCCCGCCGCCGAACCGGCCCGGCGGCGGCTCACCGCGGCCCTCGACCGCGCCGACGAGGCGCTGCGGCTGCGCCTGCTGGTGCGGCTGCGGCACACCGGCGCGGACGACCGGCTCGCGGCCCGCGCCGCCGCCGCGTCCGCCCTGTGCGAGGCCGGCGTCGCCCTGCTGTGGGAGGCCGCACCGCTGCCCGCCCGGATCAGCGTCGGCCCGCGCCGCCTCGCCGCCGCCGTCCGCGACGACGGCCCGCCCGGCCCGCTGCCCGCCCCCGCCCCCGGCACCCCGGCCCGCCTCGCCTTCGACCGGGCGGTCCTGGCCGCGGGCGTCGCCTTCGCCACCCGACCCGGTGCCGGACGGCGCACCGCGCTCCGACTCCGGACGGGCGAGGCGGGGGCGACGGGTGGGCCGGTGCGGCTGCGCGGGTCCCGGGCGAGCGGCCCGGCCGGGCGGGAGTACGGGGTGCGGGTGGCGGCGTGCGTCGCGGCCAGCGCCGCCGTCGCGCACCTGCTGCGCGCGGACCACTGGTACTGGCTGCCCGTCACCGCCGCGTTCCTGGTCAAGCCGGACTACGGGCCGCTGTTCTCACGGACCGTCAACCGCTTCGCCGGCACCGCGCTGGGCGTGCTGCTGCTGGCGGGCGCGACCGCGGCCGGCGGCTGGGTCGCCGGGCACGGGGACGCCGCACGGTGGGTGCCGATCGCCGCCGCGACCCTCGCCGGCGCGCTCACCCCCCTCGCGCTGCGGCACTTCGCGCTGCAGACCGCCGCCGTCACCGTCACCGTGCTGGCCTTCGTCGCCACCGCCGGTGACACCCAGGCGGCCGGCTCGCGACTCGTCGACACCGCGACGGCCTGCGCGATCGTCCTGCTGATCGGCCACCTGCCGGGGCTCTCGGACACCCGGGCCCGGGTCGGCCACCGCTCGGCCCAGGCCCTGCGCAGCACCGGCCGCTACCTGGACCACGTGCTCGCCGAACCGGCCGGCCCGCCCGGTGCCGTCCGGCGTACCGACCTGCGCCGGGCCGCCTACCACGCGCTCGCCGAGGCCCGGGCCGCCGCCGAGAGCGCCGCCGCCGAACTCCGCGGCGGCGACCCGCGCTGGCTGCGCGTCACCGCCGGCGCCGAGCGGATCGCCGACGCGGCCACCGCCTGCGCGACCCGGCTCGACCACGGAGCGGTCCGGCCGGACCAGGAGACCGCCCGCCGGGTCGGCTCGGCGCTGGCCGCCGTCGCCGACGCCCTGGAGGGCGGCCCCGAGCCCGCCGTCCGCCCGAGCCCGCCCGCCGTCGGGGAGTGCGGCACCCTCGACGCCGTCCTCACCGAGCTGGACCGCCTCGCCCAACTCGCCCGCCCCGAGCCAGGACGGCCGCCCGCGCCCCGGCCCCGCCGGGTGCCGTCGCTCCGCCCTCGCGGCGTCCGCCGACCCGCCGCTTCCCGGCGGATGACGGTCCGTCAGCGCCCGGCGGGCCCGCGCAGCGGCCGAACGGACCGCACCGCCGCCTCGCCCGGGTGAACGGCCACCGCGCCGAGGTCGCGCCGCAGGCCGGGGCGCGGGTCACGCGGACCGCGAGGCTTTGCGCCCCGGGCCGGCGGTGGGGACGCTGGACGGGGGCGGGCACGGCAGCCCGCCAGCCGAGACGAGGAGGTCTCCGGTGAGGTTCATCCAGATCATCGAGTACCGGACCGGGCGGATCGACGAGTTCAACGCCCTGCTGGACGACTGGGTCGCGCGCAACGAGGGCAACCGCATCGCGGTCCGGGCCGTGCAGACCAGGGACCGCGACGCGGCCGACGTCTACCTGAACATCGTGGAGTTCCCCTCGTACGAGGCGGCGATGGCGAACTCCGAACGCCCCGAGACGGCGGAGTTCGCCGCCCGGGCCGCGGAACTCTGCGACGGCCCGCCGGTCTTCCGCAACCTCGACCTGCTGAACGAGCGGGCCTTCGAGGACTGACCCCGCGGGGTCAGTGCATCGGGCCGCCGAGGAACGGCCCGTAGTAGCGGGTGTAGGCGTCCCGGAGGTCGTCTTCCTCGGCCTCGGCGGAGCGGGGGACCGGGTCGTAGTCCGGGCTCGCCTTGATCTCCTCCCTGGCGAGGTCGACGTAGACCTTCCGCTCGCCGATCTCGATCCGCGACACCGTGCCGGCGGGCAGCAGCACCAGCCGGCCGAAGATCCACGGGCCGGTGTCGACCACCAGGAACTGGGCGTCGATCGCCTCGGACAGCTTGTCGACCTTGCCGATGTGGCCGTCGACGGCCTCCACCCGGAACCCGATCAGGTCCGTGCCCGCGGTGTGGCCGGACGCGTCGCGGAACTGCCAGATACCGCTCTGCTCGCTCATGTCTCCCACTTCCTCCCGGGCCGGCCCGGCGGGCCGGCGGACCCTGTGCGCCTAACCCGCCCCGCGCGGACCATGCACCCCGGTGCCCGGCCAGCCGTCCGGGTCCGGGTGTGAACGTCCGCAGCCGGGAAAGGCGGCATCCGCCGACGGCGCCCGGACCCGGGGGCCGGGGCGCGGACGGGAGGGAGACCCGCGATGTGGTGGAGCGCGGTGCGACTGGCGGTGGCCTGCGCGGCGGTGGGCCTGGTCGGCTGGGGGATCGGCCGGGTCGCCGACCTGACGGCGAACCGGCTGGCGGCGCGCTCCGGCGCGGCCACCGCGCCCCGGCTGCTGCGCGGCTGCCGCGGACCGCTGCTGGCCGTGGTCTGCTGCGGCCTGCTGCTGGGCGCGCAGCCGTGGATCCACGCTCCGGCCGGCGCCCGGCACGGCCTCACCCACGCGCTGGTCCTGGCGATGATCGCCTCCTGCGGCTGGCTCACCGCCCGCGCGGCCGCGCTGCTGCTGGACGGCGCGGTGCGGCTCGCCGTCCGCCGGCGCGACGCCGCCTGGGCCGGCCGGGCCCGCACCCAGGCCGGGCTGCTCGGCCGGATCCTGCAGGCGTCGATCGCACTGCTCGCGCTGGCCGCGATGCTGATGACCTTTCCCGCGGTCCGGGTGGTCGGCACCAGCCTGCTGGCCTCCGCGGGCCTGGTCGGCGTGGTGGCGGGCGTCGCCGCGCAGAGCACCCTGTCGAACCTGTTCGCGGGCATCCAGATGGCCTTCGGAGACCTCGCCCGGATCGGCGACGTGGTGGTGGTCGGCGGCGAGTGGGGCACCGTCGAGGAGATCACCCTGACCGCGGTGGTGATCGCCACCTGGGACCAGCGGCGGATCGTCATGCCGATGTCGTACTTCGCCGGGCGCCCGTTCGAGAACTGGTCCCGGCGCTCCGACCACATCACCGGGACGGCGCTGCTCCACCTCGACCACAGCGCCCCGATCGGCGAGCTGCGCCGGGAGTTCGACGACTACCTGGCGAAGAACCCGCGCTGGGACGGCGAGGGCAGCGCCCTGCAGGTCGTCGACACCACGCCCAGCACCCTGGTGGTCCGCGCGCTGGCCACCGCCGCCAACGCGAGCGACGCCTTCGAGCTCCGCTGCGACCTGCGCGAGCACCTGATCGGCTACCTGCACGAACACCACCCGCAGGCGCTGCCCCGGGTCAACGTCACGCCCGCCCCGGGACCTCGCGCCGACCGGGCCTGAACCGGCGGTCGTGGAACCGTTCCTGTCACGGCTCTTGACGCGCTACTTTTCTCAGACGTTAAATCTCGCCGTGAAGAAAGCGGCGTCAGCCGCCGGATGACGAACCGTCAGCCCGGGTGGAGCGTTCCCCGGGCCCATCAGATGGGTGTGCACACAGATGAGCAGTGCGAGCAGACACCGCCGGCGCGGGCGTGCGGTGGCCGGACTCGCGGCGCTGGCCCTGGCGGCGTTCGCCGCCCCGGCCGCCCACGCGACGCCGGACCCGGCCGCCGACCAGGCCAAGGCCGGGCACGGGACGCCGCCCGGCGGCGGGAGCCTCGGCCCGAACGTGATCGTCCTCGACCCGGCCATGCCCAAGGCCGACATCCAGAGCCGGCTCGACGCGATCGCCGCCGCCCAGGCGGGCAACGAGTTCGGGTCCGAGCGGTACGCCATCATGTTCAAGCCCGGCACCTACGGCACCGCCGCGGACCCGCTGGTCTTCTCCGTCGGCTTCTACGAGAGCGTGGCCGGCCTCGGCCGCAACCCCGGAGACGTGGTGATCAACGGCTCCGTCGACGTGTACAACCAGTGCGTCGACGGCGACCAGTCCAAGTGCTACGCCACCACCAACTTCTGGCGCTCGCTCAGCAACCTGACCGTCAACGTGGCCGGCCAGAGCGGCTGCTACGGCAACACCGAGTTCTGGGCGGTCTCCCAGGCCGCGCCGCTGCGCCGGGTGCACGTGAACGGCAACGTCAGCCTGATGGACTACTGCACCGGCTCGCCCGCCTGGGCCTCCGGCGGCTTCATCGCCGACTCGCAGTTCACCGGCGGCACCGTGATCAACGGCTCGCAGCAGCAGTACTTCACCCGCAACAGCGCCCTCGACGGCTGGACCAACGGCGTGTGGAACCAGGTGTTCTGCGGCTCGCCCGGCGCGCCCGCGCAGTCCTTCGCCGCCGACTCCGGCCTCAGCGGCGGCGCCGCCCCGTACACCACCCTCGACACCTGCCCGGTCACCCGCGAGGCGCCGTACCTGTACCTCGACGAGGCGGGCAGCTACCGGGTCTTCGTGCCCGCCCTGCAGCGCGAGTCCGCCGGGCCGACCTGGACGAACGGCGGGACGCCGGGCAGCTCGCTGCCGCTGGACGACTTCTTCGTGGTCCGGCCCGGCGCCAGCGTGAAGCAGATCAACGCCGCGCTCGCCGCCGGCCGCAACCTGCTGCTGACCCCCGGCGTGTACCGACTCCCCGACACCGTCAAGGTGGTGCGCCCCGGCACGAAGATCGTCGGCCTCGGGTTCGCCACCCTGGTCCCGACCGCCGGCAACGTCGCGATGAAGATCGCGGACGTGGACGGCGTCAACGTCTCCGGCCTGATCATCGACGCCGGCCCGATCACCTCGCCCGCGCTGCTCCAGGTCGGCACCAAGGGGTCGAAGGCTCGGCACGCGGCCGACCCGATCGGCCTGGACGACGTGTTCTTCCGGGTCGGCGGCGCGGTGAACGGCTCGGCGACCACCGCCCTGGTGGTCGACAGCGACGACACCCTGATCGACGACGCCTGGATCTGGCGCGCCGACCACGGCGCGGGCGGCGGCAGCTGGGACAGCGCCCGCAGCGACACCGGACTGGTCGTCAACGGCGACCGCGTCACCGCGACCGGCCTGGCGGTCGAGCACTTCCAGAAGACCGAGACGGTCTGGAACGGCCAGGACGGCAAGGTGGTCTTCTTCCAGAACGAGAACCCCTACGACGTCCCGAACCAGGCCGCGTGGATGGCGAGCCCGACCCAGCGGGGCTACCCGGCGTTCGCCGTCGGCCCGAAGGTGAAGACCTTCCAGGGCTGGGGCATGGGCAGCTACTCGTACTTCAACCAGGGCGTCGACATCCGCAACGCGATGGCCTTCCAGGCGCCCACCGCCCCCGGCGTGCAGTTCCACGACCTGCTGACGGTCTTCCTGAACGGCTCCGGCGGCATCGACTCGGTGATCAACGGCACCGGCCGCGCCGTCGACCCCACCTTCGGCGGCCCCAGCGACGTCGTCAGCTACCCGGCCCCCTGACCCGACCCCCCCGAACCGCGGGGCGGGCCCCGGACAACCCCCGGAGCCCGCCCCGCACCAACCGGCAGCGTCACCGGCCAGCCCCCAGGCCGGTACCCCCACCCACCGGTTCCCCACACCCGCAGCGGAGTCCCCATGACCGAGCTCAGCCGTCGCAACGCCCTGCTCCTCGCCGCCCTCACCGCCGGCCTCGGCGGCGTGTCCCTGGCCGCACCCGCCACCGCGTCCGCCGCCCCGACCGCCCTCGGCTGGAGCGACGACTGGGCGGCCGCCGCCTACGCCGCCGACCCGGGCGCCGCCACCGCCTCCGGCACCGAGAACGCCGGGCTCGGCCCCGGCCTCGCCTTCGACAACAACGGCGGCACCCGGTTCTCCAGCAACTTCGCCGACGACGCCTGGATCCGGATCGACCTCGGCACCGTCATCCGGGTCACCCAGGTCGTCCTGGTCTGGGAGGCCGCGTACGGCCTGCGGTACGCCGTCGAGGTCTCCACCGACGGCGCCAGCTGGAAGTCGATCTACACCGAGAACGCCGGCACCGGCGGCACCGTCACCATCCACACCCACCCGCAGCCCGCCCTCGGCCGCTACGTCCGGATGCGCGGCGTCCAGCGCGCCACCCCGTACGGCTACTCGCTCTACGCCTTCCAGGTCAACGGCGGCATCCCCACCCCCGCCGCCGCCACCACCGCCAACCTGGCGCTGAACCACCCCGCGTTCGGCAACTACTACCAGGACGCCGGGCACACCCCGCTGCACGCCTTCGACGGCGGCTTCCCGGCCGGGCTCAGCGGCGACGCCACCCGGTGGGCCAGCGACTGGAACGACCACCGGTGGGTCGCCGTCGACCTCGGCGCGAGCGCCCGGATCAGCGCCTTCGACCTGTACTGGGAGTCCGCCTACGCGGTCGACTACCAGCTGCAGGTCTCCGACGACAACCAGACCTGGCGCACCGTGTACCAGCCGACGGCCGCTCAGGTCGCCGCCCGCGACGCCGACATCGGCACCCCCGGCTCCTCGGCCGGCCTCCACGACGCGATCACCCTGCCCGCCCCGGTGACCGGCCGCTACGTCCGGATGCTCGGGCTGCGCCGCCGCCGCTTCTACAACCCGGCCCCGGCGACCGCCCAGTTCGGCTACTCGCTCTACGAGTTCCAGGTCTGGGGGACCGGCGGCAGCGGCGCGGCCGAGTACCCGGCCCAGCCGGGCGACCGGACCGGGACCTACCGCACGGTCTTCTTCGACGACTTCACCGGCGCCACCCTGGACCGCAGCAAGTGGCGGGTGGTGGTGACCGGTTCGACCATGGGGTCGGTCAACGGCGAGGCGCAGGCCTACATCGACTCCGCCAGCACCCTCACCCTCGCCAACAGCCAACTGCTCATCACCCCGCGCTACCTGCCGAACGGCTACACCGCGCCGGGCGGCGGCACCTACCACTTCACCTCGGCCCGGATCGACACCTCCGCCGCGGTCAACTTCACCTACGGCCGGGTCAGCGCCCGGCTGAAGATGCCCGCCGGACTCGGCTTCTGGCCCGCGTTCTGGCTGCTCGGCAGCAACGTCGAGGACCCGGACGTCTCCTGGCCCGACTGCGGCGAGACCGACATCATGGAGAACATCGGCTACCCGGCCTGGACCAGCAGCGCCCTGCACGGCCCCGGCTACTCCGCGGACGGCAACATCGGCGCACTGCAGAACTTCCCGGCCGGCCAGGACGCGACCGCCTGGCACGTCTACGCGGTCGAGTGGACCCCCACCGCGATGCGCTTCTCGGTCGACGGCGTCCAGACCCTCGAGGTCACCCGGCAGAAGACCCAGGCCACCCGCGGCGCCTGGGCCTACGACCACAACCAGTACGTGATCCTCAACTTCGCCCTCGGCGGCGCCTACCCGGCCGGCTGGAACAAGGTCACCACCCCGTACTGGGGCCTGCCGCAGTCCAGCGTCGACCAGGTCGCCGCGGGCGCAGCCACCCTCGCCGTGGACTGGGTGCGGGTGGAGCAGCTCGCCTGACCGCGAGCGCCGGCGGGGGTGGACCGCGTCAGGGGCGGCCCACCCCCGCCGGGGGACCCGACCGGAGCGGGCACAGGATGTCGGGTGCGGCAGGCTTGGTCCTTCCTACGGTGGGTGATCGTAAGAAGGAAGGAGGCCGGGGTTGCTGGATCGGTTGAACCAGGCCATGGCACACATCGAGGAGCACCTCGACCGGCAGATCGAGGTGTCCGCGCTGGCCCGGATCACGGCCACGTCGGAGTACCACTTCCGGCGGCTGTTCTCGTCGCTGGCGGGGATGCCGCTGTCGGAGTACGTCCGACGCCGCCGGCTCACCGTGGCGGGCGCCGACGTGCTGGCCGGGGAGCCGACCCTGCTGGAGATCGCGGTCCGCTACGGCTACACCTCGGGGGAGGCCTTCGCCCGGGCGTTCCGCGCCGTGCACGGCATCGGTCCCGGTGAGGCCCGGCGTACCGGCGCGGCCCTGAACTCGCAGCCCCGGCTGTCCTTCCGCCTCATCGTCGAAGGGAACAGCACCATGCGGTACCGCATCGTGGAGAAGGAAGCCTTCCGGGTGGTCGGCAGGAAGGCCCGCGTCCCGCTGATCTACCAGGGCGTCAACCCGCACATCGCCGCGCACATCCGGAGCATCCCGCCGGAGACCATGCTGCGGATCGCCGCCCTCTCGGGCGAGGACCCGGAGGGTGTGGTGTCGGCGACCGTGCGGCTGTCCGACGGCTTCGAGGAGGGCAGCGAACTCGACTACTACCACGCCGTGGTGAGCACCGCCGCCGAGCTGCCCGCGGACCTCGACGTGCTGGACTGCCCGGCGGGCACCTGGGCGGTGTTCGAGAACACCGGGCCGTTCCCGGAGGCACTGCAGCAGATGTGGGCCGACGTCGCCGCCCAGTGGTTCCCGTCCAACCCGTACGAGTACCGCCCGGGGCCGGAGATCCTGCGCACCCGCCCGGCACAGGCCGACCCGGCGCAGTCCGACGCCCAGCTGTGGATCCCAGTGGCCCGCACCGCGGTCTGACCCGGCAACCGACGGTCCGTCAACCCGGCGTGCGCGCCCGCCATTTCGAGCGAACGCGCACGCCGGCCACGCCTGGGCGGACGCGGTGGCCCTGGCGGAGCGCTGCCACCTGGCGGTGTGGTCGACGGCCGCCGACGGCCGCGCGGGCTTCCCGCAGGACCACCGGCTCTTCCACTCTCCCGTGGTCATCGACGTCCCGGTGGCCCCGACGCCGCCCGTGCTGCGCTGAGCCGGCACCGGTACCGGGCGGGCGGGCGGTCAGGAGGGCATCATGCCGAGTTGGCGCATCATGCCGACGCCGTCCCAGCTCCACCAGCCCTCCATGGCCATGCCGTCCTCGAAGCGCCAGATGGTCATGCCGGTGACCTCGGCGGTCCGGTTGGTGGCGGGCATGCCCATGAACTCGCCGATGTTGGTGCCGCGCCAGGTCCAGCGGGTGCACACCTGGTCACCCTCGGCGATCTGGCCGTCGATGGTGAACGAGAAGTCGAAGGCGCGGCGGTAGCCCTCGATCATCGCCTTGACGGCGGCGGGACCGACGGTGTCCTCCTCCATCGACGGGTCGTGATCCCGGTAGCCGGGGGCCACCAGTTCGTCGATGCACGACATGTCCCCGGTCGGCGGCTCCACCAGCATGCGGCGCGCCGCGTCCTTGAGGAACTGCTCGTCGCGGACCAGGTCCAGGTTGGTGAAGGTGGGCGGCTCCTGACAGAGGGCGACCATCTCCTGGAAGACCCGGTCGGTCTCCGGCAGCCCGGAGTTGCGCATCGCCGCCTCGTACGAGGGGAACTCGACGATCTCCACCACGTGTCGGGCGTCGTCCCGGTCCGCGCCGACCATCGTGTGGGTGGCGGTCCGTTTGCCCTCGGTCATCTCGATCCAGCTGTCCATCAGCCGGTTGAGCTCGTCAGGTCGCTCCGTGCGGCACTCTACGATCTGCACAAAAGTCATCGTGAACCTCCCGATCCGGCGCCGATCGTCCTGGTTCCACTGTGCGCCCGGCGGTACCGCGCCGCGAGATTGCGAGGCTCCCTCACACCTCGACGTGGGCGCCCATGATGATCGTGCGGTCGCGGGGGAGGCCGAAGTACTCGGCGGCGTCGGCGGTGATGTAGGAGGTGGCGACGAACAGGCGCTTGCGCCAGGGGGCCATGGTCGGCGCCTGGCCGCGGCGGAGTTCGATCGTCGACAGGAAGTAGGACGCCTGGTCGAGCGCCAACGGCCCCTCGGCTTCGGCCGGGTCGAGCATCGCGAGCGTCCCGGGCACGTCCGGGGTCTCCATGTAGCCGAAGCGGGCGGTGACGTGGATGATCCCGTCCTCGGCGTAGCCGAGGTCGTCGACGAGCAGCCGCCGCTCGGCCGGGACGCGCGGGACGGTCTCGGTCTCGATGGACAGGATGACGACCTGGTCGTGCCGCACGTGGTTGTGCTCGACGTTGGCGCGCATGGCCAGCGGAGCGGTCTGCTTGCCGCGGTTGAGGAAGACGGCGGTGCCCGGGACCCGGAGGGCGTGCACCCGCCCGCTGTGCAGGCCGTCGACGAACTCGCGCAGCGGGCCCTCGTGCCGGGCCCGTTCGGCGGTGACGATCTCGCGGCCGCGCTGCCAGGTCGTCATGACGGTGAACGCCGTGAGCCCGATCAGCAGCGGCAGCCACGCGCCGTGCAGGAACTTGGTGGCGTTGGCCGCGACGAACAGCAGGTCGACGAAGAGCAGCGTGCTCGCACCGATGGCGATCAGCCACTTCGGCGTGCCCCAGCGCGCGCGGGCGACGTAGAAGAACAGCAGCGTGGTGATGGTGATGGTGCCGGTGACCGCCATGCCGAAGGCGAAGGCGAGCGCCGCCGAGCTGCGGAAGGCGAAGACCAGGGTCAGCACCGAGACCATCAGCAGCCAGTTGATCCACGGGACGTAGATCTGACCCATCGTCGACTCGGAGGTGTACGCGATCCGCAGACGCGGCAGGTAGCCGAGCTGGGCGGCCTGCGAGGCGACCGAGTACGCGCCGGTGATCACGGCCTGGGAGGCGATCACCGTCGCGGCGGTGGCGAGCAGGACCATCGGCCAGCGTCCCCAGCCGGGCACCAGCAGGAAGAACGGGCCGCTGATGTTGGCCGGGTCGGCGAGGATCAGCGCGCCCTGGCCGAGGTAGCTCAGCACGCAGGCGGGGAAGACCAGGAACAGCCAGCCGCGGGTGATCGAGCGGCGGCCGAAGTGCCCCATGTCGGCGTAGAGCGCCTCCGCGCCGGTGACCGCCAGCACGACGGCGGCGAGGGCGAAGAACGCGGTGCCGAAGTGGCCGGTGAGGAAGGTCAGGGCGTAGCTCGGCGAGAGCGCCCGGAGGATCTGCGGGTGGTCGACGATGCCGGAGACGCCGCAGGCGCCGATGGTCACGAACCAGACGATCATCACCGGTCCGAACACCCGGCCGACCGCGGCGGTGCCGTTGCGCTGGACCAGGAACAGCACCACGATGATCACCGCGGTGATCGGGACGACCGCGTCCCCGAGCGAGGGTTCGACCACCTTGAGGCCCTCGACCGCGGACAGCACCGAGATCGCCGGGGTGATCATGCTGTCGCCGAAGAACAGTGACGCGCCGAAGATGCCGAGCGCGGCCAGCACGGCGGTGGTCCGGCGCCCGCGCTGCGAGGCCGAGCGGCGCAGCAGGGTGATCAGCGCCATGATGCCGCCCTCGCCGTCGTTGTCGGCGCGCATCGCCAGCAGGACGTAGGTGATCAGGACGATGATCACCACGGACCAGAAGACCAGCGACACCACGCCGTACACGTTCGGGGTGGAGACCGGCACGGGGTGCGGGTCGTCCGGGTTGAACACGGTCTGGAGCGTGTAGATCGGGCTGGTGCCGATGTCGCCGAAGACCACGCCGAGCGCGCCGACCACGAGTCCGAGACGCGCCGCGTCGGGCCCGTGCGGATGCCCCGCCGCAGCCGGCTGGGCGGCGGAATCGCGATCGGCCATGGTGACACTCCTGCTCTGCCGCGGATCGGGACGCTGCCAGGCATGGGCTCCGGTGGGGACATTACCGATCCGATTGTTCGATCAGCTGCAGGCAGCGCCGCCCGTCGCCGTGTTCCGTTCGCGTTCCGACCGCGTTCTGGCCGCCCGGCGTCAGCGTCCCGTCAACGCGGGCCCGATCCGCGTAGCCCCGGCGTCAAGGCCGCTGCGACCGGTGGACGCAGGCGCTGCACTGGAGCTGCGGCAGGACCAATCCCCGGCTCCCGCCGCGACCCCAACGAAACGGTGAGCCATGACGACCCACGACCGCATCGTCGCCGCGCGCGACGACGCCGCGTTCCGCGAGCTGCTGCACGGAACCGTCTTCGACCCCCGGCCCGCCGGAGGAACGGCGGAGCCGCGGCACGCCGCGCAGGAGCGCCCGCTCCCGGCGGACGAGGACGGCGGCCCGGCCGCCGCACACTGCCGGTCCGCCATGTACTACGTCGACTGACGACGCGTCACGGAACCCCCGAGGAGCGTGTGATGACCACCGAAGACGAAGCAGCGGACGACCCGCACGAACACGCGCCGCGCCACGTGCCGGTGCGCACCGTCGGCCCGGCGCAGGTGCTGCGGCTGTTCCGGGACCGCGACGGCGGCCGCTGCGCCGTCGCCTTCAGCACCCTGGCGGCGCTGCACGCGCTGCTGGGGGCCGACCAGGAGTCGGCGGAGCTCACCGAGCCGGCGCTGCGTGGCCTCACCGCGCCGCTCGGCGTCCACCGCCTGGTCCTCGACCCCGCGCTCGTCGCCCCCGCGGCGGGCGCCTACCGGGTCTCGACGGCCGCGGCGCCGTCCGAGCGTCAAGGCCGCGTCGGGATTCCGGGCCGGACCGTCAGGGGCCCGTCAAGAAACGCGGCGTGACCGGGCGGAGCGGCTTGGCTGGGACGCGCAGCGCGAGGCGGCGCGGCCGTTCCGGTGACCCGCTGGCGCGGCGGCGGCCCGGCGTCGACGGCCGCGGTGTCTGCTGCCCCTGAACGACCGACCACCCCGAGGAGCGAACCGGTGAGGCTCTACCGCGTCCGGCCCGGAGGCCGCTGGTACCACCCGGCGGTACCGCGGCTCGGCGCCGGCCCGGCATCGGCCGTCGCGCTCACCCTGAGCGCGGCCCTGACCCCCGCCCTGGACTGGGTGGGCGAGCTGAACGGCGGCTGGTTCGCCCTCGGCGCGTACGCCCTGCTCTGCGCCCTCGTCGGAGCGGTCTCCCGGCCTCCGACGGCGCCGCTGGTGGGCCTCGCGGGCTGGCTGTTCTTCGACGGGTTCGCCGTGCACGGCGACGCGACCCTGAGCTGGTCCGGACGAACCGACCTGCTGCGCCTGGGCGCGCTCGCCGCTGCCGCCCTGCTCACCTCCCTCCCGGGCGCGCTGCCCCACCGCCGGGTCCGCGTCCAACGGATGAGGGCGGCTGATCACCAGGCCGGCACCCGGAGCTGAGGCTCCGTCAGCCGACACCCCGTCACGACCGCCACCCACCCACCGGTCGGACCTCAGCCCACTGCAGACGCGGCCTTGTCGTACTCGCCGGCCTGCGGCGCGGTCAGGAGCTTCGAGACGCGGACCAGCACGTTGCCGTGCGGGAAGTCGTACTCCAGGAGCGCGGGCATGCTCTTGCCGATGCTCTGGATGTAGTCGGCGCGGAGCTTCGCGTCGTCGGCGTTGGCGAACATCTCGATGGCGCCGCCGGATTCGATGTCGGTGGGGTCGTTGCTGTGTGCGTCGGCGGCGTTGATGCGCGAGTCGGTGAACGTGATCTTCGAGGTGTACTGACCGGCCGGCCGAGGAGATGGTTCGGGTCGGTGGTGTCGGTGATGACGGTGCCGGCCTTCGCCGAGGGGACGGCCTTGGCCAGGGCGGCGAGCGCGGCGGTGGCGTCCTTCGGCGGAGCTGCCTTGGGCGGGGCGGAGCCGGCGGGAGCAGCGCCAGGGGCCTGGCTGCCGGCGGCCTGCGTGGCGGGAGCCGTCGCGGGGCTACTGGTGCTGCTGCAGGCGGTCGCGGCGAGCAGCGCGGTGGCGGCCGCAGCGATGCCGACGATGTGGTGGCGCACGGCAGATCCTTGACTGTGGTCGTGGCGGACCGGCACATCGTGGCAGCGCAACGGTGCGGCGGAGGCGCACAGTTGCGGAAGCGTGAGCCGGGGCCGGCGCGTTCCGGCCAAGGCGCGGACTCGGGCGAATGGCCCGGACGTCAAGGCGGCGTCAAGGTTGCGTGCGCACCCGTATGGAGGACGTCAGGGAGCCCGAAAAGGGCCCTGACCGGCTGGTTTGCTGCTTGTGCCGGTCGTCCACCGGTGCCGCCAGGGGAGTCCGAGGGACACCGGCGGCAACAGCCTCTGACCAGTGGGTGGAGCACCATGCTCGATCTCGTCTTCGTCGGTGTCACGGTCGCCGTGTTCGCCGTCATCGCCCTCATCGCCAGGGGGGTCGAGAAGCTGTGAGCGCCGAGAACATCGCAGGTCTCATCGTCGCCGTCGCGCTCGTCGGCTACCTCGTCGTCGCGTTGATCTACCCGGAGAAGTTCTGACATGGGTTCCACTCTTGCCGGGTGGCTGCAGGCCCTCGCCCTGGTCGGCGCGCTGGCCCTGTGCTACCGCCCGGTGGGCGACTACATCGCCCACCTCCTGACCTCGGCGCGGCATCTGAGAGCCGAGAAGATCCTGTACAAGGTGGTCGGTGTCGACGGCGACGCCGATCAGCGCTGGCCGGTGTACCTGCGGTCGGTGCTGGCGTTCTCCGCCCTCTCGGTGCTGTTCCTGTACGGGCTGATCCGGCTGCAGACACACCTGCTGCTGAGCCTGGGCGTGCCGGAGATGGCCCCGCACCAGGCCTGGAACACCGCGATCTCGTTCACCACCAACACCAACTGGCAGTCCTACAGCGGCGAGTCCGCGATGGGCCACCTGGTGCAGATGGCCGGGCTGGCGGTGCAGAACTTCGTCTCCGCCGCGGTGGGCATCGCGATCGTGGCGGCGCTGATCCGCGGATTCACCCGCAACCGCACCGACCGGGTCGGCAACTTCTGGGTCGACCTGACCCGGATCACGCTGCGCCTGCTGCTGCCGCTGTCGATCGTCTTCGCCCTGGTCCTGGTGGCCAACGGCGTGGTGCAGAACTTCCACGGCTTCCACGACCTGACGACCCTGACGGGTGGTCAGCAGTCGATACCGGGCGGCCCAGTGGCCTCGCAGGAGGTCATCAAGGAGCTGGGCACCAACGGCGGCGGCTTCTACAACGCCAACTCGGCGCACCCGTTCGAGAACGCCACCGGCTTCACCAACTGGCTGGAGATCTTCCTGCTGCTGGTGATCCCGTTCGCGCTGCCGCGCACCTTCGGCCGGATGGTCGGCGACCACCGGCAGGGCTACGCGATCGTCGCGGTGATGGGCCTGTTCTGGGTCGCCTCCGCCGCGTTGATCACCTTCTTCGAGCAGCAGCACGGCGGTGCCGCGCTGCAGGCGGCGGGCGCGGCGATGGAGGGCAAGGAGCAGCGCTTCGGCGTGGCCGCATCCAGCCTGTTCGCGGCGTCGACCACATTGACGTCGACCGGTGCGGTCAACGCCTTCCACGACTCGTTCACCCCGTTCGGCGGCGGTCTGACGATCTTCAACATGATGCTCGGTGAGATCGCGCCCGGCGGTACCGGCTCCGGCCTGTACGGCATGCTGATCCTGGCGGTCGTCGCGGTGTTCGTGGCCGGTCTGATGGTCGGCCGTACCCCCGAGTACCTGGGCAAGAAGCTCGGCGGCCGGGAGATGAAGTTCGCCTCGCTGTACATCCTGACCACCCCGGCGATCGTGCTGATCGGCGCGGGCACCGCGATCGCGCTGCCCGGCGAGCGGGCGGGGATGCTCAACTCCGGTGCGCACGGCTTCTCCGAGGTGCTGTACGCGTTCACCTCCGCGGCGAACAACAACGGTTCGGCGTTCGCCGGCATCACCGTCAACACCGCCTGGTACGACACGGCGCTGGGTCTGGCGATGGTGTTCGGCCGGTTCCTGCCGATGGTGTTCGTCCTCGCGCTGGCGGGCTCCCTCGCGCAGCAGCAGCCGGTCCCCGCGAGTGCGGGCACCCTGCCCACGCACAAGCCGCTGTTCGTCGGTCTGCTCTCGGGCGTCGTCCTGATCGTCGTCGGCCTCACCTACTTCCCGGCCCTGGCCCTCGGGCCGATCGCAGAAGGTCTCCACTGATGTCCACCAGCACCCTTGATCCCGCGGCCCCCGAACAGGCGCCGCACAGAGTCTCCTCCGGCCTGCTCGACCCGAAACTGCTCGTCAAGTCGCTGCCGGACGCGGTGCGCAAGCTCGACCCGCGGGTGATGGTGAAGAACCCGGTGATGTTCGTGGTCGAGGTCGGCTCGGTGGTCACCACCGTCGCCGCGATCGCCGACCCGTCCGTCTTCGCCTGGGCGATCACCGTCTGGCTGTGGCTGACCACCGTCTTCGCCAACCTGGCCGAGGCCGTCGCCGAGGGCCGCGGCAAGGCGCAAGCCGACACGCTGCGCAAGACCAAGACCGAGACCACCGCCCGACGCCTCGTCAACTGGCCCGCCTCGCAGGACGAGGAGGAGGTGCCGGGCACCGCGCTGCGGCTGGGCGACCACGTGGTGGTCGAGGCCGGGCAGGTGATCCCCGGTGGCGGCGACGTGGTCGAGGGCGTCGCGTCGGTGGACGAGTCGGCGATCACCGGCGAGTCCGCGCCGGTGATCCGCGAGTCCGGTGGCGACCGCTCGGCGGTGACCGGCGGCACCAAGGTGCTGTCCGACCGGATCGTGGTGAAGATCGCCTCCGAGCCCGGCAAGTCCTTCATCGACCGGATGATCGCCCTGGTCGAGGGGGCGGCCCGGCAGAAGACACCCAACGAGATCGCGCTGAACATCCTGCTGGCGTCGCTGACGATCGTGTTCCTGATCGCGGTGGTCACCCTGCAGCCGATGGCGACCTACGCGGGCGCCCCGCAGTCGACGATCGTGCTGGTGGCGCTGATCGTGGCGCTGATCCCGACCACCATCGGCGCGCTGCTCTCCGCGATCGGCATCGCGGGCATGGACCGCCTCGTGCAGCGCAACGTCCTCGCCATGTCCGGCCGGGCCGTCGAGGCGGCGGGCGACGTCAACACCCTGCTGCTCGACAAGACCGGCACCATCACGCTCGGCAACCGGCAGGCCGCCGAGTTCCAGCCCGCCGAGGGGGTCTCGGTCGAGGAGCTGGCGGACGCGGCGCAGCTGTCCTCGCTGGCGGACGAGACGCCCGAGGGCCGCTCGATCGTGGTGCTCGCGAAGACCGGGTACGGCCTGCGGGCCCGCGCCCAGGGCGAGTTGGCGCACGCCACCTGGGTGCCGTTCACCGCGCAGACCCGTATGTCGGGCGTGGACGTGGACGGGCGGCAGGTCCGCAAGGGCGCGGCCGGTTCGGTCGCCAACTGGGTGACCCGGCACGGCGGCAGCGTCGGCGCGGACGTGGCGACCCTGGTCGACGGGATCTCCGCGGCGGGCGGCACCCCGCTGGTCGTCGCGGAGCAGGACGGCGCCCGGACGCCGCGCGTGCTCGGGGTGATCCACCTCAAGGACGTGGTGAAGGAGGGCATGCGGGAGCGCTTCGAGGAGCTGCGCCGCATGGGCATCAAGACCGTGATGATCACCGGTGACAACCCGTTGACCGCCAAGGCGATCGCGGAGGAGGCGGGCGTGGACGACTTCCTCGCCGAGGCCACCCCCGAGGACAAGATGGCCCTGATCCGCAAGGAACAGGAGGGCGGAAAGCTGGTCGCGATGACCGGCGACGGCACCAACGACGCCCCCGCCCTCGCGCAGGCCGACGTCGGCGTGGCGATGAACACCGGCACCATGGCGGCCAAGGAGGCCGGCAACATGGTGGACCTGGACTCCAACCCGACCAAGCTGATCGAGATCGTCGAGATCGGCAAGCAACTCCTCATCACCCGCGGTGCGTTGACCACCTTCTCGATCGCCAACGACGTCGCGAAGTACTTCGCGATCATCCCGGCGATGTTCGCGGGCGTGTACCCGGGCCTGAAGCACCTGAACATCATGGGCCTGCACAGCCCGACCTCCGCGATCACCTCGGCGATCGTCTTCAACGCACTGGTCATCGTCGGCCTGATCCCGCTCGCCCTGCGCGGCGTCAAGTACCGCCCCACCGACGCTGGTTCGCTGCTGGCGCGGAACATCGGGATCTACGGACTCGGCGGCCTCGTCGTCCCGTTCGTCGGCATCAAGGCGATCGACCTGATCGTCCAGTTCATCCCCGGCCTGAGCTGAGAGAGGCCAGAGTCCCCATGCCCACTTTCCTGCGCACCCACCTCACCGCGCTGCGGATGCTGCTGGTGATGACCGTGATCCTCGGCCTCGGCTACCCGCTGCTGGTCACCGGCATCAGCCAGGTCGCCTTCGCCGACAAGGCCAACGGATCGATCGTGAAGTCCGACGGCAAGGCGATCGGCTCCAGCCTGCTCGGCCAGAGCTACGACCTGCCGAAGGCCAACCCGGAGGACCCGTCGCAGCCTGACCCGAAGTGGTTCCAGCCCCGGCCGTCCGCGGGCGGCTACAACCCCGCCTCCTCCGGCGCGTCCAACCTCGGCCCGAACAGCGACGACCTGCTGAAGGCCGTCGACGACCGCCGCGCCGCCGTCGCCGCCTTCGACGGCGTCGACCCGGCCAGCGTCCCGGCCGACGCGCTGACCGCCTCCGGCTCCGGCCTCGACCCGCACATCTCCGTGGCCTACGCCAAGGAGCAGGTCAACCGGGTCGCCAAGGAGCGCGGCCTCACCGCCGACCAGCTCGACAAGCTAGTCGACACGTACACCGAGGGCCGCTCGCTCGGCTTCCTCGGCGAGGCCGGCGTCAACGTCGTCCTCCTCAACACGGCCGTCAGCGAGATCAAGTGACGTCCGCAGGCTGACCGGACCGACCCGGGCACGGAGGGAGAGCCGTGCCCGGGTCGGTCCGCCCCTTCCTCGGAGAGAGAGCAGCGCCCATGCCCCGTGACCTCACGCCCGGCACCGTCACCCGCCGCGGGCAGTTGAGGGTGTACCTCGGATCGGCCCCCGGCGTCGGCAAGACGTACCGGATGCTGGACGAGGCGCGTCGCAGACGGGACCGCGGCGCGGACGTGGTGGTCGGGTTCATCGAGTGCCACGGCCGACGGCACACCGAGGAGATGCTCCACGGGCTGGAGACCGTCCCGCGCCTGACGCGCCGTTACCGGGGGACGGACTTCCAGGAGATGGACCTCGACGCCGTGCTGGCCCGACGGCCCGCGGTGGTGCTGGTGGACGAGCTCGCCCACACCAACATCCCCGGCGGGCGCAACGCCAAGCGCTGGCAGGACGTCGAGGACCTGCTCGCCGCCGGCATCGACGTCATCACGACCGTCAACGTGCAGCACCTGGAGTCGCTCAACGACGTGGTGCAGAAGATCACCGGCATCCCGCAGCGCGAGACCGTGCCCGACGAGGTCTTCCGCCGCGCGGACCAGCTCGAACTGGTCGACATGGCACCCCAGGCGCTGCGGCGCCGCATGGCCCACGGCAACGTCTACAAGGCGGAGAAGGTGGACGCCGCGCTCTCCAACTACTTCCGGGTCGGCAACCTCACCGCGCTGCGCGAGCTGGCGCTGCTCTGGGTCGCCGGGCGCGTCGACGAGGGCCTGCGCGACTACCGTGCCAGCCACAACATCGACCGGGTGTGGGAGACCCGCGAGCGGGTCGTGGTCGCCCTCACCGGCGGCCCCGAGGGCGAGACCATCATCCGCCGTGCCGCCCGGATCGCCGACCGCACCGCGGGCGGTGAACTGCTCGCCGTGCACGTCACCCGCAGCGACGGCCTGGCGGGCGCCTCCCCGGGCGCCCTCGCCGAGCAGCGGCAGCTGGTCGAGACGCTCGGCGGCACCTACCACGTGGTGGTCGGCGACGACATCCCGAGCTCGTTGCTCTCCTTCGCCCGCGCCCACGACGCCACCCAGCTCGTCCTCGGCACCAGCCGCCGCGGCCGGATCAACCGCTTCCTCACCGGCCCCGGCAACGGGCAGACCACCGTCGACCTCTCCGAGGACATCGACGTCCACATGGTCACCCACGCGTTCACCGGCCGCGGCCGACTGCCCTCGCTGGGCCGCCGCCACTCCCCGCGGCGGACCGCCGCCGGCTTCGCCGCAGGCCTGCTGCTCCCGGTGCTGCTCACCGTCGTCCTGTCCCAACTCGCCGGGTCCCTGAACCTCACCACCGACGCGCTGGTGTTCCAACTCGGCGTGGTGGCGGTGGCGTTGCTCGGCGGGGCGACCTCCGCACTGCTGGCCTCGCTGGTCGCCTCGCTGCTGCTGAACTACTACTTCATCCCGCCCGTCCACACCTTCACCATCAACGAGCCGAACAACGCCATCGCGCTGGTGGTGTTCGCCGCCGTCGCCCTCACCGTCTCCACCGTGGTCGACTACGCCGCGAAGCTGACCCAGCGCGCAGCCCGGGCCACCGCCGAGGCCGAGACCCTCTCCACCCTGGCCGGCAGCGTCCTGCGCGGCGCCGACGCGCTGCCCGCCCTGCTGGAGAAGACCCGCACGGCCTTCGGCCTCGACTCCGTCGCCCTGCTCGACCGCGCGGGCGGCGAGACCCTCGGGCGCAGCGACGCGGACGGCGACCCCGCACCGGACCGCACCATCACCGAAGTCCCGGTCGGCCCCGAGTCGTTGCTGGTCCTGGCCGGACGCCGGCTGCCCGCCGCCGACCAGAGGGTGCTCACCGCGTTCGCCGCCCACATCGCCGCCGCCCTGGAACGCGACCGGCTCGCCACCGCCGCCGCCGAACTCGAACCCATCCGCTCCGCCGACCGGATGCGCACCGCGCTGCTCGCCGCCGTCAGCCACGACCTGCGCACCCCGCTCGCCGCCGCCCTCGCCGCGGTCGGCTCGCTGCGCAGCCCCGACGTCGAGTTCTCCGACGACGACCGGGCCGAACTCCTCGACATGGCGGACGAGTCGCTGGTCAAGCTCACCCGCCTCGTCGACAACCTGCTCGACATGAGCCGCCTGCAGGCCGGCGCCCTCACGCTCCACCTGGAGCCCACGGCTCTCACCGCGGTCCTGCGCGGCGCGATGGACTCGCTGGCACGGCCGGACGCGCCCGTCCAACCGCTCGACCTGGACACCGCCCCCCCGGTGCTGGCCGACCCGCCGCTGCTGGAACGGGTGCTGGCCAACGTCATCACCAACGCCCTGCGCCACAACGCGCCGGGCGCGCCCGTCCTGGTCGCCGCCAGCCACCACCTCGACCGGGTGGAGATCCGGGTGATCGACCGGGGCCCGGGCATCCCGCCGGAGGACCGAGACCGGGTCTTCCTGCCGTTCCAACGCCTCGGCGACACCGACAACACCACCGGCGTCGGCCTGGGCCTCGCCCTCTCCCGCGGCCTCGCCGAAGCCATGGGCGGCACCCTCGACGTCGAGGACACCCCCGGCGGCGGCACCACCATGCTGCTCACCCTGCCCGCCGCCGACCCGCCCCGCGACGCGCACGCGGCGTAGCCCGCCGCCCGGGCGCCAACAACGCGTCAGGACCCGGGCCGAGGGCGTCAAGGAAGCGTCAGGACCACCCTGACCGACCTCCCGCCGGACATAGCGTCAGCCGCGAGTTCGCGGCCGGCCACCGGCGGCCGGGACCGGGGGAGAGGGACGCGCGGCCATGGCAGCGGGTACGTGGGGAAGAGTCACTGCGAGGGCGACGCGGAGCGGGCTCGCCCGGTGGAGCACCCCGCGGCTGGTCCGTGCGCTCACCGCGCTCTGCCTGGCCACGCTGCTCGGCTGCGCCGCCGCCACCGCACTCGTCCTGAGCGGCGCCCGGGACGGCATGGACGGGATCGGCCACCGCGCCGCCCCGCAGGCCGTCCGCGCCGCAGACCTGTACTTCGCGCTCAACGACATGGACGCCCAGGCCGCCAACCTGCTGCTGCTCGGCGCCGACCCCGACTACGCCGCGCTGCGCCGGCAGACCCTGGACACCTACGAGCAGCGCCGCGCCCAGGCCGACACCGGCCTCCAGCACGCCGCCGAGGCCACCGCCGACGACCCCGCCGGGCAACGGGCCGTCCACACCGTCCTCGGTGAACTCGGCCACTACGAAGCCCTGGTGGCCCGCGCCCAGCTCCTGGAGGACCAGGCCCACGCCCCGGCCGGGCGGCCCTCCCCGGACGCCCTGGACGCCTACCGGCAGGCCACCGACCTGCTGCGGCAGCAACTGCTGCCCGCCGCCGACCAGGTGACCGCGGCCAACTCCGCCACCGTGGACCGCATCCACGCCGCGCTGCGCGGCGACCTCGCGAGCGGCCGCCGGTGGATCCTCGGCGCCGGCCTGCTCGCCCTGGGTACCCTCGCCGCCCTGCAGCGCACCCTGACGGTCCGTCACCGACGCCTGGTCAACCCGCCGCTGGCCGCCGCCACCCTGCTGCTCCTCTGCGGCCTCACCGCCGCCGTGGTCCTCACCTCACGGACCGGGGACCACCTCGCCGTCGCCAAGTCCAACGCCTACGACTCGGTGCTCGCGCTCAGCCGTGCCCGCGCCGCCGCGTACGACATGAACGCCGACGAGAGCCGCTACCTCACCGACCCGGCCCGCGCCGCCGCGTACGAGCAGGGCTTCCTCGACAAGGCCCAGTCCTTCGCCCGCCTCGACGGGGCCACCCTCAGCACGTACGACGCCCGGCTGGCGCAGGCCGTCGACCGGCACCGCGCCGACCGCCGCACCGTCCCGTTCGGCGGCTTCCTCGGTGCGGAACTGGGCAACATCACCTTCCCCGGCGAGCAGGACGCCGCCGAGCGCGTCCTCACCGCGTTCCAGCAGTACCAGCGCGACGACCGCACGCTGCGCGACCTGCTCCGCCAGGGCCGGCTCAAAGACGCCGTCACCTTCAACACCGGGCTCGCCGCAGGCCAGTCCAACGCCGACTTCGGCGCGCTGGACAAGGCCCTCGACGGCGTCCTGGCCATCAACCAGGACGCCTTCGACCGCACCGTCACCGCCACCGACGACGACCTCGGAGCCACCACCGCGGCCACCGGAGCCCTCGCCCTGGCCGCCGCCCTCGCGCTGACCGTCCTCGGCGTCCGTCCGCGGCTGCGCGAGTACCGCTGACCCGGACCGGGGCCGTCAGGTCCGCACGGCGCAGGGTGGGCCGAAGTCGCGCAGGGCCGCGTCGACGATCTCGGTCAGGCGGGCGTGGTGCGCGCCGCGCCAGTAGACCTGGCCGCAGTCGGTGCACTTGGCGAAGACGTCGTAGGAGTGCTGGGTGCCGTCCTGCAGCTGCTCGTGCACCGCGTCCTTGGCGGCGGGTCGGAGCGTTCCGTTGCAGGCGGTGCACCTGGTCCACGGGGCCAGCGGGGGCGCGAAGCGGGAGAGGACGTCCGTGAGCTGGTCGGCGGGGCGGTGGCTGTAGACGTACGCGCCGGCCCAGATCTCGCGCCGCCGCAGCAGCCCCCGGTCGCGCGAGAGCATGACCCGCTGCTCCGCTGCGGAGCGGGCGGCCAGCGCCGCGTCGCCGATGTCCGGGTTCTCGTAGGCGGCGTCGATGCCGAGCAGGCGCAGCCGTCGGGCGAGCGTCCCGAGGTGGACGTCGAGCAGGTAGCGGGGCGGGCCGGCGAGCTGCTGCGGCCGCGTCACGCTCCGTACCGCGATCTCCTCGCCGTCGGCGGGGACGTGCGAGGTGTCGACCGGGCGCCCGTGGACCAGCAGCGCCCCGACCTCCGTGAGCGGCACGCCGAGGGACTCCACGACGTGCCCGAGCGTCGACACGCCGTCGGTGCGCACCGCCGAGCGCGCCGTGCGCCGCGCCGTGGCGAGGAACAAGTGCAGCTCGGGAGCGAAGCTGATCCAGATCTCGGGTCTCTCCACGCGGCCAGGATGCCAGCGTGCGAGGTGCCGGGGCCAGTGCTTTCCGCTCCGGGCCGCGGGCGCGGTCCGGGGGAGGAGGGGCCGGTCGGTGACCGGCGGGTTCGCGGGGTTCCCGTTCGTGCGGACGCGGGTCCGATCGGGTGAAGCGACAATAGGACACATGCGGCAAGAGGGCTCTCGCCGCCGTCCGCGAGCCGACCAGCCCCGGAGCCGCCCGTGACCCGTCGCCGTTCCTCCCACCCCGCGAGCGCGCACGAACTGCTGGGCCGGCTCGGCCGGCTCACCGCCCAGGCGCTGGAACACGTCGAGATGCAGCGCGCCCGGGTCGAACTCGCCATGGCGCTGCAACGCGAGCTGCTCCCGTCCGCGCTGCCGAGCCTGCCCGGGCTGCGGGTCGCCGCCCGCTACTCGCCCGCGCGCCACGGCCTGGACATCGGCGGCGACTGGTACGACGGCTTCTGCCTCCCGGACGGGACGCTCGGACTGTCCATCGGCGACGTGCAGGGCCACGACGTCGAGGCGGCCGTGTTCATGGGCCAGGTCCGGATCGGCCTGCGGGCGCTGGCCACCGGCGCGAGCGACCCGGGCGAGGTGCTCAGCCGGACCAACGAACTGCTGCTGTCGATGTCCGACGGCCTGTTCGCCACCTGCTGCTTCCTGCGCTTCGACCCCGTCACCCGGGTGCTCTCGACCGCTCGGGCCGGCCACGTGCCGGCGGTCTGGGCCACCGGCGACGGCCGCTCCGGCGTCGAGGACGTCGAGGACGTCGAGGAGGTCGGCCTGCCGCTCGGCATCGAGTCCGGCGAGGTGTACCCGGTGACGCGGCGACGGCTGGCGAGCCCGGAGGCCGTCGTGCTGGTGACGGACGGCGTGGTGGAGGGACCGTCGTTCCCGCTCGACGACGGGCTGGAGCAGGTCCTGCGGCGGGTGCGCGCCGGGGTCGGCGGCACGCCGGAGGCGCTGGCCGCCGACGTGATCGGGGTCGCCGAACTCACCGGACACTCGGACGACGCCGCCGTCCTGGTGCTCTGCCACGACGAACCGTGACGACGGCGGCCGCCAACGGGTGAGCGCGGCGCACCCGCCGGGCGTGTCACGGCCGGGTCCGGGCGATGAAGTGCGGTCTGATGGCTGCTGTGCTGCGCAACGCGAAGGCCGGGAGAATCGCGGGGACCGGCCTGTCGATCCTGGGCGTCGCGCTCGTGTACTGGGCGGGGGGCAAGCTCGGGCTGCTGGCACAGGTCGTCGTCGGGGGCGTCCACGTCACGCCGCTGTGGCCGCCGACCGGCGTCGCCGTGGCCGGCCTGCTGGTGCTGGGCCTGCGCGTGTGGCCCGGGATCGCGCTCGGCGCCCTGTTGGTCATCGCGGGCTTCGGGTCGCTCACCCTCGCGTCCTTCGGCATCGCGGCGGGCAACACGCTCGCCCCGGTGGTCGCCGTCCTGCTGCTCGCCCGGGTGGACTTCCGGGTGGAGCTCGACCGGCTGCGCGACGGCGTGGCGCTGGTCTTCCTGGGGGCACTCGGCTCCACGCTGATCAGCGCGACCGCGGCCTGCGTCGTGCTGCTGGCCGACGGCGCGATGTCCGGCAGCCAGTTCTGGCCGGCCTGGTCGGCCTGGTGGACCGGTGACGCGATGGGCGTGCTCGTGGTCACCCCGCTGCTGCTGGCCGCCCGCACGGTCCGGCTGCCGCGCGACGTCCCGCCGTACCGCTGGGTCGAGGCCGCCGCGCTGCTGGCCAGCACCGTCGGCATCGCGCTCGTGGCGACCCGCAGTCCGCTCTCGCTGCTGTTCCTGGTCCTCCCGGTGATCATGTGGGCGGCGCTGCGCTTCCAACTGGCCGGCGCCGCGCCGTGCGTCCTGGTGGCGACCCTGTTCGCCGTCCCCGCCGCGCTCGAGCACGCCGGCCCGTTCGCCCACCACGGCCTGCTCGCCACCATGGTCGTCCTGCAGGCCCTCAACGGCGTCCTGGCCCTGACCGGCCTGCTGCTCGCCGCCGTCACCACCGAGCGCGACAACACCCTGCGGACCATCGAACAGGCCTGCCTCGCCCTCGCCGAGGTGGTGAACCGGCTCGCCCCGGGGGAGGCCGACCCCTCCTGGCTCCCCCCGGACCCCGACCGCCGACGCACCGACTGATCGAGCGTCGGACGGACCGGACAGCGCGGTCGGGAACCGGGAGCGCCCGGCCGTTCGTGTTCCCCAGTGTCAGGCGAGAGCGTCGACGCCGGCGGCACCCACCCGCCCGTCGCCGATCACCACCGCATCCGTCCACGGGACAGGGAGCAACGGTGAACATCCGCAGCACGGCCCGCGTACCGGCAGCCCGCCACGGGAGCCGGCGCACCCGCGTCACGGTCGCCCTGCCGCTCGCGGCGGTCGGCGCCGGCCTCGGGCTCGCCGCCGTCCAGGGCTGCGGCGGCCCACCCGAGCGGCCCACGCCGTCCGCCCAGGCCGGGAACCCGCTCGACAACGTCGGCACGGCGGGCAACCTCCTCGCCGTGAAGATCGACAACGTCGGCACGCAGGTCCAGGCGATGCACCGGGGGCTCGCCCAGGCCGACATCGTGTACTGGATCCAGGTGGAGGGCGGACTGTCCCGGTTCCTCGCCGTGTACGACGCCAACCACCTGCCCGCGCTGATCGGCCCCGTGCGATCCGCCCGGCAGACCGACATCCCGCTGCTCCAGCAGTACGGGCGGCTCGACTTCGCGTACAGCGGCGCGATCAGCGGGCTGCTCCCGCTGCTCGACCGGGCCGACCTGCAGAACGTCACCCCGGCCACCGACTCCGGCGCGTTCACCGACCACGCCGTGGACCCCACCTTCGTCGACCCGCACCAGATCCTCGCCCGGTACCCGTCCGTGCCGGCCCGCTCCCCGGGCTACACCTTCGGCCCCGCGCCGGGCGGCGGCAGCGCGCTCGACGCGATGACCTGGCACCTGCCGGCCGCGGCGCTCGGCGTCCGCTACACCGGCAGCACCTACGACGTCGCCGTCGACGGCCACCCGGGCTGGTCCGGCACCGCGACCGTCGTGGTCCAGCACGTCAGGATCGTCCCCGGCGACTTCACCGACTTCAACGCCGGGCACCCCGACAACGAGGTGTTCACCCGGACCACCGGCTCCGGCACGGCCGAGGTGCTCCGCGACGGCAAGGTGTGGGCCGCCCACTGGGACCGGCCCGACCCCGCCGCCGGAACCGCGTTCACCCTCCCTGACGGCACCGCCATGCCCTTCGCCACCGGGCCGGTGCTGGTCGTCATGGTGCCGTAGCGCGCGGATCGGCCGGCCGCGACGGTGGCCGGAAACCGGTCCTGCGGACCGGTGTCGGCAGGTCACGGTGACGGCGAAAACGGGCGCGGCACCGTGCAGTCTGGATGCGAACGGGTGCCTCGGGGCGGCGCGCGTCGGCTGGCTCGAATGGCGTCGGCCGCCCGGGTAAACCTCGCTTCGAGCGGATCACCATATCGAGGTACACACCTGCGGCCTCACGGGCGAACCGTGCGCACGGACCGTTAGCGTTCCCCACGACCCGGCCGCGGCGGCCGGGATTTCCGGCGATTCGTCGGCCTCCCCTCGTTTCAAGGAGCGCTCGCCCCATGACCGTTGAGACCGGTCCGGACCTGGCGTCGGCACCGCGGCGGCCGCAGTCGAGGGTGAGCACGGCGGCTGCCCGGAGCCACACCGTTCCCGGGCTCCGGCGCCCGACTGCCGCCTCCGGGGGAGCGGCTCGCCCCGGCAGCGGCAGAACGCGTGCGGCCGGGCCGAGACCGCCGAGCCGACCGGCCGCTGCGGCGACCCGCTAGCAGCGCCCGCGCCCGCGGGTACGCGGCGGCGCGCCCACGTCCCCGGACGATCGCGGCGAGCGCCGCCCCCGCCGCCCGGAGCCGACCGGCTCGGGCGCCCGCCCCTGCGCCGAATCGGCCACCGACGGCGGACCGGCCGGTCCGCCGGAGTGCCGCACGCGCAGCGACCACCAGCCGGTCATCCCGCGCCCCGTCACCCCCTGCGCCTCGGTCGGGCCCCCGGGCCGGACCCGCTCGGCGAACTGACGAACCGTCAGTTCGCCCGGCCGCCCCGCGCATCCGCCGTCCGGCGGATGCGTCCGAGGGCCGTCCCGGTCGGCCTCCCCGGCCGGAACCGCCCCACCCTCCCCGTAAGGAGCCACGGATGCCCGACCCCGGGCTTTCCTCCCTGCCCTCAGGTCCGCCCGCACCCGCCCCCTTCCCGCTGCCCGGTCCGCCCTCCGCCCCGTTCCCGGCCGCGGCTGCCGCGCCCGCGGACGCGCCGCCCGCGCCGCCCGGCATCGACGCCGTGCCCGTACCATCCGGTCCCGAACTCGAGCGGATCCTGCGCGGTCCCAGCGGGCTGGGGACGGCGGGCCTCCTGCTCGCCCGGCCTGCCGAGCCGGCGCAGCCGCCGCAGCCCGCCGCCGTGGTGGAGGGCGTCCCGGTGCCGGGCCTCTACCACCATCCGGTCCCGGAGCCCGATCCCGCCCGGGTGGCGGAGGTCAGCCGCCGGATCAAGGACTGGGCGGTCGACGAGGTCGACCTGTTCCCCGACGAGTGGGAAGGCCAGTTCGACGGCTTCTCCATCGGGCGCTACATGGTCGCCTGCCACCCGGACGCCCCGACCGTCGACCACCTGATGCTCGCCGCCCGCCTGATGGTCGCCGAGAACGCGGTCGACGACTGCTACTGCGAGGACCACGGCGGCTCGCCGGTCGGCCTCGGCAGCCGGCTGCTCCTCGCCCACACCGCCCTCGACCCGCTGCACACCACGCCGGAGTACGCGCCGGGCTGGGCGGAGTCGCTCGGATCGGACGCACCGCGGCGCGCCTACCGGTCCGCCATGGGCTACTTCGCCGAGATGGCCACCCCGGCCCAGGCCGACCGGTTCCGGCACGACATGGCGCGGCTGCACCTGGGCTACCTGGCCGAGGCCGCGTGGGCCGAGACCGACCACGTGCCCGAGGTGTGGGAGTACCTGGCGATGCGTCAGTTCAACAACTTCCGCCCCTGCCCGACCATCACCGACACCGTGGGCGGCTACGAACTGCCGGCGGACCTGCACGCGCTGCCCGCGACCCAGCGGGTCATCGCACTCGCCGGCAACGCGACCACGCTCGTCAACGACCTGTACTCGTACACCAAGGAACTCGCGAGCCCGGGTCGGCACCTCAACCTGCCCGTGGTGATCGCCGAACGCGAGGGCCTCTCCGACCAGGACGGCTACCTGAAGGCGATCGAGGTCCACAACGACCTCATGCACGCCTTCGAGGCCGAGGCCGCCGCCCTCGCCGCCGCCTGTCCCGCACCGAACCTGCTGCGCTTCCTGCGCGGCGTGGCCGCCTGGGTGGACGGCAACCACCACTGGCACCAGACCAATACCTACCGCTACAGCCTGCCCGATTTCTGGTAAGAAAAGGACCTTCATCAGTGACCAGCACCGAGTTCGCCACCGCCGCGAGCACTTCCGCGTTCGTCCCGACGCCCGCGACCCCCTACCAGGGCGACATCGCCCGCTACTGGAACAACGAGGCCAGGCCGGTGAACCTGCGCCTCGGCGACGTCGACGGGCTCTACCACCACCACTACGGCATCGGCGAGATCGACCACGCCGCCCTCGGGGACGTCGCCGACAGCGAGTACGAGAAGAAGCTGATCGCCGAACTGCACCGGCTGGAGTCGGCCCAGGCCGAGGTGCTCCTGGACCACCTCGGCCCGATCAAGGCGGGCGACACCCTGATGGACGCGGGCTGCGGCCGCGGCGGCTCCATGGTGATGGCCCACCAGCGCTTCGGGTGCACGGTCGAGGGCGTCACCCTCTCCGCCACGCAGGCCGAGTTCGGCAACCGGCGCGCCCAGGAGCTCGGCATCGGCGACCAGGTGCACTCCCGGGTCTGCAACATGCTCGACACCCCGTTCAGGACCGGGCAGATGGCCGGCTCGTGGAACAACGAGTCGAGCATGTACGTCGACCTGCACGACCTGTTCGCGGAGCACTCGCGGGTCCTCGCGGTCGGCGGCCGGTACGTCACCATCACCGGCTGCTGGAACCCGCGCTACGGGCAGCCCTCGAAGTGGGTCTCGCAGATCAACGCCCACTTCGAGTGCAACATCCACTCCCGCCGCGAGTACCTGCGGGCGATGGCCGACAACCGCCTGGTGCCGCAGGCCGTGATCGACCTGACCCCCGACACGCTGCCCTACTGGGAGCTGCGGGCCACGTCCTCGCTGGTCACCGGCATCGAGGAGGCCTTCATCGAGTCGTACAAGGACGGCTCGTTCCAGTACGTCCTGATCGCGGCCGACCGGGTCTGACCCCGGCCGTCCGGGCCCGGTGCGCCGTCGGCGCGCCGGGCCCGCAGGGCGTCAACCGCCGTAGACGGTGCCGGCCTCGACGAAGCACAGCGAGTTGCCCCAGGGGTCGTCGACGTAGAACGAGCGCTCCCCCCACGGGCGTTCGGCGATCTGTCCGCCCGGGGTGCCGTGCACCGGCGCGGTCGAGAGGCACCCGAGCTCGCGGGCCCGCTCGAAGACGCCGTCCAGCCGGTCGACGGTGAAGTACAGCGACTTCGGCAGCGACTGCACCGCGCCGCGGCTGGAGACGTCCAGCACCTGGAGCGTGACCGGGCCGCAGTCGAAGTAGCAGCGCCCGCCGCCCTGTTCGCGGGCGTCCAGGGCGAACAGCGCGGAGTAGAAGGCAGCCGCCCGGCCCAGGTCGTCCACCTCCACGGTGAGGCGGAACAGCCGGGGTACGTCGATGTCGCCGGTCATGTGCGGCCCTTCCTCGGAGGTGGATCCACCACCTGTACCAGTCGCGAGCCGCTCGCGGCCGGAAATCGCGGCCACGACGCGGGCTCGGCGCCCGGATGGCGTCCCGACGTCGGGACGGCCCCGGCCGCTTCCCCACGGCCGCCTCCGGGGAGGTCGGGAAGGTGCCGGCTCAGCCGGCTGCCTCGTCCTCGGAGAGCTTGGCTCCGACGTTCCTCCGCGTGGTCTCGAGTTTGCGCAGGACGCTGGCGACGTGATGCTCGACCGGTCCACGCCCTTGGCCGCGATGCCCGCCAGCGCCAGCGCGGCGCGCGAGCGCAGGTCGGGGTCCAGGTCGGGCTCGTCGAGGATCCGGTTGATCAGGGTCGCGGCGGTGCCGGTGTCGCCGACGGCGCGATGGCCTGGTCGGCGGCCTCCTCCGCCGCCTGCAGCCAGTCCCGGCGCTCGCCGCCCGCCAGGGTGTGGCGGGCGATCTGCACCAGCGGCGGCGGCGAGGTCGGGCAGCAGCGGGGTGAGGGCTCCGGTGGCGGGCGGCAGGCCGTCGGCGGGCAGCCATGGCCCGGCCTTGCCCAGCGCGTCCACCACCGGGCCGTACGGGAGCGGCTCCCGGAGCGGGTGACAGAACCCGGTCAGTACCGGCCGCCGCTCACCGACCAGCACGGCGGTGGCCTCGGCGATCAGCCGGGACTTGCCGATCCCGGCCTCACCCTCGACCACCACCACCGCCGGCGGGTGCCGCACCGCGTTCAGCAGCAGATCCAGCTCGCGCCCACGGCCGACGAACCGGAACGCTCCGCCCGACGACGCGGGACTGCGGTCCGACACCTGCCCCACGCGATCACCTGCCCTGTCACGACCACGCTGGCCCGCAGCCCTGCTCCCGGCGAAGCCGCACCGGCGAGCAGTCGGGCGGCGAACTGCCGTGCGGGGGTCAGAAGGCGACGATGCCTTCGCCGCCGGCGCCGCCGGGGACGGTCTGGGAGCCGAGCGCGGTCAGCGAGCCGTCGTCGTTGATCGCGAACTCGTCGACGATGCCGTGGACGCCGGTCTGGGCGTAGAGGAACCGGCCGTCCGAGGAGACCGCGGCGTCGACGGTGCCGGGGTCGGTGGGCGTGTTGCCCAGGACGGTCAGTTGGCGGCCGTGGTCGGCGGTGCGCACGCCGGTGAGGGTGGAGCTGCCCGCGTTGGAGGTGTAGAGCAGGTCACGGACGGCGACGATCCAGCAGGTGGCCGCCTGGCCGGTGGCCGCGAACGCCTCCTGCGTGGCGGTTCCGTCGCGGTGGACCGTGAACGTCGCGACGGCGTTCGTGCCCGCCTCCGCCAGGAACAGGCCGTGCCGGCCGTTGGGGACGAACGCGAACGGCACGGCGCCGGGCAGCTGGGTGACCACGGGCGTGTCGGCGGGGGCGCCGCCGTGATCGAGGTCGAACACCAGGAGGCTGCTGCCGTTCGCCTTGGTGGTGACGACGAGCTGGGAGCCCTCGCCGGTGAAGCCCACCTGGCCCGGGGTGTTGGTGAACTGGGGTGTGGCGTTCGGGTCGAGCCCGAGGCAGCGGTTCCAGTCGGCCTCCTCGTGGAGGCGGCCGTCGCGGACCGTGTAGCCCTGGACCGAGCCGCCGTCCAGGGCGTTGAGCACGTAGACCACGTCGTCGTGCACGGCGACGCTGACCGGGAAGCGGCCGCCGGAGCCGACCACCTGCCGCAGCGCCAGCCGGTCGCCGTCCACCGCGAAGACGGAGACGGTGTCGCTCCCGGCGTTCACCGCGTACAGCAGGGCGTGCCGCGGGTCGTAGGTCAGCGAGCCCTGGGACGCGAGGTGGTCGGCGACCGACCCGGCCAGCACGCCGCCGAGGCCGTTCGTGTCGTACGTCCCGGCCGGGGTGAGCTGCCCGTCGTCCGCCCGCCGGTAGGCGATGACCTGATTGCCCGTCGGGTTGTCGGTCTGGACGAACACCGCGTGCTGCCCGCCGTGCGGGTGGCCTTCGCCGCCGTGCGCCGCCACTGCGGACGGGGTGCCGACGGCTGCCGCCGCGAGCACGGTGGCGACTGCCACGGCGAGCCGAGTGATCTTCTGCATGAGGTACTGCCTCCTGGGGGTCCGGGGCCGACTCCCCACCTCGGACGGGAGTCGGACCGACATCGGGGGAGGGCCATGGCGGGAATCCCGTCGGCGGTGACCTGCGCACGAGAAGCTCGCCACCTTCCCTTCTGCCACGGTATGTGACGGTTTGTCAGAAACCGCTGAAGACGCCACCCCTCGGCGCCGCGCGGCCCGCGGACTCCCCGACGGTCCGTGACGCAGGTCACACGTCGTTCCCGTCAGGAATCGGGGCGCTGCCCCGCTCAAGTCACGAGAGCAAGCGAACCGACAGGAGCGACACATGAAGCACCGCATCGTCGTCCTCGGCGCCGGCTACGCCGGAGCCCACGCGGCCGGGACCCTGGCCCGCCGGCTGTCCCCGGCGGACACCGAGATCACCGTGGTCAACGCCGAGCCGGACTTCGTCCAGCGGTTGCGGCTGCACCAGCTCGCGGCCGGCCAGGAGATCGAGGCGCCCCGCCTCGCCGACGTGTTCGCGGGCACGGGGATCCGGCTGCGCCTGGGCCGCGTCACCGCCGTCGACCCCGAGCGCCAGGTCGTCACGGTGGCCGACGCCGGCCCAAGCACAGCGGGCGGCGGCGAGCTCGGCTACGACACACTGCTCTACGCGCTCGGCAGCCACGTCGCCGACCACGGCGTCCCCGGCGTCGCCGAGCACGCCTTCGACGTCGCCGGCCGGCCCTCGGCGCTGCGCCTGCGCGAGCGCCTGGACAGCCTGGCCGGGCGGCGCGAAGGCGGGAGCGTGCTGGTCGTCGGCGACGGGTTGACCGGCATCGAGGCCGCCACCGAGATCGCCGAGTCCCGGCCCGGTCTGGCGGTCACACTTATCGCCCGCGGCGCGCTGGGCGCCCCGCTCTCCGCCGGAGCCCGCAGCCACCTGCGCCGGGCCTGCGACCGACTGGGCATCACCGTTCTCGAGCACACCACCGTCGAAGCCGTCGAAGCGACGCGGGTGCGGTGCTCCGACGGCACCGCCCTGGCGTCCGACGCCACCGTGTGGGCGGCCGGGTTCGCGGTCGACCCGATCGCCACCGCCGGCGGGCTGGAGGTCACCGACCACGGTCGGATCGTCGTCGACCGCACCATGCGGTCGGTCTCGCACCCGAACGTCTACGCCGTCGGCGACAGCGCCCACGCCATCGGCGACAACGGCCGGCCGCTGCCGATGTCCTGCGCCTCGGCCGGCTTCACCGGCATGCAGGCCGTGGCCGCGATCGTGGGACGCCTGACCGGCCGCAGGATCGCGAGCACCAAGCTGGAGTACCTGGGCAACCACATCAGCCTCGGGCGGCGGGACGGGATCCTGCAGATGGTCGACGACGAAGGGCGGGCGAAGCCGAGGTACCTGGGTGGCCGGAAGGCCGCGCGGATCAAGGCGGGCATCCTCGGGACGGCGCTGTGGGCCACCTCGCACCCGACCTTCGGCCTGCCCAGGCGCAAGCGCCGCCTGGCGGCTACGCCTGACGCGTCCGCGGGGAGGGTGCCCGCGGGGAGCGTGCCGGCGAACCCCCGGCGGTCGGTCGCGTAGCCGCCGGGTACCTAAGGTGGTCCGCGTGGACAGCACTGCCACTGATCGCTTCGACACCGGTCGGTTCGAGGCCGGCCGGAACCGGCTGGCCTCGTTGGCGTACCGGATGCTGGGCTCCGCCACCGACGCGGAGGACGCCGTGCAGGACGCGTTCCTGCACTGGCAGGCCGCCGACCGGCAGCGGATCAAGGTGCCGGAAGCATGGCTGACCAAGGTCGTCACCAACCTGTGCCTCGACCGGCTCCGCTCGGCGCAGGCCCGCCGCGAACGCACCGTCGGCGCCTGGCTGCCCGAACCGCTGCTCGACGGCGATCCGATGCTCGGCCCGGCCGAGACCTTCGAGCAGCGCGAATCGGTCTCCCTGGCCGTGCTGACCCTGATGGAACGCCTGTCGCCCGTCGAACGGGCCGTCTACCTGCTTCGCGAGGCGTTCTCCCACAGCCACGCGGAGATCGCCGAGATCCTCGACGTCACCGAGTCCGCAAGTCAGCAGCACCTCCACCGGGCCCGGCGCCGGATCGCCGCCGCGCGTCGCCCCGGCGGCGAGGGAGTCGACCCGGCGTCCGCCCGCAGGATCGTCGAGGAATTCCTCGCCGCCGCCTCCACCGGCCGCACCGAACGGCTGGTGGCGCTGCTCACCGACGACGCGACCGCGATCTCCGACGGGGCCGGCCTGTCCCGGAAGCTGCTGCGGTTCGACACCGCCGAGCGCGTGGCCGCCGTCGCACGGGCCGGCTTCACACCCACCCCCGCGAAACGCCGACTGGCCGGCGGTACGCCCGCCGTCCACTACGCGCTCGTCAACGGCGCCCCCGCCATCCTCTTCGTGGTCGGCGACCAGGTCACCGGCGCCGTGACGTTCGACGTCACGGGCGGCCGGATCACCACCGTGCGCGGCATCGCCGCCCCGGCCCGGCTCGTCCGCCTCGGCGAGGCGTGGCGGCGGCACGGGCGGGACGAGCCGCTCCTCGCCGAGTGGTGATCCCCCGCCCCGGATCGACTCAACTGCCCTGTGCGGTCAGGCAGTTCAGACGTCGAAGACGGCCGTGACCGGGGCGTGGTCGGACCAGCGTTCGGCGTGGGAGGCGGGGCGTTCGACGTAGGCCTCGGTGCAGCGGGTGGCGAGGCCCTGGCTGGCCATCAGGTAGTCGATGCGCCAGCCGGAGTCGTTGTCGAAGGCGCGGCCGCGGTAGGACCACCAGGAGTAGGGGCCGTCCTGGTCGGGGTGGTGGCGGCGGACCAGGTCGACGTAGCCGTGGCCGTCCAGGACGCGGGTGAGCCAGGCGCGCTCCTCGGGGAGGAAGCCGGCCTTCTTCTGGTTGGCCTTCCAGTTGCGCAGGTCGGCCTCGCGGTGGGCGATGTTCCAGTCGCCGCCGACCAGCACCTCGCGGCCCTCCGCGGCGGAGCGGTCGCGCAGCTCGGCGAGGTGGACGAGGAACTCGGCCATGAACCGCTCCTTCTCGTCCTGCCGCTCGGTGCCCACGTCACCGGAGGGCAGGTAGAGCGAGGCGACGGTCAGGCCGGGCAGCGAGAGCTCGGCGTAGCGGCCGGAGGAGTCGAACTCCGCCGAGCCGAAGCCGATGGCGGTGCGCTCCGGGGCGCGGCGGGAGAGTACTGCGACGCCCGCGCGGCCCTTGGTGGCGGCCGGCGCCCACACCGCGTGCCAGCCGTCCAGCTCGCTCAGCACCTCGGGGAACTGCTCGACCTCCGCGCGCACCTCCTGCAGGCAGACCACGTCCGCCTTGGTGTCGCCCATCCACTCCAGGAAGCCCTTCTTGGCCGCTGCCCGGATTCCGTTCACGTTGACCGTCGTAACTCGTTGCACCCAGCGAGGGTACCCGCAGCGTCCGACAACGAGCCGGACACAAGGCCGACCATTGGTCTTGACCATCTCCGGAGGCACCCCCTACTGTCACTTACTGCAAAGACCTTTAATAAAGAAGGACGGATAAAGCCCGGCCTCCCCACCTGCCAAAACGGGGGAGGCTCCCGGGCCGTCGCCCTTCAGGGTGGAGGACACGGTGGGGCAAGGAACGCTCGCAGCGGTGGCGGAGCCGAAGTACTGGCACCTGCGTACGGTGCTGCTGCGCACCATGGACACCGAGTTCTCCACCGGCCAGGTCCTGCCGAACGAGCGGGAGTTGTCCGCCCGCTTCGGCGTGGCCCGGGCCACCCTCCGGCAGGCGCTGGACCAGCTGGAACTCGAGGGCCGCCTGGTCCGCCGCCGCGGTATCGGCACGCTGATCGCCGCCCCGCGCGTCGGCGTCCCGGTCAACGGCCGCGACGCGGGCTGGCCGGGCGCCGCCCGCAGCACCGCCTGGCGGGTGGTCGACTGCACCACCGCCCCGGCCTCCGCCGCGCTGGCCCGCACCCTCGGCGTCGCCGAGGGCGAGCAGGTGCACACCGTGCGCCGGCTGCGGATCGTCCAGGGCGTCACCGTCGCCGCCGAGTCGCTGCACGTCCCGGCCGTCGCGCTGCCGCACCTGGCGGCCTTCGCCGAGGAGAACGACCGGGCCCGCGGCGTGCTGCGCCAGCTGGAGCGGATCGGCGTGGACGGCGAGTCCCGCTCGGTGGAGCTCGGCGTCGCCGAGGCCGAGGAGGCCGCCCTGCTCGAGCGCCCCCCGGGCACCCCGGTGCTGGTCGTCACCACCCAGTACGCCACGGCCGGCCGGCTCGCCGCCGTCGCGGTCTCCACCTACCGCGCCGACACCTGCAAGCTCACCTTCGGCGAGTCCGGCACCGTCGAGGTCGCCACCACCGCGGTCTCCGCCGCGTCCTGACGCGCCGTCAGTCCGGCCGCGCCGTCAGTCCGGCCGAGCCGTCAGTCCAGGTGAATCGCCAGCCCGGACGAACCGTCACTCAAGCCGAACCGTCATCCCGGAGGACCCGATTCTGACGCCCCGTCAGAATCGGGATGTCACCCCGGTCCACTACCGTCTGGCGCATTGACGGGACGGACACCAGGGGCGGGACGGCGATGACTTCGGACGCGGCACACGGGGCGGCACTGGTCGAGCGGGCGATCGCGGCGATAGCCGTCGACCCCGGGCGGCCGGTCCTCGACTACAACCGGTTCGCCGGCTCCTGGGTGGAGGGCGCCCCCCGGCCGCTCGCCGTCGACGCGTTCCCCAGCGGCCACCCGCTGCCACCGAGCGTGCGCGCCTGGCTGGCGTACGACCGCGGGCTGTTGGAGCGGAACGGCTGGTTCGACGAGGACGGCGCGCTCGCCCCGCGGACCCTGGGCGAGATCGCCGAGGAGGAGTTCGGCGAGGGCTGGGGCGGGTGCTTCGTCCCGTTCTCCGACCTGTTCGGCGAGTGCTTCCTGCTGCCCGGCGGCTCCGACTCCCGGCGCGTGCTGTCGGTCGGACCGGCCGGGCAGCGCGACGAGCACGGCGAGTACCCGGTGTTCGCGCTCGACATCGACGACCTGCCGTACGCGGTGCTGATGTACCCCGGCTTCGACGTCTACCTCGCCGACACCGCCGGCGTCCTGGACGTCGAGGACCCCGACTACCAGGGCTACGACGGCCTGCGCCACCACCAGGTCTACGCGGACCGGATGCGCACCCACGCCCGCGACCGCCTCAAGGGCGAGTACGACCTGCTCTGCCTGCCGTAGTCGAAGCCGTAGCCGGCAGCCCCGGCCGCGCCCCCCTGCCGACGGCCCGTCAGCGCGCGGGCGGCGGGTCGACCGCGAACAGCTGCTCCTCGACGTGGTCCAGGGCGACCCGCAGCGCGCCCATCGCGACCACCTCGGAGCCCAGCGCGGCCAGCGCCACCTCGGGGGCGCGCAGGGTGTAGCGGGCGAGTTGCTCGCGCAGCGGCTCCAGGACGCCGTCCAGCCCGGCCGCCCAGCCGCCGACCACCACCAGCTGCGGGTCGAGGGCGAGCACCAGCGCGGTCACGTCGTGCACCAGGCGGCCCAGGAAGCGGTCCATCGCCACCTGTGCCACCTGGTCGCCCTCGCGCGCGAGCCGCAGCACCCGGGCCACCGCCGCCTCGTCCAGCGGGTCGAGCGGCTTGCCGGTGGTGGACAACAGCCGCTCGGGCGTGGCCTGCTGGCCGAGCAGGTGGAGCGCGCCGATCTCGCCGGCCGCGCCGCCGAAGCCGCGGTGCAGCCGGCCGCCGATCAGCGAACCCGCGCCCGGGCTGAGGCCGGCCATCACGAACACCACGTCGCCCTTGCCGACCGCGGCGCCCTTCCAGTGCTCGGCGATCGCCGCCAGGTTGGCGTCGTTCTCGATCACCACCGGGCAGCGGAACGAGCGGCGCAGCCGGGCGCCGAGGTCGAGGCCGGTCCAGCCGGGCATCGCGGTGCCGAGCCGGACGGTGCCTTCGCGGTCGACGATGCCGGGCGTGCCGACGGCGACCACCCACAGGTTGTCCCGGGAGACGCCGGCCTTGCGCAGCACCTCGGCGACGGTGGTGCGGACCAGGGTCAGCCGGTCCTCGGCGTCCAGCGACTCGTCGGCCGGCTTCGAGAAGGTGGTGAGCACCTCGCCGGCCAGGTCGGCGAGCACCACCCGGATGTCGTGCACGCCGATCTCGATGCCGAGCACGTGTCCGGCCTCGGCGCGGAAGCGGAACCAGCGCGCCGGACGGCCGCGCTGACGGCCCGTCTCCTGCCCGTGCTCCACCTCGGCGACCAGCCCGGCCTCCAGCAGCCCCTCGATCACGCCCTCGACGGTGGGCCGGGACAGCCCGGTGTCGCCGACCAGTTGGGTCAGGGTGACCGCCTGCCCGTCGCGCAACGCCCGCAGGGTGACCGCCGCGTTGATCCGCCGCAGCAGTGAGGAGTCCCCTCCGGTGAGCCGATCCGCCAAGTCGCTGCCCTTCCGCTTCGCGCGACTGCCCTGGCGCGCGGTGCCGTGAGCGCGGCCCGCCACCGGCGTGTGTGCCGGACGCGCCCGCGTGGAGCCCTCGCCTCGGCGCGGCGCCAGCCTGCGGCACCACCGGGACGTCTGCCCGGATCGTACTCGGGCACCCCCTCGGGAGCGAGCGTTTCCGCAGCTCATAACGGCTTCGGTATCGAAACGGTACGTGGTCTGTGATCGCCCGGTGACCCTCCGGCGGCACCATGCGGGAGCGGAGGCGGATCTTCCGGACATCCGGTGCCCCCTAGACTCACGGCATGCGGAACGACGCAGTCACCCGCCCGGACGCCAGCGCGTACCCGGCTCCCAGCCAATCCACGTCCGCGGACACCGACTTCGTCCGGGCGCACACCCGGCCCGGGCCGGTGCCGTTCGTGCCCGAGGTGCGGCTGCACATGGCCGAGGACGCCATCGACCTGTGGGAGACCACCGAGCGGGCGCGCGGGGAGATCGGACTGCCGCCGCCGTTCTGGGCGTTCCCCTGGGCGGGCGGGGTCGCGGTCGCCCGGTACGTGCTCGACCACCCCGAACTGGTGGCCGGTCGAACCGTGCTGGACCTCGCGGCCGGTTCCGGACTGGTCGCGGTGGCCGCCGCGCTGCGCGGCGCGCAGGAGGTGCGGGCCGCCGAGATCGACGCCTACGCGGTCGCCTCGATCGCCGTCAACGCCGCCGCCAACGGCGTCCGGATCGCCGCCGAACTCGCCGACGTGCTGGACGGCGACGGCGAGGGCTGCCAGGTCGTGCTGGCCGGCGACGTCTTCTACGAACGCGCCATGGCCGCCCGCTTCCTGCCGTTCCTGCACCGCGCCGCCGCCCGGGGCGCCACCGTGGTGGTCGGCGACCCCGGGCGGGCCTACCTGCCGCGCGAGCACTTCACCGCGCTCGCCGAGTACCGCGTCCCGGTCGCCGCGGACCTGGAGGACGCCTCGGTCAAGACCACCACGGTGTGGGCGCTGCGCTGACCCGCGGTCAGGTGGTGGAGGGGTACGGCGTGGAGCTGCAACTGGGCGTCGGCGTGCTGACGGCGGTGGCCGTGGGCGTTGCGGTCGGGCCGGTCGGGCCGGTCGTGGCGGTCGGTGGGATGGGCGCGCACGGGTCGGGCGGGGTGCCGGGGCCGACCAGCGAGACGCGGGCCACCTGGTAGGGGCCCTGGCCGTACCAGCCGTGGAAGTAGACGGTCAGTGAGGTGGTGGCGGGCCCGGTGGTGACCGTCCCGGACAGGGTGTTCCAGCCGATGGTGGACGACCACAGCGTCAGGTCGGTGGTGCCCGCGCCGGTGGTGCCGACGAAGGCGTACGGGCCGGCGACGGTCGCCTGCATCCGGTAGGTGGCGTTCGGCTCGACCGGGACCTGCTGGGTGCAGCCCGAGTAGGCGTCCGGTCCGGGGAAGCCCTGCAGGCCGTAGCCCAGCTCGTCGCTGTGGAACGGCGCGACGGTGCCGGACTCGCAGGACCAGAACACCATTCGGTTGCCCTGGTTGAACCCGCCGTTGCGGACCACCTCGACGTTCGGCGAGAGCGCCGTCGCCGGGGCGGCCGCGCCGAACACGGCGCCCGCCAGCGCGAGGCCGCCGGCGGCGAGTCCGATCGGCAGGCCGCCGCCGCGGCGGCGGGAGGTCAGGGGTGCACGCATGCCATCTCCAGGTGTGGGGGAGGTCGATGGAGTGCGGTGCGGGGAGCGGCAGCCACCCTGCTGGAGCGGACGTTCCGCCGTCAAGGGCGTCTCACCGTACGGCGGTTGACACTGCGTCAGCCGGTATGCCGGCCACCCCGCGGAGGCCGACGACCTGGCGCCCGGTGAACAGGGTCCGGCGTCCGGCTGGTGAAAACCGCTGGTGGGCGGTGCCGCGCCGTTGATAGGAATCTCAATGATCGTGTCAAGCCGTCTGCGTGACCGACGGGGCGGAGGTGAACAGCCTCTTGTCACGCAGCATCGCCCACAGCACATCGACAC
>NZ_JBFAQR010000033.1:0-77289 GCF_040678815.1 Kitasatospora sp. NPDC049285 | reverse complement strand
TGGGCGTGTTCGTTGATCAGGTAGGTGGTGGTGTGGCCGAGGGCGTTGGTCTCGGTGTGCGCGGCGAGGCCGGTGGCGGGGTCGGCCTCGCCGTACGCGAAGTGGAAGCGCAGCGCGCCGTCGGCGCCGCCCTCGTCGGTGACGCGGTCGTGGGCGTCGTAGGCGTACAGGTAGCGGGAGTCGTTGCGGTCGGTCCACGACAGGATGCGGCCGTCGCCGTCGTTGGCGAAGCGCAGCGCCTTGCCGCTGGAGTTGTAGACCGCGGACAGGTGCCCGTCGGTGTAGCTGTAGCGCATCAGGAGGGCGTCGCCACCGCTGTCGCTCGCGCCCGCCAGGCGCAGGGCGGTGATGCGGTCGGCGTCGACGGTGACCAGCAGCCGGTAGCCGCCGGAGTGGGTGATCGAGAGAGGGACACCGTCCTCGTCGTAGGCGAGGGTGTAGTGGCGGCCGTGCCGGTCGCGGACCTCGGTGAGCAGGGCCTCGTCGCCCTCGGGCATCGGGGTGAAGGTCTTCACCAGGCCGGTGGCGGGGTCGGTGACGGTGAACAGGCCGTCGTGCAGGGCGAGTTCGTGGCGGGAGCCGGCCGAGGCGTATACCGGGTCGCCGGGCTCGGGCAGCGGGTAGGCCTGGGTGATGCGGTCGGGGCGCAGGTGGACCACGCCGTCCTCGTCGAGTTCCAGGCGCTCGTCGAAGCTGCAGATCCAGTGCGCGCCCATCCACCGGCCCGCCCGGTAGCCGGACTCGAAGTTCCGGGTGAACAGCAGTGGCAGCGAACCGGGCAGGTTCACATCCGTCTGGTCGATGAACATCCGGCCCGTCGCGATGTCGACGGGCTCACCCGGGCACTTGCGCGAGACGTGCTCACGGCCTTCGGTCCGCGGCGACTTCACCTGCTCGCGGCCGCGGCCCTTCGGATGCGAGCCACCGCGCCGGCCGTGACCACCGCCGCCGGAACGCGGGTGGTTCAGGCCCTTGCCCTCGCCCTTGAAGATCTTCTCGAGGTCCTTGGCGTGCTTCTCCTCGATGTCCCGGACGTTCTTGGCGACCTTCTTCATGTTGTCGCCCGCATGCCGGTAGAAGTTCTTCAGCGCCTTCCCGGCGTCCTCCACCAAGGTCTTGCCCAGCCGCTGCGCCCCGTCCTCCAGCGCCTTGACGATCTGATTGCTCATCAGAAGCAAACCCCCGTGATCCCCGACCGCGTCACGCCAGAACGTAGCGGAGCCGTCCACCGGTTGACACCCCGATGGCGAACTCTTGACTCCTCAGGGCAGATTCACAGCCGGGCGGACCAGCGCACCCGGGTGCCCCGGCCGTGCGGCCCCGGTTCGTGCCAGGCGTCGCCGCCGAGCGCCTCGGCCCGCCGGGTCAGGTTGCGCAGGCCGGAGCGGCGGCCGCCCTCGGGGATGCCGACGCCGTCGTCGGTGACGGTGAGCAGCACGCCGGGACGGCCGGGGCGGTCCTCGTCCTGCGGGTCGCCGGAGACCGGGCGGCCGTCCTCGCCGAGGTGGACGGTGGCGTCGAGCTCCACCGAGACCCGGGAGGCGCGGGCATGCCGGGCGGTGTTGGAGAGCATCTCCCTTAGTGCGGCGAGCAGTTGGCGGGAGGCCTGCTCGCCGACCAGGCTCTCCACCGGGCCGCGGAAGGTGACGGTGGGTCGGAAGCCGAGGGCGGCGGCGGCCTGGCTGGCCTCGCGCAGCACCCGGGTGCGCAGGGTGTCCGGCTCGTCGTCGGTGTCGCCGTGCTGCAGGGCGTAGATGGTGGTGCGGACCTCCTGGATGGTGGCGTCCAGCTCGTCCACCGCCTGGCCGATCCGGTCCTTCACCTCCGGGACGACGGCGCGGCGGGCCGCGCTCTCCAGCATCATGCCGGTGGCGAACAGCCGTTGGATGACCAGGTCGTGCAGGTCGCGGGCGATCCGGTCGCGGTCCTGGAAGACCGCCAGGCGCTGCTGGTTGCGCTGGTACTCGGCGAGCCGGAGGGCGAGCGCGGCCTGCGAGGCGAAGGTCTGGGCGAGCTGCTTCTCGGTGTCGGTGAACGGCATGGTGCCCGCCCCGCGCCAGACGCAGAGCGCGCCCAGCACCCGGCCCGCCGAGACCATCGGCACCGCCATGGACGGCCCGAACCGGCGCGCCAGCCGGTCGAACTGGGCGTCCGAGGCGGTCTCCGGGGCGTACGCCAGGGCGTCCAGGTACACCGCCTCGCCGGCCAGCAGCCGGGGGGCGAAGCCCCGTTCGGGCAGCAGCTCGCCGGTCAGGTAGTCGGCGCGCTCCCCGGAGGCGTGCGCCACCCGCATCCGGTCCTCGCCGGCCGGGAGCAGGATCATCCCCAGGGCGCCGTCGGCGAGTTCGCGCACCTGCTCGGCGGCGACGGTCAGCGCCACCTGCGCCTCGTCGGAGGAGAGCAGCGAGGTGGTCACCGCCGCCGCGCCGGTGATCCACCGTTCGCGGCGGCGGCCCTCCTCGAACAGCCGGGAGTTCTCGATCGCCACGCCCGCGGCGGCGGCCAGCGCGTGCACCACCTGCTCGTCCTCGGGGGTGAAGGCGCCGCCGCCCTTCTTCTCGGTCAGGTAGAGGTTGCCGAACACCACGCCGCGGACCCGGATCGGCACCCCGAGGAAGGAGGTCATCGGCGGGTGGTGCGGCGGGAAGCCGGAGGAACGCGGGTCCTGGGACAGGTCGGCGAGCCGCAGCGGCTCCGGGTCGTCGATCAGCGCGCCGAGGATGCCGCGCCCGGTCGGCAGGTGGCCGATCCGGGCGGCCGTCTCGTCGTCGATGCCGATGTGGATGAAGTCCGACAGTCCCTTGCCGTGCGGGTTGACCACGCCGAGCGCCGCGTACTTCGCGTCCACCAGCTCGGCCGCGCCGCTGGCGATCCGCTGCAGGGTGGCGTGCGGGTCCAGCCCGGCGCCGACCGAGACCACCGCCTCCAGCAGCCGCTGCATCCGGTCGGTCACCGCGGCGGCCGACTGCAGCCGCTCGGAGACCTCGGTGACCAGGGTGTCCAGCCCGAGCGAGGCGATCTCGGGGATGCGCGGCGGGCCGCTGTCGGCGGGCGGCTGCTCCGGCGGGGTCTCCATGCGACCAGTGTGCCCGTTTGCGCCGCTATGTCCGATCATCGCATCGCGCGTCTCGCTGCGGGTTGCCCCGGACGGATCCTCCCGACGCGTCTCGCCTCCGCATGCCCCGGACGGGTCCTCCCGACGGTCCGTCAGAGCGCCACCGCCTCCCCCGCCCGCTCCTGCGCGATCATCGCCGCCAGTAGGCCGTCCTGACGACCCGCCAGCTCGGACCAGCCGCCGCGCTCCACCACCCGGCCGCCGTCCAGCACCAGCACCTCGTCCACGCAGCCGTCGTCCAGCCCCGCCAGGCGGTGGGTGATCAGCACGGTCGTCCGGCCCTCGGTGGCGGCCAGCAGGTCCGCCGTCAGCGCGTCCGCCGTCGGCAGGTCCAGGTGCTCGGCCGGCTCGTCCAGCACCAGCACCGGGAAGTCCGCCAGCAGCGCCCGCGCCAGCGCCAACCGCTGCCGCTGACCGCCCGACAGCCGCGCCCCGTGCTCCCCCACCATGGTGTCCAGCCCGTCCGGCAGCCCCGCCACCCACTCCCACAGCCGCGCCTTCGCCAGCGCCGCCCGCAGCTCCTGCTCACCGGCGTCCGGCCTGGCCAGCCGCAGGTTCTCCCGCACCGAGCTGTCGAAGACGTGCGCGTCCTGCGCACACAGCCCGACCACCCGGCGGACGTCGTCGCCCGCCAGCGCCCGGGTGTCCACAGCCTGTGGACACCCGTCCGCCAGCACCACCCCGCCCGCACGCTGCTCGACGAAGCGCAGCAGCACGTTCGCCAGGGTGGTCTTGCCGGAGCCCGACGGCCCGACGACCGCCACCCGGCGGCCCGGGGTGAGGACCAGGTCGAGACCGTGCAGCGCATCGCGCTCGGCGCCCGGCCAACGGGCCGTCAGGTTCTCGATCCGGAGCGGGAGCCGCACCTCGGGGAGCGCCCGCGGGTCGGACGGCTCGGTGACGGGGGCGGGAGCCGACAGCACCTCGTCGAGCCGCTCGCGGGACGCCCGGGCCCGCTCCCGGAACCGCATCGCCGTCGGCATCCCCACCACCGCCTCGAACGCGGCCAGCGGGGTCAGCACCACCACCGCCAGGCACACCCCGGACAACGTGCCGGCCGCCACCGCCTGCACACCCGCCGCGGCGGCCGCGGTGACGGTCAGTCCGGTCACCAGCGCGACCAGCGCCGCGGAGAGCGCCGCCGACGCCGCGGAGCGGGCGGCGAGCCCGGTCAGCGTGCGGTCCGCCGCGCGGGTGGCCTCGAGGCGGGCGGGCAGCGCGCCCGCGACGGTCAGCTCGGCGGTGCCGGTGAGGGTGTCCACGACGCTGGTGGCGAGCTCGCCGCGGGCCGGGGCGTGCCGGCGCTCGGTGCGACCCGAGATCCAGCGCTCCAGCAGCGGGACGGCCGCGCCGGCGAGCAGCAGCCCGACCGCGAGGACCGCTCCCGCGAGCGGGAGGAACGCCGCCAGCGCCAGCGACGCGGCGACCGAGACCAGTGCGGCGACGGCCGCCGGCAGGCGCCAGCGCAGGTGGAAGTCCTGCATCGCGTCGACGTCCGAAACCAGCCGGGAGAGCAGGTCCCCGCGACGGAACTGCGGGAGCGCCGCCGGGGCGAGCTGCTCCAGCCGGCGGTAGACCGCGGTGCGGACGGTCCCCAGAGCCTTGAGGACGGTGTCGTGCGACACCAGCCGCTCGGCGTACCGGAACACGCTGCGCCCGATGCCGAACGCGCGGACCGAGGTGACGGCGACCATCAGGTACAGCACCGGCGGCATCTGCGACGCACGCGAGATCAGCCAGCCGGAGGTGGCCATGAGAGCGACGGCGGAGCCGAGAGCGAGGGCACCGAGGAGGACGGCGAGCCACAAGCGCGGGACGCGAGCGGAGGGAGCAGGCAGGGGCGCGGGGAACTGCGCGGGGTGGGAAGTCCCGGGGGCCAGGTCGGGGGATGACGGAGCCTCAGTCTCAGCTTCCGGCCCACGCTGCGAGGTCTCACCGTTCGCAGAGCCCGCACCAGGGAGCGGCTGCTGCACATGCCCGGGCTGGAGCTCCGTTTCTTCCGCTTCGCGCAGTTCCCCGCGCCCCTGGCGGGGCGCGTTCTGGCGGGGCGCGTCGAGGTGGAGGTGAGTGTCGGCGAGGGCCGTGAGGGCGGGGCGGTGGGTGATGAGGAGGACTGTGCGGTCGAGGGTGCGGAGGGTTTCGAGGAGCTTCGCCTCGGTGAGGGGGTCGAGGTGGGCGGTGGGTTCGTCGAGGATGAGGAGGGGGCGGGGGGTGAGGAGCGCGCGGGCGAGGGCGAGGCGTTGGCGTTGGCCGGCGGAGAGGCCCTGGCCGTTCTCGGTGAGGACGGTGGCGGGGGTGGCGAAGTCGACGTGCGCGGCGGCCATCGCGGTGGCGAGGTCCTCGGGGGTGGCGTCGGGGCGGGCCAGGCGGAGGTTGTCGGCGACGGTGCCGGCGAACAGGTGGGGGTGCTGGGGGACCCAGGCGATCTGGCGGTGCCAGGTGGCGAGGTCGGTCTCGGCGAGGGGCTGGTCGCCGATCAGGATCCGTCCGGCGTCCGGCTGGACGAAGCCGAGCAGCGCCGAGACGAGGGTGGACTTGCCGGCGCCGCTCGGCCCGGTGACGACGGTGGTGCGGCCGGCCGGGATCTGCAGGTCGAGCCGGTGCAGGGCGTCCGTGTCGCGTCCGGGGTGACGGACGGTCAGGCCCTCGATCCGGACCGGGACGCCGGTCAGGGCGGGGGCGGGCCGGGTGCCGGCGGCGGGCAGCGGGGTCTCCAGGACCTCGAAGATCTCCGCGGCGGCGGTGAGGCCCTCCGCGCTGGAGTGGTAGAGCGCGCCGACCTGCCGCAGCGGGAGGTAGACCTCGGGGGCGAGGACCAGGACCAGCAGGCCGGTCTCCAGGTCGAGGGTGCCGTTGACCAGGCGGAAGCCGATGGAGACGGCGACCAGGGCGACCGAGAGGGTGGAGAGGAGTTCCAGGGCGAAGGAGGAGAGGAAGGCGAGCCGCAGGGTGCGCAGGGTCGCGCGGCGGTAGTCGTCGGTGATCCGGCCGATGGCCTGCGCCTGGGCCTTGGCGCGGCCGAAGACCTTGAGGGTGGGCAGGCCGGCGACGACGTCGAGGAAGTGGTGGGAGAGCCGGGCGAGGCCGTGCCACTGGCGGTCCATCCGGGACTGGGTGGCGTGGCCGATCAGGATCATGAAGAGCGGGATCAGCGGCAGGGTGACGCAGATGATCGCGGCGGACTCCCAGTCGGCGCCGACGATCCGGGTGAGGACGACGAGCGGGACGACGACGGCGAGGGCGAGCTGCGGGAGGTAGCGGGCGAAGTAGTCGTCGAGGGCGTCGATGCCGCGGGTGGCCAGGGTGGCGAGGTCGCCGGTGCGGCGGCCGGAGAGGTAGCCGGGGCCGAGGGCGGTGGCGTGGTCGAGCAGCCGGCGGCGCAGGGTGGACTTGACGGCGGCGACCGAGCGGTGGGCGGTGAGTTCGGTGAGCCAGGCGACCAGGGCCCGGCCGAGCGAGACCAGGGCCAGGCCGAGCAGTGGTCCCCAGAGCGGGTGTTCGCCGTGCTGGAAGGAGCGCACCACCAGTGAGGCGATCAGCGCGGCCTGGGCGACCAGCAGGACCGCGCCCGCCCCGCCGAGGAGGACGGATCCGGCGAGGAAGGCGCGGGTGGTGCGGGCGTACGCCAGCAGCCGGGGGTCGATCGGACGCATCCTCTGCTGGCGGTCCATCAGGTGTGCTCCTGCGGGTCAGTGGTGAGCGGCGGCGGGGATGTTCTGGACGCCGATCCGGCGGCGGAAGACCCAGTAGGTCCAGCCCTGGTAGAGCAGCACGATCGGGGTGAAGACCAGGGCGACGATGCTCATCACCTTGAGGGTGTACGGCGAGGAGGAGGCGTTGCTGACGGTCAGTGACCAGGCGTCGTTCAGGGTCGAGGGCATGACGTCCGGGAAGAGCGAGAGGAAGAGCATGCCGACGGCGGCCACGATGGTCAGGCCGGAGAGGGTGAACGCCCAGCCCTCGCGGGCCAGCCGGTTGGCGGCGAGCGCGCCGACCAGGGCGAGGACGGCGACGACCAGGGCGGCCAGGCTCCAGCCGTTGCCGGAGTGCGCCTGGGTCCAGACCAGGAAGACCGCGGCGAGCACGGCGGTGGCCAGTCCCAGCGCGGTGGCCTGGGCGCGGGCCCGGACCCGGATGTCGCCGGTGGTCTTCAGCGAGGCGAACACCGCGCCGTGGAAGGTGAAGAGCACCAGGGTGGTGAGTCCGCCGAGCAGCGCGTAGGGGTTCAGCAGGTCCCAGAAGGTGCCGACGTAGTTCTTGTCCTGGTCGATGTCGACGCCGTGGACGATGTTGGCGAAGGCGACGCCCCACAGGAAGGCGGGCAGCAGGGAGGTCCAGAAGATGGCGGTCTCCCAGTTGCGCTGCCAGCTCTCGCCGGTGCGCTTGGCCCGGTACTCGAAGGCGACGCCGCGGACGATCAGGCAGACCAGGATCAGCAGCAGCGGGATGTAGAAGCCGCTGAACAGGGTGGCGTACCAGTCGGGGAAGGCCGCGAAGGTGGCGCCGCCGGCGGTGAGCAGCCAGACCTCGTTGCCGTCCCAGACCGGGCCGATGGTGTTGATCAGGACCCGGCGCTCGGTGGTGTTCCGGGCGAGGGTGCGGGTGAGGATGCCGATCCCGAAGTCGAAGCCCTCCAGGAAGAAGTAGCCGATCCACAGGACGGCGATCAGGATGAACCAGAGGTCGTACAGGTGCATGTGATCCGTCCTCAGTACGCGAAGGCGAGCGGCTTGTCGGTGTCCTCGTCCGAGGGGCCGCGCAGGGTCGGGTCCTTCGTGGGCGGCTGCTCGGAGGTGTCCGGGCCGGCCGCGGCGTACTTGGCGAGCAGTCGGACCTCGATGACGGCGAGGATCGCGTAGAGCAGGGTGAGGGTGGTCAGCGAGCCGATCTGGGTGCCGACACTGACGTTGGGGGAGACCGCGTCGCGGGTGCGCATCAGGCCGAAGACCACCCAGGGCTGGCGGCCCATCTCGGTGAAGATCCAGCCGAAGCTGTTGGCGAGCAGCGGGAAGCCCATGGTGAAGATGCCGATCCGCCAGCTCCAGCGGGTGAAGAAGACGTTCATCTCGTGCTTCTTCGTGAGCATCAGCTTCGGCGGCTCGTCCTCGCCGGTGCGGTGCTCGGGGGCCAGCCAGAACTTCCGGCGGGTGGTCCACAGTCCGATCAGCGCGGCGACGAAGGACGTCATGCCGAAGCCGATCATCAGCCGGAAGCCCCAGTAGGTGACGAAGATGTTGGGGATGTAGTCGGTCGGCTGACCGCCGTACTTGGCGGCCTCGGCGGCGGCGGTGTCGTTGATGCCGGGCACCGACGAGGAGAAGTCGCTGTGGGCGAGGAAGGACAGTATCCCGGGGATCTCCAGCTCGACCGAGTTGTGGCCCTGGGAGACGTCGCCGACGGCGAAGATCGAGAACGGTGCGGGCGCCTGGGTGTCCCAGAGGGCCTCGGCGGCGGCCATCTTCATCGGCTGCTGCTCGAACATCACCTTGCCGAGGGTGTCGCCGCTGATCGCGGTGCCCAGGCCCGCGACCACCGCGATGGCCAGGCCGACCCGCAGCGAGGTGCGCATCGCGGCGGTCTTGCGCTTGTCGGGCTGCTTGCCCTGCTTGGCCCGCCACAGGTGGTAGCTGGCGATGCCGACCACGAAGGCGGCGCCGGTGAGGAAGGCCGCGGTGAGGGTGTGGAAGACCTGGACCAGCGTGGTGTTCTGGAACAGCACCCGCCCGATGTCGGTGAGTTGGGCCTTGCCGGTGGCCGGGTTGATCCGGTAGCCGACGGGGTGCTGCATCCAGGAGTTGGCGGCCAGGATGAAGTACGCGGAGAGCGCGGTGCCGATCGCCACCAGCCAGATGCAGGCCAGGTGGATCTTCTTCGGCAGCCGGTCCCAGCCGAAGATCCACAGGCCGATGAAGGTGGACTCGAAGAAGAAGGCGATCAGCGCCTCCATCGCCAGCGGGGCGCCGAACACGTCGCCGACGAAGCGGGAGTAGTCGGACCAGTTCATGCCGAACTGGAACTCCTGGACGATGCCGGTGACCACGCCCATCGCGATGTTGATCAGGAAGAGCTTGCCCCAGAACTTGGTGGCGTGGAAGTACTTCTCCTTGCCCGTGCGCACCCAGGCCGTCTGCAGTCCGGCGACGATCGACGCCAGGCTGATGGTGAGCGGGACGAAGAGGAAGTGGTAGACGGTGGTGATGCCGAACTGCCATCGCGCGATGGTCTCGTGAGCGACTGCTAGCTCCACTGCGCCCTCTCTCACTGGATTGCCACATACCGGACAAACGCATACGTAGCACGCGAACGCGCCGAAGTAGGCCAAGCTTGCCCGCTTGTGAACGTGAACACGTTCACAAGGTGAGTATCCATGATGCTTATCGGTGCGGTTGCACGGGGGTGGGTGTTTTCGGACAAGCCGATGATCTGATGCCCGTTCGGCCGTCACAAGCAGCACGCGGGCAGGCACGGTGGACCGAACGGCGCTTGACAGTTCGTCCCCGGTTGGGCGTCGGACCAGCTCAGCGCTGGTGCGGCAGCTCCACCCGGAAGGCCGCGCCGGCGCCCGGCGCGGTGCTCAGGGTCAGCTCGCCGCTGTGCGCCTCCACCAGTGCGGTGGCGATGGCCAGGCCGAGACCCGCTCCCCCGCCGTCCTGGCGGCTGCGCGAGGCGTCCACCCGGTAGAACCGTTCGAACACCAGGGCGGCCTGATCGTCCGTCATGCCGGGACCCTGGTCGGCCACTTCGAGCAGGCAGGCGCCGCCGGAGCGGCCCACCCCGATCCGCACCGCGGTGCCCGGCGGGGTGTGCTTGACCGCGTTGCCGACCAGGTTGGTCACCACCTGGCGCAGCCGGGCCTCGTCGCCGAGCACCGGGGCGGGCTGCGGGGCGCCGGCGCCGCCCGGGCCGGTCAGCGCGACCGGGCGGCCGGGGTCGAGCGCGGTCAGGTCGTGCAGCGCGTCGGCGGCCAGCGTGCGCAGGTCCATCGGCGCGAGGTCGAGCGGGCGCTCCTCGTCGAGGCGGGCCAGCGTCAGCAGGTCCTCGACCAGGCCGCCCATCCGGACCGCCTCCGACTCGATCCGGTCCATCGCCCGGTCCACGTCCTGCAGCGCGCCCATCCGGTGCAGTTCGGCGAAGCCGCGGATGCCGGCCAGCGGGGTGCGCAGCTCGTGCGAGGCGTCGGCGACGAAGCGGCGCATCCGGGCCTCGGAGGCGGCCCGGGCCGCGAAGGCGGTCTCGATCTGCGCGAGCATCCCGTTCAGCGCGGTGGACAGCCGGCCCACCTCGGTGCGGGCCGGCAGCTCGGGCATCCGGTGGGACAGCTCGCCGGCCGCGATCCGCTCGGCGCCGAGCTCCAGCTGCCGCAGCGGGCGCAGCCCGGCGCGCACCGCCAGCGCGCCGAGGCCGGCCAGACCGACCAGCAGCGCACCGCCGATGGTGAGGAAGGTGGTGCGCAGGTGGTTGGTGGTCGCCCGGACGTCATCCAGCGGGACGGCGACCTCGACGAACGCGGGGGAGGTGAAGTCCCCGGCGGTGGAGCGCTGCAGCGGCAGCACCAGCGAGCGCCACTCGCTGTTCCTGGGTACCTCGGTGGTGAACGGGGTGCCCTTGCGCTTGGTGAGGGCGGCCGCGGAGAGCTGCGGCAGCTGCGGGGCCGGGTCGGACTCGGCGAGCGGCTGCCGGACGACGCTGAGCACCGAGCCGTCCGCCGCCAGGTAGCGGACCAGGTACTCGCTGGGCAGGATCTGCCCGGCCCGCCGGTTGACCTGCTGCGGGCTGAACACCGAGACCGGGGCCTGCTGGCGGGACGGGGCGCGGCGGGAGAGCGGTTCGGCGAAGCGCTGCAGCTGCTGGTCGGCGCGCTCCACCAGCTGGCCGCGGACCGTGCCCAGCACCAGGGTGTCGCTCACCACCAGGCCGGTGGTGACCAGCAGCAGCGCCAGCACCAGCAGCCGCACGCGCAGCGAGAAGCGGGCCATCTCAGCCGTTCGGCGGGCGGCGCAGCGCGTAGCCGATGCCGCGCACCGTGTGGATCAGCTTCGGGCCGTGCGCCGGACCGGAGTCGAGCTTGCGGCGCAGGTAGGAGATGTACGACTCGACGATGGAGAGGTCGCCGCCGAAGTCGTAGGCCCACACGTGGTCGAGGATCTGCGCCTTGGAGACCACCCGGCCGACGTTGGCCATCAGGTAGTGCAGCAGCTTGAACTCGGTGGGGGAGAGCGAGACCGGGACGCCGCCGCGGGTGACCTCGTGCGCGGTGGGGTCCAGGGTGAGGTCGGCGACCACCAGGCGGCCGTCGTCGGCGGGGCCGCCGGCCCGGCGGAGGATCGCCCGGATCCGGGCGATCAGCTCCTCCAGGCTGAACGGCTTGGTGACGTAGTCGTCCGCGCCGACCGCCAGGCCCTGCACCTTGTCACCGGTACCGTCCTTCGCGGTGAGGAACAGCACCGGGACGTGCTCGGGGCTCTGCGGCCACTGGGTCTGGTCGCGCAGCCGCTGGACGACGGTGAAGCCGTCCAGGTCGGGCAGCATCACGTCGAGCACCACCAGGTCGGGGCGCTCGGCCGCGACCGCGTCCAGCGCCTCCTGGCCGGTGGCGGCCGAGGCGACCCGGAAGCCGGAGAACCGCAGGCTCGCGGAGAGCAGCTCGCGGATGTTCGGCTCGTCGTCGACCACCAGCAGGAAGGGTTCCCCGGCCGCGGAGTTCACCTGGGCCGGGGCCGACTGCACTGTGCTTGACACGGTTGATCCGCCTCCGGGTCGGACGATGGGTCTCCTGTGGACCTTAGCCCGGGCAGGCTACGCACCGTGGATGAAGATTGGATGAGTCATCCATTCGTGCCCGAACCGGTACCGGTTCCGGTTCCCGTTCCGGTGCCCCGGTTGCCGCCGCCGAAACCGCCGAACCCGCCGGCCGCGCCCTCGGAGAGCTGGCTCGCCGCGTACGAGCCGTCCGCGCCCTTGGTGCCGACCACGGTGACGCTCTGGCCGGGCTGCAGGTCGGTGACCTTGCCGTCCTTGTTCATGGTGACCTTGGTCGAGTCGCCGGTGGTGACCTTGATGGTGTTGCCGTTGGCGTCGGTCAGGTAGACGGTGTTGCCGTCCACCGACTTGACGGTGCCCCGGGCGAAGCCGCCGCCGGCCGCGCCGCCGGGGAAGCCCTGGCCGGTGCCGCCGTTCTGGCCGCCGCGGCGGGAGCCGTTCTGGCCGTAGCCGGGGAACTGGCCGTTGCCGCCACCCGCGGTGGCGCGGGTGTTGGTGGCCGTCGTGCCGTTGTCCTTCTGGTACCAGACACCGCCCGAGAAACCCAGCACCGCTATGACGCAGCCCGCCAGCGCCAGGGTGGGCCAGGGGAGCTTGCGGCGCGGCGGCGCGGCCAGCTCGGCGGTGACGTCGCGGGCGTCCGGCGCGGTGGCCAGCAGCTCCTGGTCGTCCGACATGGGGGTCTCCTTATTCGTGCCGCAGGGCGTCGATGGGGCGCAGCGAGGCGGCCCGGTTGGCGGGGTAGCTGCCGAAGAACAGTCCGATGGCGACGGCGATGCCGAAGGCGCCGAGCACCGACTCGGGGATCACCACCGGCTTGATGCCGACCACCGAGAAGTGCGAGCCGATGATCCCGGCGAGCACGCCGAGGCCGGCGCCGATCACCGAGAGCAGGGTGGACTCGGCGAGGAACTGGCCGAGGATGACCGCGCGGGGCGCGCCGAGCGCCTTGCGGATGCCGATCTCCTTGGTCCGCTCGGTGACGGTGACCAGCATGATGTTGGTGATGCCGATGCCGCCGACCAGCAGCGAGATCGCGGCGACCGCGCCGAGCAGCACCGTGAACGTCTTGGTGGTGGACTCGCGGGCGGACAGCAGCGAGGTCTGGTTGCTGATCCGGAAGTCGACCTTGGTGGCGTCCTTGATGGCGTGGGTGCCCATCAGGATCCGGGTGATGTCGGCCTGCGCCTCGGTGGTGGACTCCGCGGAGGAGGCCTGCACCAGGATCTGGTTGACCGAGCCGAAGCCGGTGAAGGCGTTCTGCACGGTCGGCAGCGGCGCGATCACCACGTCGTCGGGGTCGTTGAACCCGGTGGAGCCCTTGGTGGTGAGCACGCCGACCACGGTGAACGGGGTGCCGCCGATGGTGATCTTCTTGCCGATCGGGTCCTCGGTGTCGAACAGCTGCTTGGCGGTGGTCGAGCCGAGCACCGCCACCTTTCGGGAGTTCAGCACGTCGTCGGCGGAGAAGTAGTCGCCCTTGGCGACCTTCTGGTTGGCGGTCTCGAAGTACGCCGGGTAGGTGCCGACGATCTGCCCGGGCTGGTACGAGATGTTCCCGTACAGCGCGGTGCCGGTGGTGGTGACCACCGGGGCGACCGACTTGATCGACGGGGTGTCGGTGGCCGAGGCGAGCGCCTTGGCGTCTTCCACGGTGAGCTTCTTGGCGGCGGTGGCGGCGCCGCGGGAGGCGGAGGAGGAGACGGTCAGCGAGTTGGTGCCGAGCGAGGTGATCGACTCCTTCACCGCCACCGAGGAGCCGTTGCCGACGGCGAGCAGCAGGATCACCGAGGCCACGCCGATCAGCACGCCGAGCATGGTCAGCCCGGAGCGGACCTTGTTGGCGGCGAGGCCGCCGACCGCGAAGCGGAGCATCTGCCAGGCGATCACGCGAGCACCTCCGCGGCCAGGGCGGGCGGCGGGCCGTCGACCGGCGCCTGCCGCACGTCGCTGATGATCGCGCCGTCGACCAGGCGGATGACCCGCTTGGCGTGCCGGGCGACCTCGTCCTCGTGGGTGATCATCACCACGGTGCGGCCGAGCACGTTGAGGCGGTCGATGATGCCGAGCACCTCCTCGGTGGAGTGGCTGTCCAGGTTGCCGGTGGGCTCGTCGGCGAGCAGCATCGCGGGCGCGGTGACCAGGGCGCGGGCCACCGCGACGCGCTGCTGCTGGCCGCCGGAGAGCTGGTTGGGCTTGTGTCCGGCGCGGTCGGCGAGGCCGACCAGGCCGAGCGCGGCGAGCGCCCGGCGGCGCCGCTCGGCGGCGCGCACCCCGGCGTAGGCCAGCGGCAGTTCGACCTGGGCGAGCGCGGTGGTGCGCGGCACCAGGTTGAAGGACTGGAAGACGAAGCCGATCTTGCGGTTGCGCACCAGTGCCAGCTGGCCCTCGTCGAGGTGGCCGACGTCGATGCCGTCCAGCAGGTAGCGCCCGGCGGTGGGCACGTCCAGGCAGCCGAGGATGTTCATCAGGGTGGACTTGCCGGAGCCGGAGGAGCCCATCACCGCGACGAAGTCGCCCTCGTCGATGTCCAGGTCCACGCCGAGCGGCGTGCCGTCCTGGCCGGCCGGTCCGCGCAGGGCGTGCACCACGGCGTCGCCGTGGCCGTACGACTTGGTGACCCGGCGGATCTGGATCACCGGGGGCTTGGCGGTGCCCATCAGCGGGAGCCTCCGGCCGCGCCGCCGCCGCTGCGGGTGCCGCCGCCGCCGAAGCCGCCGCCCGTCCCGCCGAGGCCGCCCGCGCCGCCGTTCAGGCCGGGGAAGTTGCCGGACGGGAAGCCGTTGCCGGTGCCGGCGGTGGTGGAGGTCAGCTCGACCTTCTCGCCCTCCGTCAGGCCGTCGGTGACCTGCACGGTGCTGTCGCCCTCGACGCCGACGGCGACCTGCACGCGCTCGGTGGTGCCGTCGTCGTGGACCACGGTGGCGGTGCGCGTGGCGCCGGTGCCCTGCAGGGCGGCGGCGGGCAGCGACAGGGCGTTGTCGGCCTCGCCGGTGGTCACCGCGATGGTGGCGCTCAGGCCGGTGCGCAGGGTGGAGGTGTCGCCGGTGATCTGCAGCGTCGCGCCGTACTGCACGGCGCCGTTGCTGGAGCTGGAGGGCAGCGAGGAGACCGACAGCACGGTGGCGTTGAGCTTGGTGTCGGACTGCGCGTTGAGGGTGACGGTGGCAGCCTGGCCCTTCTTCAGCTTCAGCGAGTCCAGCTCCGAGAAGGAGGCGTTGACCTGCATCCCGGTCGGGTTGGTCAGCACGATGAAGCCGGACAGCCCGGTGCTGCTGGAACTCCCCGTGCTGGTACCGGTCTTGCTGCTGCCGGACGAGCCGCCGGAGGAGCCGGAGGAGGAGCCGGACGAGCCGCCGGAGACGGTCTCGCCGACCTTGCCGGAGATCGAGGCCACGGTGCCGTCGGTGAGCGCGGTCAGCGTGGTGCCGGCCAGCGCCGCCTTGGCGTTGGTCAGCGAGGTCTCGGCGCTGTCGACCTGCTGCTGGGCCTGGGCGACCTGCGCCTGGTCGACCTTCACCGTGGTGGTGGTGCTCGGCTGCGGGGTGGGGGTCGCGCCGGCGCCCGCACCGCCCGTGGACCCGCTGCGGCTCGAACCGCCGCTGCCGGAGCCGGAGTTGCCGGTCGAGCTGCCGGGCACGGTGGTGGTCACCGTCTCGCCCGCCTCGGCCTTGGTGAGGTTGGCCTCGGCGGTGTTCAGCGCGGACTGCGCCGCGTCCACCTGCTGTTGGGCGGCGGTGGTGTCGACCGTGGCCAGCACCTGTCCCTTGGTCACCGTGTCGCCGACCGCCACCTTGATCGCGGTGACCTTGCCACCGGTGGTGAAGTCCTGACCCGCGTCGGAGGGCGAGGTGAGCGTGCCGGATCCGGACACGGTGGCCAGGACCGTGCCCTTGGCGACCGTGGCGGTCCGGACCCTGGAGGTGGTGGCGGCCTTGCTGGTCCCGCTGTCCAGGGTGGTGTACGCCAGCGCGGCCCCGCCCAGCAGGGCCACGCCGAGCGCGGAGTTGACGAGGACGGCACCACGCCGTCGCGGAAGTACCTTCATGGCGGACAGCTTCGCCGGGTTCCTTTGCGCCGCCCTGTGCGGATCCTGGACGCCCGCTGGCAGCAGCGATCCGGACATATCCCCGCAAACATCCCGCCCGGACCCCACCGCCCTACCGGCCGACCACCAGCCCTTGACCGCCCTCCCAGAAACCTCCCAGCGAAGTCCCGTCCCCGGTTCACCCGCACCCGGGCGGGCGCGCACTCCGGGAAACGCCGCGCCGGGACGCGCAACCAGCGTGCGCGCCCCGGCGGGTGACGGTCGATCAGGTGGCGGAGGGGGTCAGAGCTCCTTGCGGAAGGCCTCGGCCGCGGCCAGGAAGAGGTCGTTGCCGCGCTCCTCGCCGATCGAGACCCGGACGCCCTCGCCGGGGAAGGGGCGGACCACCACGCCGGCCTCGGCGCAGGCGGCGGCGAAGTCGAGGGTCCGCTCGCCCAGGCGCAACCAGACGAAGTTGGCCTCGGAGTCGACCACGGTCCAGCCCTGGGCGCGCAGCGCGGCGGTGACCCTGGTGCGCTCGCCGACCAGCGACTCGACCCGCTCCAGCAGGGCGTCCTCGGCGCGCAGCGAGGCGACCGCGGCGTCCTGGGCGAGCTGGCTGACGCCGAACGGCACGGCGGTCTTGCGCAGCGCGGTGGCGACCTGCTCGTGGGCGACGGCGAAGCCGACCCGCAGGCCGGCCAGGCCGTAGGCCTTGGAGAAGGTGCGCAGCACGCAGACGTTGGGGCGGTCGCGGTAGAGCTCGATGCCGTCGGGGACGTCGGCGTCGCGGATGAACTCGCGGTAGGCCTCGTCGAGCACGACCAGGATGTGCGCGGGGACGGCGTCCAGGAAGCGGACCAGGTCCTCGCGGTGGATGGCCGCGCCGGTGGGGTTGTTCGGGTTGCAGACGAAGATCAGCCGGGTGCGGTCGGTGATCGCGGCGAGCATCGCGTCCAGGTCGTGGGCCTCGTCCGCGGTGAGCGGGACGGGCACGGGGGTGGCCCCGGCGACCTGGGTGATGATCGGGTAGGCCTCGAACGAGCGCCAGGCGAAGATCACCTCGTCGCCCTCGCCGGCGGTGGAGAGCACCAGCGACTGGGCCACGCCGACCGAGCCGGTGCCGGTGGCGACGTGCTCGGCCGGGACGCCGAAGCGCTGGGCGAGTTCGGCGGTGAGGCCGGTGACCGCCATGTCCGGGTACCGGTTGAACGATCCGGCGGCGGCGACCGCGGCCTCCAGCACGCCGGGCAGCGGCGGGTAGGGGTTCTCGTTGGAGGACAGCTTGAACGAGTCGGCACTGGCGGGCTTGCCGGGCTTGTAGGTGGGGATGCCGTCCAGGGTCGGCCGCAGCCGGGGCCCCTGCTCGCGCTCAACCACGGGGTTCTCCGTTTCTCTTTCCTCGGCGGTGGTGCCGTTGCGCCCCGGTCGGGTGCCGTGAACGATACCGACCGCCCTCACCCGTGAGGGTGAGATGCTCGTCCGGGTTACGGGTGCAGATCAGCCATTCTGCCGGGTTCCTTTGGCACATGTCAGAGGTATCGGAGCGGGAAAACCGCAGCTATCGAAGGGTGCCCGCCGGAGCCGGTCGCGGAGAAACGTATCTTCTGCGACCTGTAGCGAACCGGTCACGGAACGCCGTCATGCGCCATACGATCGGTCCGCCATGACAGCAGCAGCCAACCAGAACGGTCGGCGAGCCATCGCCTCACGGCGTCTGGAGCGGGCCGGCATCCGGGACGTCGCAGCCGCCGCCGGAGTGTCCATCACCACGGTCTCGGACGCCCTGAACGGCAAGGGCCGCCTGCCAGACGAGACCCGAAGCCGGGTGCGCGAGGTCGCCGAGCGCCTCGGCTACCGCCCGTCCGCCGCCGCCCGGACCTTACGCACCGGGCGGTCCGGCCTGATCGGCCTGACCGTCACCACCTACGGCGAAGAGCCCTTCACCTTCACCGAGTTCGCGTACTTCGCCGAGATGGCGCGGGCCGCCACCAGCGCCGCGCTGGGCCGCGGCTACGCGCTGGTGGTGCTGCCCGCGTCCTCCCGGCACGACGTGTGGAGCAACATCGCGCTCGACGGCACGGTGGTGATCGACCCGCCCGACCAGGACCCGCTGGTCACCGAGCTCTACCGGTCCGGGGTACCGGTGGTCAGCGACGGCAAACCGGGCAACTGCCCGGTCACCGCCTGGGTCGACAACGACCACGAGGCGGCCGTGCTGAACATCCTGGAGCACCTCAGCGAGGCCGGCGCCCGCCGGATCGGCCTGCTGACCGGCACCTCCACCGACACCTACACCCGGCTCTCCACCGAGGCCTACCTCGGCTGGTGCGCCCGGGTCGGGCAGGAGCCGGTCTACGAGGCGTACCCGGCGCACGACCCGGCCGCCGGGGCGGTGGCCGCCGACCGGCTGCTGGCCCGGCCGGACCGGCCGGACGCGGTGTACGGGCTGTTCGACCCGAACGGCACCGACCTGCTGGCCGCCGCCCGGCGCTACGGGCTGCGGGTGCCGGACGACCTACTGCTGGTCTGCTGCAGCGAGTCCGACGTCTACGCCAACACCGAACCCCCGATCACCACGCTGTCGTTGAAGCCCCGGCGGATCGGCACCACGGTGGTCAACCTGCTGATCGACGCCATCGAGGGAGTCGAGGCGGGCTCCCCGGCCGGCACCGGGCGGCTGTTCCCGCCGCGCTACCGGACCGCCGGGACCGGGCCGCCGCCCGGCACCCTGATGCCCACCGAGCTGATCGTCCGGGCCTCCTCGCAGCGCCGCAGTCCGCGCACCACGGTCAGCCCGCCGCGCCCGCCCGGCGAGGTGTGACCCGCCCGCCGCCCGCTCCGCCACTGGTCTGGACCATCCCAGACCGGGGCAGACCGGGCGGCCGGCGGACCGGCTGACGGCCCGACGGAACGGATTACCGACCAGGTGAGGACGGCGGGAGAGTGCGCTTTCTATGATGGGCGAATGACACCCGAGGACCTCTTCCGCGAGCCCGAGCACCAGCACTCGGTACCCCGCCCCCACCAGGACCTCGACGTGCTCCCGCAGGGCTCGTACTTCGAGCCGGCCGAGCCGGCCGGCTACCCGTACGAGGAGACCCACAGCACCTACGGCGGCGCCCGCTACCTCGAACAGCACTGGGCCCCCGCCCAGGCCCAGTTCATCGAGCCGGCCGGGCACGTCCCCGGGCACTACGCGCCCACCGGGGCGGCCCCGCACGAGGACCCGCCGACCATCGAACTCGGCCCGCCCATCCCCGAGATGGCCCCCGAGGTGCACTTCCCCTACCCGCAGCCCGAGCCCGGCGAGGGCCCCGGCCCGCTGTTCGTCATCGGCGACGTGCACGGCTACCTCGACGAGCTGCTCGCCGCGCTCCACCAGCAGGGCCTGATCGACGCCGACGGCCACTGGTCGGCCGGCCGCTCCCGGGTCTGGTTCCTCGGCGACTTCACCGACCGCGGCCCCGACGGCATCGGCGTGATCGACCTGGTGATGCAGCTCGCCGCCGAGGCCGCCGCCGCCGGCGGCTACTGCCGCGCCCTGATGGGCAATCACGAACTGCTCTTCCTCGGCGCCGCCCGCTACGGCGACGAACCGGTGCAGTCCACCGCCGGCACCGCCTCCTTCCTCGCCGCCTGGCGCCTCAACGGCGGCCAGCAGCACGACCTGGAGCGCCTGCAGCCGCACCACGTCAGCTGGCTGTCCCGGCTGCCCGCGATGGGCCTGGAGGACGGCCACCTGCTGCTGCACTCCGACACCACCGCGTACCTCGAGTACGGCGAGACCATCGCCGACGTCAACGACGCCGTGCACACCCTGCTCGCCGACGAGGGCATCGACGAGTGGTGGGACGCCTTCCGCAAGTTCACCAAGCGCTTCGCCTTCCGCGGCCAGTCCGGCGTGATGGCCGCGCAGGAGCTGCTCGCCATGTTCGGCGGCTACCGGGTGGTGCACGGCCACAGCCCGATCCCGTACCTGACCGGCGACCATCCGGAGGACGGCACCGCGCCGCACGTCCCCGGCCCCTACATCTACGCCGACGAGCTGGCCATCGCGATGGACGGCGGCGTGACCATGGAAGGCCGCCTGCTGGTCGCCCGGCTGCCGCTGAACTGACACCCCGGCCGCGACCGGCGCACTGAACAACTGAGCGGCGCTGCAAGGGGACTGAGCGCACTGAAGTTCCGGAAAGAGCCTGTCCGCGCGCTCCCGCACGCCCCTACGATCGAGGCTGCCGAGAACCCTCTCGTTGACCTCGCGGAACGGGGTACCCATGAGCAACGCCCCGCACCTGCTCGCCCAGGACCACCCGGACTTCTCGCGCATCCTGGACGAAGCACTGCGTGACGCATCCGTCCGGCAGGCGCTGAGCGCCCCCGGCCGGCACCTGAACGCCGAACAGCTGCACACCAAGGCCCTGGCGGAGGCCGACACCGTCGCCGCGCCCGCCGACCCCGAGTACCGCCACTACACCGCACTGCGGGCCGCCCTCGCCGAACGGGCCGCGCCCGCCGACGGGCCGCTCTCCCGGCCGCTGCGCAGCGACCAGGGCGCCGGGCTGTTCCCGGTGCTCACCGTGCTCACCCCGATCCTCGCCGGCGCGGCCGCCGTCATCCTGCTGCTGCTCGGCTACCTGCTGCGGGCCGCCGCCCCGGGCCTGGCGCTCGGGCGCAGCGTGGTCACCGCCGGCTGGGCGGCCCTCGCGATCGGCGCCGCCGCGCTGCTGATCGGCGGCGCCGGACTGGTCCTCACCGCGCTGCGCGACGGCTCCGCCACCCCCGGCGGCACCGACCCGCACCTGCACGCCGACCTCGCCGAGGCGCGGGCCGCCTGGCACACCGCGCTGCGCGAGCGCGCCGTCCTGCCCTGGCTGCACGCCAACCTCACAGGCGAACCGGCGATCGCCAGGCTGCCCGCCGCCCGGCCCGAACCGCCCGAGCTGCTCAGCCCCGGCTACAGCCCGGCCGCCTACTCCAGCCCCGGCTTCACCAGCCCCGGCGCGGAGGGCCTCACCGACGCCGAGGGCCGGGGCCCCCGCGGCGGGCCCGGGTACACCTCCCCGGACTTCACCAGCCCCGGCCCCGAGGGCCTCACCGACGCCCAGGGCAACCCGCGCCGCGCCGAGTTCACCGGCCCCGGCTACACCCCGCCGGACTTCACCGGCCCGGACGAGACCTGACGGACCCTCACCCGCCGTTCCCCCAGCGCCAGCGCCAGCGGCACGCCCGCCGCGCAGGCCACCGCACAGCCCGTCCACACCAGCGTGTACGCGCCCTCGGTGGGCACCCCGGCCCGCAGCACCAGGGCGTTCAGCACGGCCGCCGCGACCGCCCCCGCCGCGGCACCCGCCAGCGACTTCAGGGTGTTGTAGACGCCGGTTCCGATCCCGGTCTGGTCGGCCGGGAGCCGCCGCATCAGCAGCGCCGGCAGCAGGCTCAGCCCCAGGCCGCCGCCGAACCCGGCCAGCGCACCGCCCAGCACGAACTGCCACGCCGCGGCGTGCCCCAGCGCGATCACCGCGTACCCGGTGGTGCACAGCGCGAAGGCCAACCCCAGTACCCGGGGCACGTCCTGACGGGCCGCCAGCCGGTGTGCGGTGAGCGCGCCCGCCGTGGCCGCCGCCGTCTGCGGCAGCACCAGCAGCCCCAGCACCAGCGGCACCGCACCGAGCCCGTACCCGGTCTCGGCGGGCTTGGCCGCCTGGTACGCCAGCGTCGGCCCCTGCGCCCCGTACAGCGCGCAGCCCAGCAGGAAGCTCAGCCCGAACACCGGCGCGGTGGCCCGCCGGGCCAGTAGCCGGACGTCCACCATCGGCTGGTCCGTCCCCAACTCCCGCACCACGAACACCACCAGCAGCAGCACGCCGCCCAGCAGCAGCCCCGCGACGGCCGTGCCCGGCAGCACGGCGCTGCCGGCCAGGCCCGCCAGCAGCAGGGTCAGGCCCAGCGAGAGCAGCGCGGCGCCCGCCCAGTCGATCCGGCCGCGCGCCCGGGTCCGGGACTCCGGGACCAGCCGCCACACCACCGGCAACGCCAGCAGCGGCAGCGCCGCCAGCGCCCACAGCAGCGGCCGGGTCGCCGACGGCGCCGAGCCCAGCCCGCCGACCGCCAGTGCGCCCAGCGTCGAACCCACCGTCAGCGAGCCCACCAGCGGCCCCACCGCGCGGCCGCCGCGCTCCTCGCCCAGGTTGTCCCGCAGGATCGCGAACTCCAACGGCAGCCAGCAGGCCAGGAACCCGGCCAGCGCCCGGCCCAGCAGCAGCGTCGTCAGGTCCCCGGCCAGCGCCGTCACGACGAAGCCCAGCATGGTCAGCAGCACGGTGGCGCGCAGCAGGCGGCGGTGGCCGTACAGGTCGCCGAGCCGCGAGGTCAGCGGCACCGCCACGCCCGACACCAGGAACTCCACGCCCAGCGCCAGGCTCAGGTCGGACGCCCGCAGGCCCAGGTGCTCACCCACCCGCGGCAGCAGGATCGGGAACCCGCCCTGCAGCACGCCGCTGGCGAACTCCACCAGCACGAGCAGCGGGACGGCGGACGCGACGGCTCTGCCTGTGGCCGTGGCAGTGGTGTCGCTCTTCTCGGTGGCGTCGGTGGGGGAGTCGGCCGGGGTGGCGGGGGAGTCGGCCGGCGTGGCGGGGGTCATCGGCGGATCCACGGGGGTGCGGAGGGTGCCGCGGTCGGCGTCGCCGGCGCGGTCGGTGGGGGTGGCGGCAAGGATGACTAACCTGGAGGCCGAACCACCCGCCTCGCACGAATCCGCTCCAGCGGCTCTCCCGACGCAAGGATCAGCCATGATCGACGAGCTGGACCTGGCCCTGGTGGACGCCCTGCGGATGGACCCGCGCGCTCCCTGGTCCCGGCTGGCCGCCCCGCTGGGCGTCGACCCGGCCACACTGTCCCGCCGCTGGGCCCGCCTCACCGCCGACGGCGACGCCTGGGTGACCTGCTACCCCTCCGCCGACCGGATCGGCCGCGGCCTGTCCGCACTGATCGAGGTCGAGTGCACCGCCGACCGGGTCACCGAGGTCGCCGCGGAGCTCGGACGCCACCCGCAGACCGCCAGCATCGAACTGGTCACCGGCAACGCCGACCTGCTGCTCACCGTCGCCGCGCTCGACCACGCCGGGCTCACCGCCTACCTCCTCGACCGGGTCGGCACCGTCCCCGGCGTCCTGCGCACCCGCACCTCCCTGGTCGAACGCACCCTGGTCGAAGGCAGCCGCTTCACCAACGGCGCGCTGGACGCCGACCAGCGCCGCGCCCTCACCGTCTCGCCGCCACCCCCGCACCCGCTGCCGTCCCGCCGGATCGAGGAGGACCTCGCCCTCATCCAGGCCCTCGGCGCGGACGGCCGCATGCCCTACGCCGAACTCGCCGCCCGCACCGGCCTCCCCGCCTCCACCGTCCGCCGCCGACTCGCCGAACTCCGCGACTCCGGCCGCCTCGTGCTGCGCTGCGACGCCTCCCCCCGGGTCACCGGCCACCCCGTCGGCGCGATGCTCTGGCTCGACGTGCCGCCCACTCGCCTCCCCGAAGCCGCGCGCCGCCTCGCCGCGCTCCCCCAGACCCGCCTGTGCGCCGTCACGGTCGGCCCGGCCAACCTCGCCCTCTACCTGATCGCCCCCCAGATCCCCGACCTCCGCCGCATCGAGTCCGAACTCACCCGCCGCTTCCCCGAACTCCGCATCCTCAACCGCCAGATCACCCTCCGCACCCTCAAACTCGTCGGCCACCTCCTCACCCCGGACGGCCGCGCCACGGACTACGTCCCGATCGAACCGCGAGCCTGAGAGGCCCTCCGGGCCGAAAGGGGCCCGGGGAACGGCGGGAGTGCGTGGCGGTGTGGTCTCAAGGGCGCGGTGGCGTCTGGGGGCTTCGGGGTTCCGGAGACCTCCATACGCCAAGACCTTGCAGCGCCCTGTGACCCCGACCGCCACGCACTCCCGCCGTTCCCCGGGCCCCTAGCGACTCCTGGCGGCTCCTAGCGGCTCCTCCCGAGCGCCAACGCCGCGAGCACCGCACTGGCGTCGCCCAGCACCCCGTCATCGAACTCCGCCTCCGCCGAGTGGTTGTACGGCGCCGTGAACGGGTCCTTCTCCGGCGGGCAGGCGCCGAACATCACGTACGCCGCAGGAACGTGCTCCGCCAGCACCCCAAAGTCCTCCGACCCGGCCACCGGTCGCGGCATCTCGATGTACCGCTCCGCCCCCAGCACCTGACGCACCGTCCGCTCCGCGTACGCCGCCTCCACCGGATCGTTGACCGTCACCGGGTAGCCGGGCTCGATCTCCGCCTCGACCTCGCAGCCGTGTGCCTCCCCCACGCCGCGCACCACCCGCAGGCCCTCCGTCAGCACGCGTTCGCGTGCCTCCGGCGAGAACGAGCGGATCGTCGCCCCGAACTCCGCCTCGTCCGGGATCACGTTCTCGGCCGTACCGGCGTGGAAGGTGCCGACCGTGAGGACGACCGGGTCGAAGGCGTCGAAGCGCCGGGTGACCATGGTCTGCAGGGCCAGCACCGCCTCGCACGCGGCCGGCACCGGATCGATCCCCAGGTGCGGGCTGGAGCCGTGGCCGCCGCGGCCTCGCACCACCACCCGCAGCGTGTCCGAGGCCGCCATGATCGGCCCGGGCCGCCCGGCCACGTAGCCGGCGGGCAGCAGCGAGGCGCCGACGTGCAGCGCGTACGCGGCGACCACGCGCTCCCCGGCGGCGTCCAGTACGCCCTCGTCGACCATCAGGGCCGCGCCGCCGCCGCCCTCCTCGCCGGGCTGGAACATGAAGACCACGCTGCCCGCGAGCTCCTCCCGCCGGGCGGCGAGGAGCCTGGCGGCGCCGATCAGCGCGGCGGTGTGCAGGTCGTGGCCGCAGGCGTGCATCGCGCCCGGCACCTCGGAGGCGTACGGCAGGCCGGTCGCCTCGGTGACCGGGAGCGCGTCGAGGTCGGCGCGGAGCAGGACGGCGGGGCCGGGGCGGGCGCCGCGCAGGACGGCGGTCACCGAGCTGAGGTGCTTGCCGACGGTGGTCTCCAGGCCGAGGCCGTCCAGGGCGGCGAGCACCTTGGCCTGGGTGCGGGGGAGGTCCAGGCCGATCTCGGGGTCGCGGTGCAGGGCCCGCCGGAGGGCGACCAGGTCGGGCTGCAGGGCGGCGGCGGCCTGGCGCAGCGGGGTGGGGTCGGGGTGAACGTCGGCCGACATGGGCGCGCCTCCTGGGTGGACGGGGGTGGGCGAAACGTTCGCATCCTCACCCCGGTGCCGCCGTAGTACGCCCGCTCGCACGGATCGGCCGGAGTCGGTCCGGCCGCGCACGAATCGGTCAGGACGGGCCGAGGAGTGCGGCGGCGATGGCGCGGGCCTCGGCGGCGGGGGCGGTGGTGCCTTCGCGCAGGGCGGTGACGATGGCGCCGTCCATCAGCAGGACGAGGCGGCGGGAGAGTTCGGCGGCCTGGTCGCCGGGTCGGCCGTCGGCGGCGAGCAGGGCGGCGAGGTAGCCGGTGACCTTCTCCTTGTGCTCGGCGGCGACCCGGTGGGCGGGGCTGTCGGGGTCGGCGGTCTCGACCATGGTGTTGATGAAGGCGCAGCCGCGGAAGTCGGCGCGGGCGAAGCGTTCGGCGAGGGCGTCGAAGACGTTCAGGGGTTTGCCGCCGAGGGCGGTGACCCGCTCGGAGAGCCAGTCGCGCCAGTTCTGGTCGCGGCGGGCGAGGACCGCGACGACGAGGTCGTCCTTGCCGGCGAAGTGCCGGTAGAAGGAGGCACGGCCGACGCCGGAGTCGGCCAGGATCCGTTCCACGCCGACGGCGCGGATGCCCTCGGCGTAGAAGAGCTGCTCGGCGGTGTCGAGCAGGCGGGCGCGTGCGTGGGTGGCCATGTTCCTCAGGTTAGCGGGTAGTTGACGATTTCGGTACCGATCGGTACCGTCTCCCAGTCAGAACGGAACCGGTCGGTACCATCTGGAGGGGTCATGCCACGCCTGCCACTGCTCACGGACGACCCGGACGGCCTGCTGGAGCGCACCCGCGCCCGCCTCGGCCGGCTGCCCAACCTGCACGCCACCCTCGCCAACAGCCCTGCCGCACTGGGCGGTTACCTGGCTCTGCACGAGCACCTGGGGGCCGGCGCGCTGACCCCGCGGCTGCGCGAGCAGCTCGCCCTGCTGACCGCCCAGCACAACGAGTGCACCTACTGCGTGAGCGCCCACACGCTGCGCGGACGCCGCCTGCTCGGCCTCAGCGACGAGGAGTTGGCCCGCACCCGGCAGGCCGCCGACGACACCGACCCGCACGCCGACGCCGTCCTGCACCTCGCCGACCGCATCCTGCACACCCGCGGCCGGGTGACCGACGAGGAGCTCGCCACGGCCCGCGAAGCCGGTGTCACCGACGCCGAACTCGCCGAGATCACCGCCCACATCGCACTCAACACCCTGTCGAACTACTTCAACCACCTGGCGCAGCCCGTCCTCGACTTCCCGGAGGTCCCCGCATGAGCCCGCAGAGCCACCACGGCACCGTCGAACTCCGCCCCGGCTACACCGTCCTGGACGCCGACGGACACCCCGTCAGCACCGCCACCGACGTCCAGGTCACCCTGGAAGGCGGCTTCGCTCACCTCCGCTTCCCCGGCACCGACACCGTCCAGGTGGTCTCGGCCCCCGCCGTAGCCCGGATCACCTACCGCCCCTCGGGTACGGAGGACGCTGATCCGCCGTCATGATCGCTGGTGGGGGAGGCGTCGGGGATGGGCAAGCCGGGGATGAACGAGTCGGGGACGCCCTACCCGGCGCTGCACGGACTGCGCGGATTCGAACGCGGCCACTACCTGCTGACCGCCACGCTGTGCGGCATCGACCTGCTCTGCCTCTCCGCCACCTGGCTCCCCAGCCGCTCGCTCGTCCCGAAGCCCCTGGTGCTCGGCCTGTTCCTCGCCGTCTTCCCGGTCTTCATCGTCGGGCTCTTCCGCCTGATCGCCGCCCGCGTCAAGGCCAACCAGGTCCGCAGCTCCTTCGAACTGCCGCGCGTGCCGCGCCCCCTGCGGGCCGCGTACGCCCTGGCCATCGCCCTCATCGCCCTCGGCATCGCCACCGGCTCCGCGCACCAGGCCGACCTGAAGGAAACCGAACGCGTGCTGGCCGCGTTCCCCGCCCCCTTCTACACGATCACCAGCGCCCTCATCCTCACCACCGCCACCACCACCCGCCGCCTCTGATCGTCAGTCACTACAGTCCGCCCCCTCCGGGGGGACGGCCGGCTCGGCTGGTGGATCCAGGGTCATCGCTCGGCGCGGAGCATGACCACTCCGGCTGCGGTCATCCAGCCGAAAATCAGCCCCATCGGGACGATCATGGTCAGATTGAGCGGTGCCAGCCATCCGTTCTTCGCGATGACTGCGAAACTGATCGCGAAATTCAAGGCGGCCACCGGGAAGGCGGACTTCGCCAGCCATGTGGGAAAATCCGGCACCTGAAGGGTGGCGACCCCGGCTGCGATCATCATGAGGGCTGCGGGAAGTTCGGCGAACGGCCAGAAGAGGATGGACGTGATGAAGGTGTAGTGGACCATGGACGTGCTCATCGCCACGGGGTGCCCCAGGGCCCCGAGCAGGGTTGCCAGCCAGAGAACTGTCGATGCCGTGAAAGTGGAGACGGTAGCGACCGCACACGGTGTGATGAGTTGGGTGAAGACCGGGCGCGGTGAGGTCGTTCTCGATCGGATCATTTCCGTCAGGCCAACGACGAACCAGATCATCAGAAGAAATGCAAGGGCATTTCCGAAGCAGCCGATGACGACTCGTGGAGCGTTGTTCACCATGAACGAGACGATTTCCGACGGAGGCTCGTCCCAGACGGGGAATACGTGGGGGAAGCTCCCCGCGATGATGAGCACGATGAACCCGGCGGGAAGTTGTACGATTCCCGCCCACGCGGCGTATTTGATATCCCCGCTCTGGGACTTGGACCGGGGCTGGGACATCGATACCTCCCGGGGCGGTGGCGTCTCCTTCATTGCGTGTCCCCGGCTGCCGCGGATTCGGTGTGGTGGTCCGGGCCGAGTTGGCCGATGGTCCAGCCGCGCGGATAGCTGCGGGGTTTTCGGACGTAGGGCCGGGAGTCCGGCCGCGGGGGCGTGAGGCGGATCAGTCGGCCCCGGGCGCGAAGCGCGCGGCGGACGAGGGCGCCGAACCAGGCGGGCAGGGGCGGCTGGTCGAGGATGCCCCGGATGTTCTCGGGAATCATCGACGTGATGGCCTTGGTCGCGATCGTGCGCGTGCCGGGTGGGCACAGCGCGGCGATGATCCGCATGGCGTGCGCGACCATGGCGCCGTTCGCGTAGTGCCACGTGCCGCGTTCCTGGATGTCGCGTTCCAGCCACGTCTTGAACTCGTCGTACGAGGACGGGATGTCCTTGATGCCCATGAGTTCGCCGAGCCTGCGGTGGGCCAGGGCGATGGCGCGTTGCTCGTGGTCGGACAGGGGGCGCCAGCCGTACTGGTTGATCCAGTCGATCGCGGCGACGACGTGGCCGGCGAGGATGTGCAGGTAGTCCTCGTTGGAGATGGTGTAGCGGCCGTGGATCTTGTTGAGCGCGCGTACGGCTTCCCTGCCGTGGGCGGAGTCGAGTCCGTCCCGATGGGCTTCGAAGGGAAAGAGCATGGTGTCGTCGTAGCGCTTCATGCCGCGGTGGGCGAACTCCCCGGTGCCGGCCAGGGTGTGGGTGATGCTGGGTATGACGAAGTCGGTGACCAGCGCGAAGGACCATCCGGTGTGGTAGTCCCAGGGGAACTCGTATCGGGTGACCAGCTTGAAGATTTCGTCGTAGTCACGCTCGGGATCCAGGGTCTGGATGTAGTGCAGCCTGCTGTAGCGGCCCATTGGTCGGTAACTGTCCTCTCCTCGGCCTTTGGCGAATGCTGCCCTGGAGCGCGAAGGTTTCGTCGACCGGATCGCCCGGAAACCCATCCGGCGTGACCGGAACGAGGACCGCGAATCCCGGGTCGTTGATTTCATTGACGGGTGGTCGGACGTCATGGCCGGCCTGGAGCGCCAGGCCGGGACGGCGCAATAACGGCCGTGGAATCCGGTGATCAGTCGTCAGGTCGCCCGGGCGATCTCAACGACGCGGCGGTGGTAATGACCGCCACGGTGAAGAGGGTCGGGTACCGGCGGCGCGGGGGTGCAGAACTGGTCGAGGAGCTGTCCACCGGGCCACACCCGGAACATCGTTGGGGATGCTCCTTTGGCTGTCAAGCAGCAGGGGTGAGGTTGGTCCGAGTGACCTGTTCCGTTGGTGTGCCTGGTCGGGCACGGTGCGCCGGCGATGTCCTCGGGAGGTGAACCGCCTGCCGTGATGCCCCGTTATGAATGGGCGGGGCCGGAAAACTTGAGGATTTCTCGGCCCCGCCATCGACCATGGGGGGGCCGGGCAGGCCGTTCCGCCGTCCGTGGATGCCCAGGGAGAAAGCAGGCAGGATGAAACTGCTGGCAAAGTCCGCCGTCGCGAGGTCGGGTGTGGTGCCGCTGGCGCCAGGCGGCCTTCCACTGGTCGGGCATCTCATACCACTTGCCCGGAGGCGGTTGGACTACCTTCTGGAACTGCGCGGGCTCGGCGATCTCGTACGCATCAGGGTCGGCTCGTCGGACTTCTACGTGGTCAACTCGCCGCAACTGCTGAACCAGGTCCTGGTGACGCGGGCCGACTCGTTCGACCGCGGCCGTGTCTTCGCGAAGGCGAGGGCTTTCGCCGGCTACGGCATCGCCACGTCGGACGGGGCCTACCACCTGAAGCAGCGTCGCATGATGATGCCGGCGTTCCATGTGGCGAGGCTTCGCGAATACGCCGAGGCCATGGTGGAGGAATCCACCCGGCTGACCGGGCGCTGGCAGGCCGGCCAACGGGTCGATCTGGACCGGGCCATGCACAGGCTCCTGTGCGCGATCACCGCGCGGACGCTCTTCCGCCAGGGCCTGTCGGAGGAGGCCGCGGCGGAGGTGTCGAAGCACCTCGACACGCTCCTCAAGGGGGTGCTCTGGCACACCATCGCACCTGACCTGCTGGGATCTCTTCCCACACCGGGCAACCGCCGGTTCGACCGGGCGGGCACGGAACTCCGCGAGCTCGTGACCGATTTCGTGCAGGCGTACCTGGCCGACCCGACGGACCGCGGGGACCTGCTGTCGATGCTCGTCGCGGCACGCGACGACGGGACCGATCAGGGCATGACCAGCGAGCAGTTGCTCGACGAGGTGCTGACCATCTTCTTCTCCGGCATGGAGACCTCTGCCACCACCCTGAGCTGGCTGTTCCACGAACTCGGCAGGAACCCCGAGCTGTACGAGCGACTGACCGACGAGGTCGACTCCGTGCTGCAGGGCCGGAACGCGGGTTTCGACGAGCTGCCGCAGCTCGTGTTCACCCGGCGCCTCGTCACCGAGGCACTGCGCCTGTACACACCGCCGTGGATCCTCATGCGGACGTCGAACACCGAGGTCGACCTGGGCGGGGCGCAACTCCCCGCGGGCACCAACCTCGTTTACAGCCTGACGGCCATGCACCGCGACCCGGCCCTGTACGCGCAACCCGATCGCTTCGATCCCGACAGGTGGGCGGACCCCGAACTCAAGGCGCCGTACATGCCCTTCGGCGGTGGTCGCCACAAGTGCATCGGCGACCACTTCGCGATGACCGAGATGGTCATCGTGGTGGCGACCATCGTGGCGCGCTGGCGGCTCGTACCCGTCCCCGGCGTGGAGGTGCGGGAGATCGCCCACGGGACTCTCCGGCCCAGCAGCCTGCCGATGACGGTGCAGCCCAGGAGCTAGCGCCGGCCGCGCCGGCGAAAGCTGCCTTCCCGCCCCGCCGCCGCTTCCCGGAGCCCCTTCCCCGGCTCCTTCTGACTTCGCTCCGAGTTCGGTCCTTCGCTCTCACCCCGCTCGCGCTCACTTTGGAAGGAACGAGATGTCTGCCTCAGAGGTCGAGCCGATCGCGGTCGTCGGCATAGGCTGTCGCTTCCCCGGCGGGGTGGAAAACGCCGGAGGGCTGTGGGACCTCGCGGCCGCGGGGCGGCACACGGTGGGACCGGTGCCCGAAGGCCGCTGGAACAGCAGGCGCCTGGCCGCGATCCACGATCCCGAGATCGCCGAGCGGGCCGGCATCGGCTGTTTCCTTGAGGGCGACGTGTGGGCCTGGGATCCGGCGGCGTTCTCGGTGGCGCCGTCGGAGCAGCGCTGGGTCGATCCGCAGTTCCGGGTGCTGATGGAGGTGGCCTGGGAGGCCGTGGAACACGCGGGCATCCCGATGGACCGGATGCGCGGATCGCGTACCGGGGTGTACATCGGCACCTACGCGCCCGACAACCTGTTCCGTGAGGCACGGCCGGTGGAGGACTCGCCGAACAGCCCGTACCTGTTCGGGAACTTCACCGCCGGAGCGGCGGGCCGGGTGGCCTTCTCGATGGACCTACGCGGTCCGTCGATGGTGGTCAGCACGCATTGCTCGTCCGGGCTGGTGGCCCTGGACGCGGCGTGCGGGGCGCTGACGCTGGGGGAGTGCGACACCGCCCTGGCGGGCGCCGTGCTGCTGATGGTCTCCCCGGAGACGCACTACTACGAGGCTCCGCTGCTGCTGTCACAGCGTGGTGCGTGCCATGCCTTCGACGCCCGGGCCGACGGCTACGTGCGCGGCGAGGGCGCCGGAGTGCTGGTGCTGAAGCGGCTGGCGGACGCACGGGCCGCCGGGGACCGGGTGTTGGCGGTGATCCGTGGCAGTGCGGTCAACAACGACGGCCAGGCGACCCGGCTGACCGCGCCTTCCACCGAGGTCCAGCAGGCGCTGTTCCGGGAGGCGGTGAAGAAGGCCGGCATCGACCCCGGCGAGGTCGGGCTGGTGGAGGCGCACGGCCCGGGTACGGCGGTCGGCGATCCAGTCGAGTACACCTCGATCGACGCGGTGTACGGGCACGGCCGGGGGCGGTGCGCGCTCGGGTCGGTCAAGACGAACATCGGCCACACGGAGCCCGTCTCCGGCATCGCCGGCGCCATCAAGGCGATCGAATCGCTCCGGCGCGGCGTGATCCCGCCGAACCTGCACTTCCGGGAGTGGAACCCGGCGATCCAACGCGACGGCTCCTCGCGGCTGTTCGTGCCGACCGAGCTGACCGAGTGGCCGGTCCCCGGCGAGGCCCGACTGGCCGCGGTCTGCTCGTACGGCGTCACCGGGACCAACGCCCACGTCGTACTGGAGGCGGCTCCCGCCGCGCCGCGCCGTCGCCCGGCCGGGCGAAGCGCCGGGCTGTACCTGCTGTCCGGCAACTCGCCGAAGGCGCTGCAGCTCTCGGCCGGACGGCTCGCCGACTGGGCCCGGACCGCGGGCGGGAGCGTCGACGCGCTCGACGTGCGGCACACCCTGGCCCAGCGCCGAGCGCACGCGGACCAGCGGCTCGCCGTGGCCGCCCGCGACCTGGACGAACTGAGCGCCCGCGCACGGGCGTTCGCCGCCGGGGAGACGGCGGACGGGACGGCGAGCGGCCCGGTGGCGCTGCCGCCCGGCCATGCCGGTCCGGTCCTCGTCTTCACCGGCCAGGGCTCCCAGCGCCCGGACATGTGCCGGGGCATGCTGGCCGGCGAACCGGTGTTCGCCGCAGCCATCGACGAACTGGAGCCACTGATCCAGGCCGAAGGGGGCTTCTCGGTACGGAAGTTGATCGAGGCGGGGGACGTCTCGATCGGGATCGAACGGGTCCAGCCGATGCTCTTCGCGGTTCAGATCGCACTCGCCGCGGTGTGGCGCTCCTGGGGCGTGCAGCCCGCCGCGGTGATCGGGCAGTCGCTGGGAGAGGTGGCCGCGGCGGTGGTGGCCGGCGCGCTCGGCCTGGCCGACGGAGTGAAGGTGATCTGCCGCCGCGCGGCCCTGCTCGCGACCATCTCCGGTGGGGCCATGGCCTCGGTGATGCTCGGCGAGGAGGAGGTCCGGGCCGCGATCGAGCGTGCGGGCGCGGACGGCGTCTCCCTGGGCGTGCTCACCTCGCCGGGCACCACGGTCGTCTCCGGCGACAGCGGGCAGGTGGCCGCCCTGGTCGAGGCGTGGACCGCGCAGGGCACGGTCGCCAGGATGATCGACGTCGACGTGGCCTCCCACTCGCCGAAGGTCGATCCGATCCTGGACGAGCTCCGCACCGCCCTGGCGGGCGTATCGGCGTTGCCGCCGGGCACGGGGTTCTTCTCCACCGTCAGCGAGGACCCCGAACAGCCCGGACCGCTGGACGGCGCGTACTGGGTCCGCAACCAGCGGGACCCGGTGCGCTTCCGGACGGCCGTCTCCGCCGCGCTGGCCGCCGGGCACCGGCTGTTCATCGAATGCACCGCCCACCCGCTGGCGGTCCGCCCGATCCTGGACACCGCCCAGGCGGACGGTGTGCGCGACGCCGTCGCCGTCGGCACCCTGCGCCAGGGCCTGGACGACCAGGACGCCTTCCTCACCCACCTCGGCGCGGTGCACTGCGCCGGGTACGAGGGCATCGACTGGTCCGCCCACCACGACGGCGGGGACTTGGCGGACGTCCCCGGCACGACCTGGGAGCGCGTGCGCCTCGGCGGCGACGAGGAGCCGCACGTGCTGGTCGCCCCCGGCCTGGTCGGCGCCGAGCAGCACCCCCTGCTCGGCGGGCACGTCCGCGACCCGCAGACGCCCGACCAGCACCTGTGGCAGACCCCGATCAGCCCGGGCCGTCTTCCCTGGCTGGACGACCACCGGGTCGCAGGCGTACCCGTACTGCCCGGAACGGGCTTCGCGGAGATGCTGCTGGCGTCGGGTGCCCGGGTGTTCGGCACCGACCGAATCGCGGTGAGCGACCTGCGCGTGGACCACCCGCTGGTCCTGGACCCGGAACCGCTGGTCACCACCCGTCTGCTGCGCACGGACGGCAGCGCCGAGGCCGAGGTGTTGTCCTTCGACGAGGACGGCGGCGTGGTCGTCCACGCCAGGGGCACGGTGCGGCCGCTGTCCGCCCTCGACGCCGCGCCGCCGGCGGACCCGTCCGTCCCGGCCGGCCCCGAGTGGGCCGACTCCTCCCCGGCCGACCTCTACCGGCACTTCCGCGAGCGGCACAACGTGCAGCACGGCCCGGCCTTCACCGCGCTGGACGGCATCCAGGTGCACGCCGAGGAGGACCGGGCCGTCGCCCGGCTGCGGATCGCCGAGACAGCCCGCGTCTCGGCCTGGGCGATGGCGCTGCACCCGGCGCTCGCCGACGAGGTCGTCCAGACCGTGGTGTCCGTCTGGCTGGCGCACCACGCCACCAGCCCGGGCCCGGTCGTGGTGGCGGGTTTCGAGGAGATCCGCCTCTACGGCCCCACCGCGCACACCCGACTGGCAGCGGTGGAACTGCACAAGGTGGACGATCTGACCTGCGTCGCCTCCGCACGTCTGGTGAGCGCGAGCGGCACCGTGGTCGCCGAGATCCGCGGGCTGCGGCTGGCGAACATCACCCCGCCCGCCGAGCGCTTCGCCTCCCGCCTGGCCCACTTGGCCTGGGTGCCCGAGCCGACGCCCACCGCCGAGGAACCGGCGGACGGGAGGTGGCTGGTCCTTGCCGAGGACGGGCCGGTGTGGCCCCGGCGCCTGTGCACCATGCTGGGTCAACGGTCGGCGGGCAGCCGCCTGCTCACCCGCCCGGAGGGCGTCATGTCCGACGCGTTCGACGCGGAGGAAATCGCCGCGGCACTGGACGAGGACACCCCGCACTCCCCGACGTCCGTGCTGATCGCCATCACTCCCGCCGCGGACCAGGACCGGGCAACGGCCGCGCGCAAGGACGTCGACAGGGTGACGGCGATCCTGCAACAGCTCGCACACCGCACTGACCTGCCCCGGCTATGGGTCGTCTGGCGCAGCGACGACGGCCCGCTCGGCGCAGCCGGCCTGCGCGGCCTGCTCCGGGTCGCCGCCTTCGAACACCCCGAACTGCGGCCCAGCAGCATCGAGCTGGCCGGCGACACCCCGCTGGACGTACTGCTCGACGACCTGCTCGCCACCGACCGGCCGATGGTCGAGATCGCCTGGCGTCAGCAGGAACGCCGCGTCGCCCGGGTCCGCACCGGCCCGGCACCGTTCAGCCTGCCCACGCCGGTACGGACGGACGGCGCGTACCTCGTGACGGGCGGCCTCGGCGGCCTCGGCCTGCTGACGACACGCTGGCTGGCCGAACAGGGCATGCGCCGGGTGGTGTTGTGCGGCCGATCCGCCCCGTCCGCGCACGCCGAGCGAGTGCTGGAGGAACTGCGCGCCTCCACGGGCGCGGACCTCACCGTGGCCCTCGGCGACCTCGGCGACCCGTCCACCGTGCAACTGGCCATCGCGGCAGCCGTCGAGGGCGGACTGCCGCTGCGCGGCATCGTGCACGCGGCCGGGCTGGTCGAGGACGCCGTCCTCGCCAACCTGGACCAGGACCTGACCGCCCGGGTCTGGCGCGGCAAGGCCGACGGCGCCTGGGCACTCCACCAGGCCAGCATCGACCACGAGTTGGACCACTTCGTGGTCTACTCCTCGGTCGCCTCCCTGCTCGGCTCACCCGGGCAGGCCGCCTACGCGGCGGCCAACGGCTTCCTGGACGCCCTGGTCGAGTGGCGCCAGAGCCAGGGCCTTCCCGCGACCGGCATCCACTGGGGTGCCTGGAGCGAGGTCGGAAGGGGCCGGCACCTCGCCCGGCAGCGCGTCCTCATGATCTCACCCGCCGACGGAATCGCCGCCCTGGAACGCATCCTGACGGATGGTCACCGCCGAATCGCCTACTCGCCGATCGACGTGTGGCAGTGGACCGCGCCCTACCCGGCCGTGCGAGGCTCCGCCCTGCTGGCCGAACTCCTCGGCGAGGCCCCGGCGTCCGAAGAAACCTCCTTCCCGGTCCGTGACGAACTGCTCGCCGCCCCGAGCGGAGCCGAACGCCGCCTGATACTTGAGGAGTTCATCATCACCCAGGTCCGCGAACTCCTCGGCGGCGGAACCCGGCACATCGGACCGCACACCAGCATGGTGCTGCTGGGTCTCGACTCCCTCGGCGCGGTGCAACTGCAACAGCGGCTGCAGCAGGCGCTCGGGATCGAGATCAAGGCCGGCGTCATCTGGGTCAAGCCGAGCGCCGCCAGCCTCGCCGAATGGCTGGACGAGCACCTGGCTCCCGCCCCGTTCCCCGACGCCGGGTGAAGACGTGCCGCCGGCGGACGACGCCCGCGCCGTCCACGACGAAGGCCGTCCACGACCTCGAACACCGCCTGCGCTGGTCACACCGGCGACGCCGGCACATGTCCGTGTCATCACCGGCCACGCTACCGGCCGACGGTCGGCACACACCGGTCTGTCAGACGACGGCCCGTTTCATCCGGTCGAACACGGCGTCGAAGACCCGGCTGTCGGTCTCGTCCGCGAACGCGGCGAGCAGGTGGCCGAGGACCTCGTGGCGGTCGATGCGTCGGCGGTCGAGGCCGTCGGCGAGGGCCAGGGCCCGGCGGTCGACGTCGCGCCTGAGCTTGGCCGACAGCGGGGTGGGCGGCCTGGACGGCGGGGGCTCCGCCGCCTCGATCACGCCGTTCAGCGCCTGGGCGATGGCCTGCGGGTCGTCCTCGTCGCTGAGGGCCAGGTCGCCGGGCAGCAGGCGCACGGTCTCGCGGATCCGCTCGGCGGTCACCCTGTCGGCGCCGGCCGCGTTGACGACCAGTTGGTAGACGCCGACGGCGGCCTTGAGGCCGTGACGGTTCTTCAGCGGCACCAGCTCGCGGACCTGCCCTTCGGGGGCCTTGTAGCCGCGGGCGTTGAGGACTTCGCCGAGCTCCCACCCGGCGCGGAGCTTGCTGCACCGCGACTGCTTGATGCCGTGCTCGACGTCCGCCCACTCCTCGATCGTGGCGTAGCAGCGGTCCGGCTCCAGCTTGTGCGGGAGCCGGCGGAACAGTCGGCCGACGGCCATGGTGTCCAGCGACTTGCCCGCGACCCAGTAGGCGGTGGACAGCAGTTCCACGCCTTCGACGCAGGCCGCGAGGCGGTGCTGCTCCTCGGCGGTCAGGTCGCCGTCACCGGCGGGGTCGACCGGGTCGGGAATCTTGTCGAGACCTGGACGGGACGCTTCGACCGCGGCGGTGATGCGGGTGGCCAGCTGTTCGTCGGCCGCGGTCTGCCGTTCGTCGGCCACCCGCTGGGCGGTGCCGGCCAGGCTGGCCACGGCGGCCTCGGTGGCGTCGTCGTCGTCCCAGCCTTCGAGCTCGTACGCGTGGCTCATGCGGTCTTCACCAGTCCCGCGTGGGCGGCGATGTCGAGGAAGAATCCGGCGGTGTCGCTCTTCGGCCGGTGTTGGACGACCGGCAGGCCGACGCTGCGGGACTCCTTGAGGTCGGTCGCCCGGATGGGGACCTCGCCGATGCAGCGGATGCGCGGGTGGCTCCTGAGCTGCTGGTAGATCTTCGCGTCGAAGTCGCCCATCGGCCGCGTGACCCGGCCGATGATCAGGCCGAGGATCTCCAGGTCGCCGTCCGGCCGCTCGGCCTTGCGCATCGCGACGATGTGCTGGGCGGTCTGCATCTTGACGGCCTTCATCGACCACTCGTCGACGTCGACCAGGATGATCGCCGCGTCCGCCGCGGCGGTCTGGGCGTCGGTGTCGGTGTCCAGCGCCGGTCGCAGATCGAGCAGGACCACGTCGTAGAGGTGGACCACGTGCGACAGCAGGCGGCGGTAGAGGCCGATGCTGCTGCCGTGCTCGCGCATCCGGGACGGCAGGAAGCACATGTCCATCGAGCCGGGGAGGACGTCGATGTTCGGCACCCGGGTGCGGGCGATGATCGGTCGGGGGTCGCCCATCCCCAGGACGACGGTGGCCTGGGTGGCGCCCGCGTCCTCGTTCAGCAGCGGGACCTTGAAGGCCATGCTGGCGTTGCCCTGCGGGTCGCAGTCGACGACCAGCACGCGCAGGCCGTGACTGGCGAGGGCGCCGGCCAGGTTGATCGTGGTGGTGGTCTTCCCGACGCCGCCCTTCTGGTTGCAGACGGCGATGATGCGGGCCGGTTCGGCCCCACCGTGGCGCGGTGAGGGAAGTGCGAGAGCGTCGAGAACGGCGCCCGGTGCCGTATCGGTCATGGCACGGACGATAGTCATCCGACCGCCCCCCACCCGGCAGCACGCGCCGACGCTCTCGCCCACAACCGCGGATGTCGAGGGCGCCGCTGCCGCAGACGTCGCGGACGCCGCGCCCCCACCACCAAGATCGTTCTTGCCCAATTGGGCAAGAACGACCGCGCACCGCGACCACGGCCTCGGTCGGCGGCCATCGGCCGGTGACCGCGGGTCACCGGGACGCCTTGCGCCCCGCCTGGCGGCCCAGAGGTTGGCGCGTGCCCCGAACCGCGGTGAGCTGGCGAACCAGTTGATGGAGCGAGACGACTCCGGTGAGCGGGGGCAGCCCGGCGACGATGACGGCGGACAGGGTCCAGGAGACGTCGGCGACGCACAGTCCGGCCGCGAGGCCGGAGAACAGCACCACCACGACCCAGGAGTGGACCGGCTGACGTCCGTACTGGACCGCACGCAGGACCGACAGACAACCCGCGAGCCACGGCCCGTAGACGACCGCCGGCCACAACGGCGACAGTCCTTGCGGCACGCGTGAGAACGCCACCTCCCGCAACGGGCCGTAGGAGAACACCCAGCCGAGTACGCAGGCCGAGGCGACCGTGACCGCCGTCAGAGCGCCGAACACCGAGCTGATCAGCTGGGCACGGGCCGGGTGGGAGACAGGAGACCGTCGGCGATGCCGCGAGGCCGACGGGCCGACCGGTCGGCCCTGCCTGGCCGGCCCCGGCAGGTCGACCGGCGCGCGCGGAGGGGGCACGAACACCGTCTCGTCCCCCCAACCGCCGGCCGATGTGACGGTGGGGTTGAACGCCTGCGCGTCGCCGTACGCGCGGCTGAGGTCACGGGCGAAGCCGTCGTCGTACCAGTCGCCCGCCGGAAGGGTTGCCGCACGGATACGGTCACGGGGCGTGGCCCATGCCCGGTCCTCGGGCTCGCCGAAGCCGTGGTCCCCGTGCCGGTCGGGAGGCTCGGTCATACGGTCGTACACGGCACGCTCCCCACGCGGTCGCCTGTCCGCGGCTTGGTCCGCTCCCCGGCCAGGGCCCGTGCAGGGGGCCTCGGTACGACCTGCGGCGTCTCGGCCGAGAAGAGCAGGGAGCCGATCCGCGCGGCGAAGTCGCTCTGCAACTGCCGGATCGTCCGCTCGAAATCGGCCAACGCGCGGGACGTGTACGACAGGGTGACGCGCTCGCCGTTGCGCGCGAGGTAGCCGGTGGCCACGTCGCCCACGGCGTTGTGGCGGTCGGGAACGAAGAGCCAGTTCCCGAGCGGGGCGACCGGCTCCCGCACGGGGGGTGACGAGGTGTAGGGCTGGCGTGTTGAGGTCACGGGTTCATCAACGAGGAGCGGCGATCTCCGTTCTTACGGCATCCAGGTGTCCTTCCATATTCGATATCGGAGACGCTCCATGAAATTACCCGGGGGGTGGCGCGGGGGGTGGGTCTTTTCTCGCCGACTACGGAACGTATCCCAATCGGCCCGGGTATGGGTAATCAAATATTCACCTCCGGCACCGCTCGCCAGAAGTCCCCAGTAAAACAATCGCAAGAGAAACGTTCATTCTCTCGGCACAGCCACTCCGCGTGCTATGTTTCCGGTTTGCTCTTGGCATATTCACCGACTTGAATCGGTCTGGATTCGACCTCGGGAGGCTTCTTGCTCAGCAGGCGGGAGTACCTGGAAGCAGTCAGTCTTCATCGCCAGGGATGGTCGATAATCAAGATCTCCCGACACCTCGGGCGTGATCGAAAAACGGTGAGGTCCTACCTTCGCGGCAAGCGAACCCCGGGCATCCGAATTTCTTCCCAGGACGCCTTCCTCCAATTCCTGCCGTACTGCCGCCGACGCCTCGCGGAGGACCCGCACCTCGCCGCGACCGCGCTCTTCGACGAGGTCGTCGACCTCGGCTATCCGGGCGGCTACTCGACCTTCACCCGGGGCCTGCGAAGACACCAGGCCCGGCCGGCCTGTGAGCAGTGCCAGGATGCAGTCACGGTCGCGCGCAGCCGACCCGCCGCCCGGCGGAGCGAGGAGGCCGTCGAGTTCGACTGGCTGCGGCTTCCCGAGCCGCCGACGGGTTGGGGCTACGGCAACCGGGCGTGCCTGCTGCTGGCCTCGCTCACCGGCTCCGGTACGGACGCCGACGACGGCCTCGGCCGTTGGTCTGTGGCGCTCGCGGAGGACCAGGAACTGCCCAACCTCGTGGAAGCCGTCGACCTCGTGCTGAGACGGCTCGGCGGCACCGCCGGGTGCTGGCGGTTCGGCCGGACACCGGCCATGTGGTGCCCGACGACCAACCGGGTGACACCGGCGTTCCGACAGGTGGCCGGACACTACGGCGCGCGCATCGAGTGCCGCCTGCCGACCGACCACCGTTCGCACACCCGTCGGACCCTGGACAGGGCCCTCCGCTCCTGGTGGCGCGGGGTGACGAACGACACCACCCTCCAGGACGCCCAGGGCAGCCTGAACCGGCTCGCCGCGAACCTGGACTCCCGGCGCAGGAGGACCGACGACGCGCCGCACCCAGAGGTCGGCAGCCGCTGTGTGGACACCGCCGCGCTTCGCGAGATGCCCGTCCTGCCTTTCCCGGCCCGCGTCCGCGCCCGCCGTACCATCACCGCCCAGGGCCTGGTGCCCTTCCGCGGCAACTTCTACGTCGTGCCGGACCACCTGGCCGGCGCCCAGGTGGAGGTCTGCCGGCGCCTCGACCAGGCCCGACTGTCCATCGAAACGCCCGGCGGAGCCGTCATCGCCCGCTACTCGCTCGCCCCGACGGGGGCCGGTTTGACGGTCGAGCGCAGCAGCGCCGTCGCCGTACTGGAGCGGCGCCCGGTACCGGCGCCCGCCACCACCCCGTCCTGCCGACGGAACACGCCGCGCCCGCCGTCCCCACAGGCTCTGGCCGAAGCCGCCGTGCTACGCGCCCGGTTCAAAGTCCCGCCCAGCCGCCGCCCCGACGAGGAGCAGGACATCACGACGCCGCGGGTGCCACCCCAGCGGGACCGCCCGGCCGACGACGCCGGAAGCTGAGCCGCCTGACCCGGAAAGAGCCCGGCCCGCGCTCCCCCCTCCGAAGCGCGGACCGGCGTCATCGGCGGCTCAGTCCGCCAGCGGGAGGTAGACCCGGTTGCCCCGGGCCGCGAACTCCTCGGACTTGGCCTGCATCCCGGCCAGCGCCTCGGCGTCGACGTCGCTCTGCATCGCGCTGGACCCGTCGCCGTGGTCGGCGCGGATCTGCTGGCTGATCTTCATGGAGCAGAACTTCGGGCCGCACATGGAGCAGAAGTGCGCGGTCTTGGCCGGTTCGGCGGGGAGCGTCTCGTCGTGGAAGTCGCGCGCGGTCTCCGGGTCCAGCGCGAGGTTGAACTGGTCCTCCCAGCGGAACTCGAAGCGGGCGTCGGAGAGCGCGTCGTCCCAGGCCTGCGCACCGGGGTGGCCCTTGGCGAGGTCCGCGGCGTGGGCGGCGATCTTGTACGTGATGACGCCGGTCTTGACGTCGTCGCGGTTGGGGAGGCCCAGGTGTTCCTTGGGCGTGACGTAGCAGAGCATCGCGGTGCCCCACCAGGCGATCATCGCGGCGCCGATGCCCGAGGTGATGTGGTCGTAGCCGGGTGCGACGTCGGTGGTGAGCGGGCCCAGGGTGTAGAAGGGCGCGTCGTCGCAGATCTCCTTCTGGAGGTCCATGTTCTCGCGGATCTTGTGCATCGGGACGTGGCCCGGGCCCTCGATCATCACCTGGACGTCCTTGGCGCGGGCGATCCGCCCGAGCTCGCCGAGCGTGGTCAGCTCCGCGAACTGCGCCTCGTCGTTGGCGTCCGCGATCGAGCCGGGGCGCAGGCCGTCACCGAGCGAGAAGGTGACGTCGTAGGCGCGCAGCAGGTCGCAGAGCTCCTCGAAGTTGGTGTAGAGGAAGTTCTCCTGATGGTGCGCCAGGCACCACGCGGCCATGATCGATCCGCCGCGGGAGACGATGCCGGTCTTACGGCGGGCGGTGAGCGGGACGTAGCGCAGCAGCACGCCGGCGTGCACCGTCATGTAGTCGACGCCCTGCTCGCACTGCTCGACGACGGTGTCCCGGTAGACCTCCCAGCTGAGCTCCTCGGCGCGGCCGTCGACCTTCTCCAGCGCCTGGTAGAGCGGGACGGTGCCGATCGGGACCGGGGAGTTGCGCAGGATCCACTCGCGGGTGGTGTGGATGTTGCGGCCGGTGGAGAGGTCCATGACGGTGTCGGCGCCCCAGCGGGTGGCCCAGGTCATCTTCTCCACCTCCTCCTCGATGGAGGAGGTGACCGCGGAGTTGCCGATGTTGGCGTTGATCTTCACCAGGAAGTCGGTGCCGATGATGGCCGGTTCGACCTCGGGGTGGTTGACGTTGACCGGGATGACGGCGCGTCCGCGCGCCACCATGTCCCGGACGAACTCGGGCTCCAGGCCCTCCCGGAGCGCCACGTACTCCATCTCGGGGGTGATCAACCCCTGCTTGGCGTAGCCGAGTTGGGTGACCGCGACGCCGTCGCGGGCGCGCAGCGGGCGGCGCGGGCGGCCGGGGAAGACGGCGTCCAGGGTGCGCAGGTCGCCGCCGCGCGGGGAGGTGTGGCGGATGCCGTCGTCCTCGGGCCGGGCCTCCCGGCCGTCGTACTCCTCGACGTCGCCGCGCTGGCGGATCCACGGGTCGCGCAGCGCGGGCAGGCCGCGCCGGACGTCCGCGCTGTGGTCGGGGTCGGTGTACGGGCCGGAGGTGTCGTACAGCGGGACGGTGCGGCCGTTGGTCAAGTGGACCTCGCGGTACGGAACGCGCAGGTCGGGGCGGCTGCCCTGGCGGTACGCCTTGCGCCACGCCGGGGTCGGGTAGCCGGTGGTGGTGCTGTCCGTCGACGCCGAACCGGTAGCGGCGTCGTTCGAGCCGTCGGAGGCAGACTGCGGCCGTGCTTCGAAAACGGTCATGAGACCTGTTCACTCCCTACGCCGGCATTACCCGGTCAGGTTCCTGCGGTCGACGCAGCGAGTGGCACGTGCGCACGTGCCGGTCAGCGTCCTCTCAGCCCGGTGCTCCGAGCTCCCGTGTCCTGCGAGGGCAGGACGCCGACCACCGTAGCGGTGCGAACCTTGTGGGTCCAGACGGCTTCCGGCCAGTGGACATGCTCCGGACGGCCGGTCAGACTGGCGCGATGGTCGGACTCATCGGGCGGGTGACGGGCCGGATCGGCCGGGGGCTGGTCGGCGAGGTCATGGTGCACGTGCCGGAGCGTCAGGGCAGCGAGGCGTTCCTGGCGTACCTGGCGGTGCCCGGTGAGACGCTGGAGATCGGCTCGACGGTCGTGGTGGTCGAGTACCAGCCACCGCGCACGGTCTACGTGCAGCCGTTCTGAGCGGTCTGACCGCACGTCAGCAGCGCTCCGGCAAACCTCCCGAAACTGTTTCGAGACAGTGACGGTGCGCACGGGCGATCCCTCTTCCGCTGCGATCACGGCAGGCGCAGAATGTCGGGCTGCCACCGCGTTCCGCGCCATCCTGCACAACCGACGCGCAGCCACGGGACCGGTGCGCCCTGAAGGGGGAGATTGCCGATGCTTGTCGGCATCGTCGGAGGCGCCATCGCCTCCATCGTGGTGATCGTCACGCTGTTCAAGCTGATGTGGCGGGTCGCCGAACCGAACGAGGCGCTGATCATCTCGGGCGCCAAGCACGGGGACGGCCTGGGGTTCCGGATCGTCACCGGGCGGGGCACCTTCGTGGTGCCGGGCGTCCAGGCGGTGCGGCGGCTGTCGCTGGACCTGAACGAGTCCGAGCTGGACGTCGAGTGCGTGACGTCGCAGGGCATTCCGGTGCACGTCAAGGGCGTGGTGATCTTCAAGGTCGGCGACGACTCGGTGTCGATCGCCAACGCCGGACGCCGCTTCCTGGACCAGCAGAAGATGATGGGCCAGCGGGTGCACAACGTGTTCGCCGGCCACCTGCGCTCCATCGTCGGCGGGCTGACGGTCGAGGACATGATCCGCGACCGTGAGCGGCTCACCGGGGAGACCCGTTCCGCGTCCGGCGCCGAGATGGAGAAGCTCGGCCTGATCATCGACTCGCTGCAGATCCAGGAGATCCTGGACCCGACCGGCTACATCACCAACCTGGCCGCGCCGCACGCCGCGGCGGTCCAGCGCGACGCCCGCATCGCGGCCGCCGAGGCCGACCGCCGGGCCACCGAGGCGGAGCAGGAGGCGTTCGCCCGCAAGGCCGAGGCGACGCGCAACTCGGCGATCCAGCAGGCCGGTTACCAGGCCGAGATGGACACCGCCGCGGCCCAGGCGCAGCAGGCCGGACCGCTCGCGCTGGCCGCCTCCCGGCAGGAGGTCGTGGTCCAGGAGACCAAGGTCGCCGAGTTGGAGGCGCACCGCAGGGAGCAGCAGCTGCAGGCCGACGTCCGCAAGCCCGCGGACGCCCGGGCGTACGAGACCCGGACCAAGGCCGACGCCGACCGCGACGCCCGGATCTCGGCCGCCCAGGCGTCCGCCAAGGAGACCGAGTTGAAGACCGCGGCCGAGGCCAACCGGGTCAAGGTCGCGGCGGGCGCCGAGGCCGAGGCCACCCGGGCCCGCGGTCTGGCCGCCGCCGAGGCGACCCGGGCCACCGGTGAGGCGGAGGCCGCCGCCGCGGCGGCCAAGGGCCTCGCCGAGGCCGAGGCCCTCCGCGCGCTGGGCCTGGCCGAGGCGGAGGGCATCAAGGCCCGCGCGGCGGCCCTCGCCGAGAACCAGGAAGCCGTCGTCGCCCAGCAGTTGGCGGAGAACTGGCCGGCCATCGTGCGGGCCGGCGCGGACGCCTTCGGCAATGTCGAGCACATGGTGCTGCTGAACGGCGCGGAGGGCATGTCCGAGATGTTCGCCAAGGCGCTCACCATGGGCGGCACCGGCCTGGGCCTGGCCCGGCAGCTGCTGAGCTCGATGAACCCCGGCGGGGGTGCGGAGGCCGCCGAGGCCGCCGCCAAGCCCGCGGCGGCGCAGGTCATCCCGATCCAGGACGGCAGCAAGAGCTGACGACCGGTCAGAGTGGAACGGGGGCGCGGGTGCGGGACCACGGTTCCGCACCCGCGCCCCTGCGACCTGAGTACCCGTACTCACGCCCCCGTGACGCCCGGCACGCGAGCATCGAGCCCATGAATCTGCTGCCCCGCGTCGGGATCACCGCCGTCGGCTCGTGCCTGCCCCGGCAGGTCGTCACCTCGAAGCAGCTGCAGGACGAGGTGGCGGCTGGAAGCGGACTCGCGCTGCCCGACGGCATGTTCGAGAAGGCGACCGGCATCCGCACCCGCCGGTTCGCCGGACCGGACGAGCACCCCTCCGTCCTCGCGCTGGACGCGGCCCGCAAGGCGCTGGCCGCCCGCGGGCTGGAACCCGCCGACGTCGACCTGCTGGTGTTCGCCTCCGCCTCCCGGGACGTCTGCGAGCCCGCGACCGCGCACCTGGTGCAGGCCGAACTCGGTTCCCGCGCCCACGCCCTGGACGTCTCCAACGCCTGCAACAGCTTCCTCAACGGGATCGACACCGCGCGGGCGATGATCCTGGCCGGCCGGGCCCGCCGGGCGCTGGTGGTCACCGGCGAGACCCCGAGCCGGGCGATGCGCCGCGACCCGTCCGGCCTCGCCGAGTTCCGCGACGGGTTCGCCGGCTACACCTTCGGCGACGCGGGCGCGGCCGTCGTGGTCGAACCGGTGGCACGCGGCGGCATCCTCGACGTGGAGACCGAGACCGCCTCCGAACACTGGGAGGTCGGCGGCATCCCCGGCGGCGGCTCGCGGCATCCGCGCGGCGACGAGTGGAGCTACTTCCGGGGCGGTGGCAAGGAGTTGCGCGGCGTCTTCGAGAAGATCGGCGCGGACATCCTGACCCGGGTGGCGGCCCGCACCGGCTACGGCTGGGACGCCTACACCCGGGTGCTGGTGCACCAGGTGACCCTCCCCTACCTGGAGCGGTTCGTCGAGCTCACCGGGGTTCCGGCGGACAAGCTGGTGGTCACCGTGCCCGAGCTGGGCAATCTGGCGTCCGCCACGATCGGGGTCCAACTCGACCGCATCATGGATGAGTTGATGCCCGGCGAGCGGGTGCTGATGGTCGGGCTGGGCGGCGGGGTCAGCCTGCAGACGATGGTCTGGGAGAAGTCGTGACCGAGCTCTGGGTGGTCGTCCCCGCCTACCAGGAGGCCGCCCGGATCGGCGGCACGCTGCGTGCCCTCGCCGCCCAGCACGACCGCGACTTCACCCTGCTGGTGGTCGACAACGGCTCCACCGACGCCACCGCCGAGCAGGTCCTGGCGTTCGCGGCGCAGGCACCCTTCCCGGTGCACCTGCTGACCGAACCCGAGAAGGGCGTCGGCTGCGCCGTCGACTCCGGCTTCCGGCACGCCATCGCGCACGGCGCGCGGCTGCTCGCCCGCACGGACGCCGACTGCCTCCCGCAGCCCGGCTGGAGCGCCGCCGCCCGCGCCGGGATGCTCAGCTCCGGCGGTCTGGTGTGCGGACGGGTCACCGCCCGGCGCGACGAGCACGGGCCGCTCGGCCGGGGCGTCTTCCTGCTGCTGGTCGCCCTCGGCGCGTTCTTCGGCCGGATCCGGCCCGCCCACCGCCGCCGCCACGGCTACCTGACGCCGTACCGGATGCACGCCGGCAACAACATGGCGATCACCGCCGAGCTCTACCTCGCCAGCGGCGGCATGCCCCGCCGCCCCTCGCCGACCGACCGGGCCTTCATCAACCGGATCCGGCTGCGCAGCACCGCGATCGTGCACCGCCGCGACATGGTGGTGCAGAACTCGACCCGCCGCATCCGTGCCTACGGCCTGCGCGGCACCGCCCGCTGGTACCTCGAACGCGGAGCGGGTAACCGCGCGGTGGACGTCCGGTAGCCCTCGCACCGGTAGCCCTCGCACCGGGCACCCTCGCGCCGACCAGAGACCAGAGAGCCGAGACCCGAGGACCGAGACCCGATACCCAGACCCGAGCCTCGAGACCCGCAGCCAAGCCGCGACCACCCAGGAGCGATCCGCCGTGCTCGACCAACTCGATCGGACCCTCCGTCAGGGCGGCTCCCGACCCGCGCTGCTCACCGCGACCCGCGGCGGCAGCCCGCGCGTGCTCGCCCGGTGCGGTGAACTGACCGCGCTCGCCGACCGGTTGGCGGCCTCGCTGCACCACCGGTACGGGCTGCGGCCGGGGGACACGCTCGGGGTGGCGGTCCGGCCGGGGCCGCGGGCGCTCGCGGTGCTGCTGGCCGCGCACCGGCTGGGCCTACGGGTCGCGGTGCTGGACCCGGGCGCCGGGCCGGAGGTGCTGCGGGCCCGCCTGGCGCTGGCACCGCCCGCGCTGGTGGTGGCCGACGCCGCGGCGCAGGCGGTGGCCGGCTGGGCCCGTCCGCTGGCTCGCCGCCTGCGGCTGGAACTCCCGCCGCTGCGGGAGCTCGGCCCGGTGGTCACCCTCGGACCCCGCACCCTCGGCAGCGCGCCCGCCGTCCCGGACGCCGCCGCACCGCCGCCGCGCCCGTACGACGGCGACGGCGACGCGGTGATCGTCTTCACCTCGGGCACCACCGCCGCCCCGCGCGCGGTGGTGCACACCCGGGCCACCCTGGCGGCGGGCGTGCGCGCGGTGGACGCCCTGGTCCGGCCGCAGCCGGGCGGCGTCGTACTCGGCGGCACCACCTTCGTGCTGGTCCCGGCCCTCGCCGCCGGGGCGACCGTCGCCCTGCCGGCCCGCCGCCCCGCCACCCTGCAACGGCAGATCCGCGCCCTGTCCCCGGACGAGACCTACCTGACGCCGCCTCAACTCCGCCCGCTGCGTCACCTCACCGGCCGGGTCTGGACCGGCTCCGCGCCCGCCGACGCCGCCCTGCTCCGCCGAGCCAAGGCAGCGGGTGCCGGCGAGGCCTGGGGCGTGTACGCGCTCACCGAGCTCTTCCCGGCCGCCGCCGTCGAGGAGGCGGAGAAGAGTGCGTTCACCGGCTCCGGCGACCTGCTCGGCCACCCCCTGCCGGGCGTCCGCACCCGGCTCGGCGCCGACGGCGAGCTGCTGCTCTCCGCCCCCGCCGCCCGCGACCGCTACCTCGGCGAGCCGCCCGACCCGTGGATCCGCACCGGCGACCGCGCCCGCCTGGAGGCCGACGGGCGGATCGTGCTCGCGGGCCGGCTCAAGGACATGGTGCTGCGCCGGGCGGAGAACATCTACCCGGGCCTGTACGAGCCCTCACTGCACCTGCCGGAGGTCGAACTCGCCGTCCTGGTCGGCGTCCCGGCCCCCGGCGGCGACGAGCAACTGGTCGCCCTGGTCCAGCCCCGGCCGGGCACCGACCCGCGACGGCTGCGCGCCGCCCTGGACGCCCCGCTCACCCGGATGGGCACCGCCCGCCCCGACGCCGTCCTGCTCGGCCCCGTCCCGCTCACCGGCCGCTCCCGCAAACCGGACCGGGCCGCGGCCTCCGCCTACTGCGCACGGGAGCTGGCGCGCCGATGAACACCGACCCTGCCGCCGACGAGCAGTCAGCTGACGCCTCGCCAACCAGCCGCACGCACGCCGCCGCCCGGCGGGCCGACCGCGCGGTCTACCTGGCCTCGCACCCGGTGCTGTTCGCACTGCTCGCCGCCACCCGGCACCGTCCGCTGCTGCGCGTCGGCCGCACCGTGCTGGTGCACCACCCCGAGGCGTACCGCGAGATCCTCACCCGGGTGCCGCTGGACCGGACCGCCGAGCACACCACCGGCGGCACTGCGGCGCGGCTCACCGGCACCGGGCTGCTCTTCGACCAGTCGGGCAGCGAACACCGCGGCGCCCGAAGGGAGTTGGCCGCCCTGCTGGGCTCCGACGGGGTGACGCGGCTGCGTCCGCTCTGGCAGCCGATGCTCGACGGGCACCTCGGCGCCGAGCCCGTCGACCTGGTGCCGCTGGCGCGCAGGATGGCCGGCGCGACCGCCGCCGCGCTCACCGGCAGCACCGCCGACCCCGTCGTGCTGGCCGCCGCGGCCGAGCGGGCCGCGGCCGCCACCGCCCGGGCCCACCTGCCGTCGCCGCTGCCCCGGCCCGGCACCGCGCGGCGGGCCCGCCGCGCGGCAGACGAGCTGACCGCGCTGCTCCCCGACCCCCGCGACGCGATGCTCGCGGTGGCCGCCGTGAACACCACGCTGGCCGCGCTTCCCCGCGCCGCCGCGTGGTGCGCCCGCGCCGGGCTGTGGGCGCGGACAGGTCCCGAGCTCACGGCCGACCTGCTGCGCCTGACCGCGGCCTCCCCCGTCCTGCCCCGGGTCGCCGCGGCGGACGCCGTCGTGCTCGGCCACCGACTCCGACGCGGCGACCGGCTGTTGCTGGTCGCCCGGCACGCCGCCGAAGCCCACCGCGACACCCCGGCCGACCCCCGCCTGGCCACCCAAGCGCCGTTCGGCCTCGGCCCGCACGCCTGCCCGGGCGCCGCCCTCGCCCGCGCCCAACTCACCGACCTGCTCGACGCCCTGGCCCCGTACCGGCCGCGGGTCAGGCACGCGGAGCCGGCCCGGCACAGCGCCCTGCCGTCCTATCGGCGCCTGGTACTGGAGCCGTCCGTCCACGATCCGGCCCCCACGCCCCCCGCACCGACCGCCTGGGAGGACTCCCGCCAATGCCCCCACTGACCATCGCCGTCACCGGCGCGACCGGCTTCTGCGGCTCCCACCTGGCCGAACTCGCCACCGCCCGCGGCCACCAGGTGCTGTCCCTCGGCCGCCGCCCGGCCCGCCACGGCGTCCACCTGCCCTGGGACGCCGCCGAGCCGCACACCCCCGACCTGTCCGCCGCCGACGTGGTGATCCACTGCGCGGCGGCCGTCGGCGACCATCCGCCCGGCTCGCCGGCCGAGCGGACCCAGCACACCGTCAACGTCGAGGCGACCGCGCGGCTCCTCGACGCCGCCAGTGGACGCCCGTTCGTCCTGGTCAGCAGCGCCAGCGTGTACGACCCGCGCCCGGACCGCTCCCGGACCACCGAGGAGCATCCCACCGACGGCGGGCACCTCAACGCGTACGGGCGGACCAAGGCCGCCGCCGACCGGCTGGCGCTCGCGGCGGGCGCGGTGGTGCTGCGGCCGCGGGCGGTCTACGGGCCCGGCGACCCGCACCTGGTGCCGCGGCTGCTGGCCGCGGTGCGCCGCGGCGTGCTGCCGCTGCCCGGCGGCGACGTGGAGTTGAGCCTGACGGCGGTGGAGAACCTGGCCGCGGCCTGCCTGCTGGCGCCCGGCTGGCCGCCCGGCGCGTACAACGTCACCGACCGGGCCCCGTACCGGCGGGACGCGGCGCTGCGCCGGGTGCTGGCCGCGCACGGGCGACGGGTGCGGCTGGTGCACGTGCCGCGCCGGGTGGCGGCGCTCGCGGTGGGCCGACGACCGGGCGTGACCCGGTACGCGCTGGACCAGCTCGCGCATCCGGTGGTGCTGGAAACGACGAAGTCCCGGCACCAGGGCTTCACCCCGGACCGGGACCTCGACGGCTACCTCGCCCGGCTGGGGCGGCCCGAAGGCCGCTCCCACGCCGGGTCGAGCGCAGCGCTCCCCCGTGTGCATCCCCCTGCTTGACTCCCCCGTGCGGGCGACTCCCCCGTGTCCTCCCAACTCCCCTGCGGGAGCTAGCTCTTGGCGGCCTTCTTGATCAGGATCACCACGGCGGCGGCGATGCCGACCAGCACCAGGACGTTGATCAGGAAGCCGATCAGGCCGGCGACCACACCGATCACCGCCCACATCACCTTCCAGGCGACCACGATCAGGATGATCGGGACGACGATGTTGCGCACCCATGAGGGCAGCGACTTCCAGAGCTCAGCCATGTCCGTACCTTCTCCCCTCGGGCTCGGTGCCGGCAGTTCCGGCTGCGTTCCCGCTCCCTCGATCTCGACACTTCGATCGTAGGCGGGCCGCGGCACCGAAACGAGGCTTCCCGGCCCGGAGAGAACCCGGAGATCCACCCCTACCCCGACCCCCGGGGACACCCCTGAGAACGGGGCCGCTGCGAACCGGCGACCCGCCGTCCACGGCGTGATCACCCGGGAGCACAATGGGTCGACCGCACAGGAACCACCGTGCGGGACCAGCACTTTGGGGGGTCCACATGAACCGCGTTCCCGCGCGCCCGAGAACCGGACGGCTCGGCGCTCCGGTCTCGATCCGCGTGCTCTCCGGCGCCACCGCGATGACGCTCGGCCTGGCCCTGCCGCTGCTCGGTGCCCCGGGCACCGCGGCCGCCGCCGCCCGCACGCTGTACGTGAAGTCGGGCGCCGGCTGCTCCGACGACGGACCGGCCACCCAGGCGCAGCCGCTGTGCACCGTGCAGCGCGCCGCCGACCAGGTGCAGCCCGGCGAGACCGTGCAGATCGGCCCGGGCAAGTACCCGGAGCAGGTCACCCTGACCACCTCGGGCACCCCGCAGCAGCCGATCAGCTTCGTCGGCGGCCAGCTGCGGGACGGCATCGACTCGCTGCCGGTGCTCAACCCGTTCGTCAACGGCGGCTTCCCGGGCGAACACGGCCTCGTCCTGGACGGCGTGCACGACGTCCGGGTCAGCGGCCTGGCGATCGGCGGCCGGAGTGAGAGTGTGCTGCTGAAGAACACCGGCAACGTCGTCCTGGACGGCAACCGCACCGGCGGCGGCACCTTCTCCAGCAGCACCCGCAAGGCCGCGGTCCGGCTGACCGGGACGACCGGTTCGACCGTGCTCAGCCGGAACGTACTGCGCGGCTACGAGTTCGACGCGATCGCGGTGGACGCGGGCGTCCAGGGCACCGTGATCACCACCAACGTGGTCGACAACCTGCTCGGCGCGGGCGGCGTCCTGGTCACCGACGCACCGGGCACCGTGGTCACCAACAACTCGATCAGCAGCGGCTGTTCGCCCGCCGTGGAGCTGGCCGGCGTCTCCGGCGGCGCGTACGTCGAGAACAACGTGCTGGCCGCCTCCTCCGACCTCGACCGCACGGGCGGCATCTGCGAGGCCGCCGACCACCCCGCCAAGCTGTCGGTGTCGGCCGGCTCCGCGGCCGGGACGGTCGCCGACTACAACCTGGTGACGCCCTTCCGCGGCGCGGCCGCCTACGAGTGGGCGGGCACCACGTACCCGGACTCCACGGCCTTCGCCAAGAACGTCGCGGGTCACGGGGCGCACGATCTGACCGGGGACGCGAAGGTCGACGGCTACCAGAGCGGCATGCAGCCCCGCTCGGACTCGCCCGCGGTCGACTCCGCGGATGCGAACGCCCCCGGCGTTCTCGACACCGACCTGCTCGGCTACCACCGGATCGACGACCCGTACGTGGCCAACTCCGGTACGGGGAACGGATATCTCGACCGCGGCGCGCGCGAGCTGACCACCTCCACGGCGTGGATCGGCCTGGAGTCCCCGATCGACCGGGTGCCGATCGGCACCCCCGTCACCTTCCACGTGAACGACCAGGAACGCTGGTCCCGGCCGGTGCTGTACACCGTCGACTACGGCGACGGCAGCGACCCGCAGAGCTTCGAGCCGGGCAGCGGCTTCTCGCACACCTACCTGAAGCAGGGCGCCTTCACCCCGAGCGTCGTGGCGACCATGGGCAACGGCGACACCGTCCGCGGGCGCGGCACCCCGATCACGGTCAGCCCGGACGGGCTGATGACGACCTCGGTGACGACCCATCCGACCGACTCGCCGCTGCAGTACTCGGCGGACCTCAGCGTCACCTCGCCGTGGTCGGTCGCCAGGACGGTGTACGACTGGGGCGACGGCACCGCGCCGAGCACCGACTCGCAGCACACCTACGCGCGGGAGGGCGACTACGGGGTCACCGCGACGGTCACCGACGCCGGCGGCCGCACGGTGCCCGCGCACACCACGGTGCACGCCACGTACCTGGCCGCCACCTTCCACCCGCTCAGCCCGACCCGGCTGGTCGACACCCGCAGCGGCCTCGGCGGCTCGACCACCGTTGCGGCCGGCGGCACGCTCAAGGTGCCGCTGCAGCGGGTGATGCCCGACCCGGCGATCCCGTACGAGGCGACGCCGAACGCGGTGGTGCTCAACGTCACCGCGGTGTCCGCGGCCGCCGACGGGCACCTGACCGCCTTCCCGAGCGGCGCGCCGCGGCCGACCACCTCGAACGTGAACTACACCGCGGGTCGGCCGGTGCCCAACCTGGTGACGGTGCCGGTGGGCGCCGACGGCACGGTGAGCATCGGCAACTCCTTCGGCGGCAGCACCGACGTGGTGGTCGACCTGCTCGGCTACTACAGCTCGGTGACCCAGATCGGCGACCGCTACACCCCGCTGCAGCCCGCCCGGATCGCCGACACCCGCAGCGGCGGGGGACCGATCGGGACGGACGCCGCGCGGGACTTCACGGTGACCGGGACCGGCGGGGTGCCGACCGAAGCGGCCGCGGTGGTGCTCAACCTGACCTCCACCGAGGCCACCCAGCCCACCCACCTGACGGTGTGGCCGGCCGGGGAGTCCCGGCCGAACGCGTCCAGCCTGAACCCGGTGCCCGGCCAGGACACCGGCAACCAGGTGATCGTCCCGGTCGGCGCGGGCGGCAAGGTGAGCGTCTACAACCACGCCGGCTCCACCCAGGTGGTGCTGGACGTGGCCGGCTACTACAGCTACGGCGGCCGCGACGGGCTGCTGTTCACCCCGATCACGCCGCGCCGGCTGCTGGACACCCGCACCGGCTCCGGGCCGCTCGGTGCGGACGGCACGGTGGAGATCGACGGCGCCCCGGCCACGAGCCCGGCGGCGGTGTTCAACGTGACCGCCACCGAGGGCACCGCGGACACCTACCTGACGGTGTATCCGTCGGGCACCGCCCGGCCGGGCACCAGCAGCCTGAACGTCAACCCGGGCCGCACCGTGCCGAACCAGGTGACCAGCCCGCTCGGCACCGGCGGCCGGGCGACCGTCTACAACCACCTCGGCCGGGTCCAGGTGATCGCCGACCTGTTCGGCTACTTCACCAAGGGCTGAGCCGGGCGCCGGCGCGGGGTCAGACCGGCCAGGTCTCCCCGCGCCAGGCGGCGTCCCAGAACATCCACTCGTAGCGCGCCGTGGTGCCGAAGTGCTCGATGACGCGGCGCCGTTCGACCGGGGAGAGCTCCTCGCCGATCCGGTCGGTGAGCTCCAGCACCCGGCGCACCACGGACTGGAAGGACTCCTCGCCGTACGCGGCGATCCACTTGGCGTACAGCGGGTCGGGGGAGGAGCGGGCCAGCAGTTCCTCGCCGACCCGGGCGTAGATCCAGTAGCAGGGGAGCACCGCGCCGAGCGCCTCCGCGAAGGAGCCGCCGTAGACGGTGGCCAGCAGGTACGAGGTGTAGGCCAGCGTGGTGGGCAGCACCGGTTCGGCGGCGGCCAGTTCGGCGTCCTCGCCGAAGGCGGACAGGAACTCGGCGTGCATCTCCTGCTCGGCGGCGATCGCGCCGACCGCGTCGGCGGCGAAGGCCCGCACCTCGGCCTCGCCGGGAGCCTTGGCGGCGCACACCGCCAGCGCCCGGGCGTAGTCCCGCAGGTAGTGCGAGTCCTGGACCACGAAGTGCCGGAAGGCGGCCCGCGGCAGGGTGCCGTCGGTGAGCCCGCCGAGGAAGGAGTGGTCGAGGATCTGACGGTAGGTCGGCTCGATGGCCGCCCAGAGTTCGTCGGTCAGTGTCACGGGCGTCGCTCCTGGCTCCGGTCCGCGCGGCACGGTCAGTCCTCCGGCGGGGAGAAGACCACCAGTACCCGCAGTTCCTCGGTGATGTGGTGGAAGCGGTGCTCGGCCCCGGCGGGGACGAACACCACGCTGCCGCGGCCGACCGTGGCGGTCTCCCGGCCGACGGTCAGCTCGGCCCGTCCGCTGACCACCAGGTAGATCTCGTCCTGGTCGTGGGGGGTCTGCGGATCGGTGTCGCCGGGAGAGAGCGCGTACAGGCCCGCGGACATCGTCGGCTGCTTCAGGAAGCGCAGGTACGCGCCACCGCCGGCGGCGCGTTCGGTGTCCAGTTCGTCCAGCCGGAACAGCTTCATCGGGGCTCGGCTCCTCTCCCGGTCCGGGCCCATTCAACAACACCGCTACGGGACTTCCCTGCGGCCGTCCACGCCTGCCACGATCCGCGCATGAAGAACTTCGTGATCAAAACGCTCATCAACGCGGCGGCGATCTGGGTGGCCGCCTGGATCGTCACCGGGATCACGCTGTCGGGGCGCGACTGGCAGCAGAAGACCGTCACCGTGCTGGCGGTGGCGCTGATCTTCGGTGTGGTCAACTTCCTGGTCAAGCCGCTGGTGAAGCTGTTCTCGCTGCCGCTGTTCGTCCTCACCCTGGGCCTGATCACCTTCGTGATCAACGCGCTGATGCTCTGGCTGACCTCGTGGGCCTCCGACAAGCTCGACCTGGACTTCCACGTCGAGGGCTTCTGGCCGGCGCTGCTCGGCGCGCTGATCATCAGCGTCGTCTCCTGGGGCCTCAACCTGGCCCTCGGCGACGACTGACCGCGACGCGTGACCGCCCCCGCGGGTGGCCCGTCCAACTGCCCGTCGGGCGGCGGGCCACCCGGGGTCGAAACCCCGTTGCCGAACGTCCGATCGAGGCTGGTATAACTGGCGGCCGGTGTGCTGACCGCCCTGATGGTTGGGGGGCGAACTCCGGGGGGATTCGCGGCGTGCTGCCGCTTTCTGCGCTGACTTCACGCCCCCCGGACTGCTACGACCCCAGCCGTGCGACCGGTCCGCCACTGCCAGGTGTCCGCGCACGCGGGCGCCGAACGACCGGCAGGAGAAGAACCCGCATGCCCACTCGCCCTGATCGCAGGCGAATACACCGCACCCTCGCGGGCGGCGCCGCCGCGGCGATGCTGCTCGGCCTGGCGGTGCCCACCGCCGCGCAGGCCGCGTCCCCGACTCCGGCCCAGCGGATCGGCCGGGTGCCCGTGACCCCGGCGGACGCCAAGCACGCCACCGCGCCGGACGACGCGACCCCGCTGGACCTCGGCGTGACCCTGCGACCGCGCGACCCGGGCGCGTTGGAGAGCTTCGTCACGGCGGTCTCCACGCCGGGCAGCCCGCTGTTCCACCAGTACCTGAGGACCGGCGAGTTCGCCGGCCGGTTCGGCGCCAACCCGTCGGACGTCACCGCCGTCACCGCCGAGCTCAGCGCGGCCGGCCTGCAGCCCGGCGCGGTCGAGGGCGACGGCCTGACCATCCCGGTCAAGGCCACCGTCGCCCAGGCCCGCAAGGCCTTCGCCACCGACTTCGCCGGCTACACGCTGGCCGACGGCAGCGCCGCGTTCGCCAACACCGCGGCCCCGCAGCTCTCCGGCAAGGCGGCCGCGAAGGTCACCGGGATCACCGGCCTCAACTCGCTGACCAAGGCCACCTCCTCGCACCAGGCGAAGGCGGTGCCACTGAAGGTCCCGAAGACCACGCCGGACGCCCAGGCCACCCCGAACTACGTCGGCGGCCAGCCCGCCCTCTGCACCAACCTGACGGGCCGGCTGCCCGGCGCCCAGCCGATGAACGGGTACACCGACCCGACGAGCATCGCCGAGGTCTACCAGCAGACCCCCGGCAACGGCGGCGCCGGCTCGACCGTGGCGATCATGAGCCTGGAGGACTACGACGACCAGGCCGTCAACTGGTTCCGGAGCTGCCTCGGCAGCACCACCTCGGTCAGCCGGGTGAAGGTGAACGGCGGCCCGACGACGCCCGCCAACTGGCAGACCGGCCGGGGCGTCGAGACCGCCCTGGACATCGAGACCGTGATGGGCACCGCCCCGAACGCGGACATCCTGGTCTACGAGGGCGCGAGCACGGCCACCACCGAACTGGTCGCCACCCTGCGGCAGATCGTGGTGGACAACCGGGCCCAGGTGGCGTCGATCAGCTGGGGCCTGTGCGAGCCCTACGCCTACGTCGGCGACCTGCAGGCCGAGGACCTGATCCTGCAGCAGGCCGCGGCCCAGGGCCAGACCGTCCTCGCCGCGTCCGGCGACGCGGGCTCCACCACCTGCGCGGGCCAGATCGCGGGCGACACGCAGGTGGCGGTCATCTCGCCCGCCTCTAACGCGTACCTCACCGCCGTCGGCGGCACCCGGGTGGCCGGATCGGTCGGCGCCCGGACCGAGTCGACGTGGAACAGCCCGGGGGTCAACGGCCAGCAGGGCGCCGCGACCGGCGGCGGCGTCTCGGCCTGGTACACGCTCGACTCCGCCACCGGCTACCAGTCCGGGGTCTCCGGCCCGGGCTACGCCAACGTCTGCAGCGCCGCGGCCGGCCGGACCTGCCGTCAGGTGCCGGACGTCGCCGCCGTCGCCGACCCCCAGCAGGGCTACCTGACCGTGCCCTGGGTCAGCGGGAGCGACCTGTTCGTCATGATCATCGGTGGCACCAGCTACGCCGCGCCGCTGTGGGCGGGCCTGGTCGCGCACGCCAACGCCGACCCGAAGTGCGCCGCCGCCGGGCCGCTCGGCTTCCTCAACCCGCAGCTGTACAAGCTGGGCAGCACCCCGGGCCTGTACGACGTCACCACCGGCAACAACGTGCTGGACCAGTCCGGCTACATCGGCTCGCTCTACCAGGCCGGCGCCGGCTACGACCTGACGACCGGTCTGGGCAGCCCGCGCGCAGACAAGCTGTTCGCGCAGCTGTGCGCCAACCTGCCGCAGAGCCCGGCCGGCACCTTCAACGCGGTCGCCCCGACCCGCCTGCTGGACACCCGCTCCGGCGCCGCGCTGGCCGCCTACGGCGAGACCGCGGTGCAGATCACGGGCAACGGCGGCATCCCGGCCTCCGGCGTCACCTCGGTGGTGCTGAACGTGACGGTGACCGACCCGAGCACCGACGGCCACCTGACCGTCTACCCCTCCGGCGGCAGCCGCCCGAACACCTCCAACCTCAACTGGACGGCCGGGAAGACCGTGCCGAACCTGGTCACCGTGCCGGTCGGCGCGGACGGCAAGGTCCGCTTCTACAACGGTGCCTGGGGCCAGACCCAGCTGATCGTCGACGTCCAGGGGTACTACGGCACCGCCGCCGGCGGCGCCACCTACCAGCCCTCCGGTCCGTCCCGGGTGCTGGACACCCGCACCTCGGGCGCCCTCGGCGCGTACGGCACCTACACCCTCCCGGGCAGCCGGCTCGGCGCCCCGGCCGGGACCAAGGCCGTGGTGCTGAACGTGACCGCGACCGACGGGCGGGCCGACGGCCACCTGACCGTCTACCCCTCCGGCAACCCCCTGCCGACCACGTCGAACCTCAACTGGACCGTCGGGAAGACCGTCGCCAACCAGGTGATCGTGCCGCTCGGACCGGACAACTCGATCAAGATCAACAACGGTTCCTGGGACTCCGCCCAGGTGATCGTGGACGTCTTCGGCTTCCTCGGCACCGGCTCGGGCGCGTCGTTCCACTCGACCACCCCGCAGCGGCTGTTCGACAGCCGGACCGGCCAGGGCACCACCCCCGGCGCGTTCGGCGCCGACGAGGTCCGGGTCCTCGGCCTGGACGGCGGCGGCCGGCTCTCCAAGGCCAAGGCCGTGGTCCTGAACGTGACCGTCACCAACCCGAAGGTCGACGGCCACCTGACCGTCTACCCCTCCGGGCAGAGCGCGCCCGACACCTCGAACCTCAACTGGACGGCGGGCCAGACCGTACCCAACATGGTCACCGTCCCGGTCGGCGCCGACGGCCGAGTGATGATCAAGAACGGTTCGTGGAGCAGCACCGACGTCATCGTCGACGTCTTCGGCTACTACAGCTGATCCCCCGAGGCTGACGGCACGTCAGTCCTCCACCGCGCGGGCTGGTCCGGGCTTCTGAGCCCGGGTCAGCCCGCGTTCTCGTGTCCGGTGGTGGACAGGATGCTGGCGAGTTCCTCGTCGAGCTCGCCGCCGGCCAGCTCCTGGCCCATCGGGACCACCCGGTCGGTGCGGGCCAGGAAGGCGATCATCGGCGGGGCGGCGGCCCTCAGCACCGCGTCGCCCTCGGGGGAGCGCAGGACGATGCAGACCTCGGCGAGGTCCTCGCCGACCGGGTGGATGTGCACGTCCCCCTCGCCGGTCGGGCGACTGACGCCGTCCACCAGCAGCTCCCGTGCGAACACCCAGGTGACCGGCACGTCACCGGGCAGGTGGAAGGTGAAGCGGACGGCGTACGGATCGGCGCCGTCGTAGTCCAGGTCGACCACGATGCGGAAGGAGAGCTCGCTCGACACCACGAGGTGCATCGCCATGTGGGCTTGGACCGTGCTGTACATGCGCCATTACCTCTCGTTCTGCCCGGGCTCGTGCGCTGAGGGAGACGCGTGCACCGGGCATCGATTCACTGTCGTGGAACGGCTTCGTGTGTTTTGTCCGCTGATTCCCCGTTCGATCCTCATCGTCCATGTTTGGCAACGATCCGGACAAGGTGAGCTTTTTCAAATGGTGAACGAACACCACACCAAATCACCCCAGGTCACCTCACGAACGCCGGGAACATGGCCCCGACCAGGGAACGAAGGCGCGCGGCGGCCGCGTCCAGCCGGTCGGCGTGCTCCAGCGGCAGGGAGAAGGCCATGGTCGCGACCACCGAGCCGACGGTGATCGGCACCGCCGCGCAGACCGTGCCGAGTGCGTACTCCTGCCGCTCCAGCACCGGCATGGTGGGCCGCACCGCGTCCAGCCGGCGCAGCACGGTGTGCAGTTCGGTGGCGGTGGACGGGGTGAGCGCGGTGGGGCGGTAGCGGTCGAGGTGGTCGAGCCGCTCCTCCTCGCAGAGCTGGGAGAGCAGGCAGAGTCCGACGGCGTGCGCGTGCGCGGTGGCACGGAAGTCGGCCCACTCCTCGACCGGCGGCTGGGCGGGGCCGGAGACCACGTCGACGATCCGCACCTCGCCGTCCTCGTAGACCGCGTAGTAGACGGCGGCGCCGAGTTCGTCGCGCAGTTCCTCCATCCGGCCGCGCAGGTCGGCGCGTTCGGCGTGGCGGGTGTCGGCCCGGCTGATCCCGTCGACCGACTCGCCGTAGTAGAACCGGCCTTCGTCCCGGCGCAGGTAGCCCTCGTGGGTGAGGGTGCGCAGCAGGTGGTAGGTGGTGCCGAGGGGGAGTGCCGCGGAGCGCGCGAGCTGTTTGGCGGTGGCCCCGTGCGGGTGGGTGCCGACCGCTTCGAGCAGCCGTAGTGCGCGCTGCACCGAGGTGATCAGGGTGGGCGCCCGCGGCGCACGTATGCCGCCGCTGGTGGCCGAGGCGGTCCCCCCGCCGGCTTGTTCGCCGATCCGGTCCATGCTCATCCCCATCCCCCGGGCACAGATGGGCATTCGGAGGAGGCTGCTCCGAATCCGCCCGGCAGGCGCACATTGCAGCACAGGGCGACCTCCCCTGCAATCACTATCGAGCACGCCCCGGCCAATTCCCCTTCGATTCGAAGGCGCATGCTCGGCGTGGTCGACGGATCACGAGGCGTCATCTCGGCCGCTCGCGGGAATCGAAGATCCACAGGCGGTGTGTCCGTCGCCGCCGACCGGGACCCCCGGGCATGCCGCCTAGCCCGTTCGGCGGAAGGCCTTCCTCCGAATCGCACCCCTGTGCGGGTTTGGCCCCGGGCCGCGCGCGGGAGACTCCCGCACAACCCTCGCGCCCCGGAGGTGGCAGCCATGTCGGCTCCCGTCCGTCCCGTCGTCAAACGCACCGCCCGGGCCATCCTGTTGGAGCTCGACCCGGACAACCCGCACTCCCCCGCCTCACTGGTGCTGATCCGCCGGGTCCGCCCGGGCTCCCCGCACCCGTACTGGATCACTCCCGGCGGCGGTGTCGAACCCACCGACCGCACCGTGGTGGAGGCCCTGCACCGGGAGGTGGACGAGGAGTTGGGCGGCAAGATCGCCGACGTGGTGCCCGCCTTCGTCGACACCGTCGCCCACTCGCACCACGACGACGGCACCCCCGCGCACCCGCACGGGGTCAAGGTGCAGCACTTCTTCGTCTGCCGGCTCACCGACCTGGACCCGTCCCGCCGGCACGGCCCCGAGGTGGAGCAGCCCAACGGCGAGTACCGGATCGTCCGGGTGCCGTTCACCCGCGAAGGCGTCACCTCGGTCAACGTGGTCCCTCCCAGCCTGCGTGCCTACCTCGCCGCGAACATCGAGGGCGTCCGCGCCCTGCTCGCCCAGGACCTGGCCTGACCCGGCGTCAGGCCAGGTCCCCCACCAGGTCGTGGTGGACCGACCCGGCCGCCACACCGGACCGGCGCAGGGCCGCCACCCCGCGCCGGACCATGGCGGGCGGCCCGCTCAGGTACGCCTCGAAGCCGTGCCACGGCGCGTACCTGGCCACCACCTCGGGCAGCTCCCCGGCCAGCGCCTCGCCCGGCGCGACCGACTGCTCGGAGACCACCGGACGCACCGTCAGCCACGGGTGCCGCGCGGCCAGCTCGCGCAACCCGGCCAGCTGGTACAGCTCCTCGGCGCGCCGCGCCCCGTAGAACACCTCCACCTTGCGGCCGTCGGCGCCGTGCTCCGCGACCTCCTCGACCAGTGCCGCGATCGGCGCGATCCCGGTGCCGCCGCCCAGGCAGAGCAGGTTCCGCCCGGCCGCGTGGTCCAGCACCATGCCGCCCGCCGCCGGTCCGAGCCGCAGCACGTCGCCCGGCCGGGCCCGGTGCACCAGCGCGTTGCTCACCCAGCCCGCCTGCACCGCCTTCACGTGCAGGGTGAGCAGCCCGTCCGGCCGCGGCGCGGCGGCGAACGAGAAGTGCCGCCACACCCGCGGCCACCACGGCGTCTCCACCGCGGTGTACTGCCCGGCCCGGAACGGGTACGCCTGGTCCGGCCGCAGCGTCAGCACCGCCACCTCGGGCGTGGCCTGACGGTGCGCCACCACCTCGGCCTGCCACCACGGCGGGGTGGCCAGCGCCGCCTCCTCGGCCGCCTCGATCATGATCCGGGAGACCAGCCCGTAGACCCGCCGCCAGGCCAGCTCGGTCCGCTCGTCCCACCCGCTGCCGCCGTACCGGGCCAGCGCCGCCACCAGGCACTCGCCGACCGGCCCGTAGTGCCCGGTCAGCGTCCCGTACTTGCGGTGCCCGCGTCCCAGGTGGCCCAGGTACTCGCGCAGCCCCGCCGGGTCGTCGGCGCTGGCCGCCGCCATCAGCAGCGCCCGGAACAGCCGGTCGCGCTGCACGTCCATGGCGGCCGGGAACAGCGCCCGCACCTCGGGGTGGTGGACGAAGATCAGCGCGTAGAAGTGCGCGGTCGCCCGGTCCGCGACCGGCTCGACCACCGCCAGGGTGGCCCGGATCAGCGCCACGTCCTCCGCGGTCGGCGCCTGCTCGGCGGCCGGCTCCACCACCGGCGCCACCGGCTGCACGGGCGTCTCGGCCAGCGTCTCCAGCGCCCAGGCCTGCGACCAACTGTCGCCGGGACCCGCCCAGTTCAGTCCGGGCGCGGTCGGGAAGAGCGGCTGGAACGACGGCCCCGGCGCCCCGTCCGGCAGGCTCGGCGCGGGCACGGTCGGCGGCCGGGTCGGTTTCGCCGGGATCACCGGCCCGGTCGGCACCCGCGCGGGCACCACGGCACCGGGCTGCGGCTCGGGCTGTAGCTGCGGCTCCGGCTGCGGCTCCACGGGCAGCGAAGCCTTGGCGGCCGAACCCGCGGCAGCCGAACCCGCGGCGGGCTCCGGCCCGGTGGTGGGCTCCGGCCGGTCGGCGGCCTCCGGCCCGGCCGCGGGCGGCGGACCTGTGGCGGGCTCCGGTTCGGCGGCCGGCTCCGGACCGGCGGCGGAGGAAGCGGCCGGGACGGCCGCCAACCCGGGGACGGCGGCGGCCGCTGCCGAGCCATGGCCCGCCCTGACCTTCAGCGACCTGCTCTTCAGCGCGATCTGACGAGTACCCAAGAGAATCGTTTCGCTTCCGGTCGACCAATCTGCTGACGCCTTCAGCACATTGGCACGCCCGCACAGCTCATCCGACAAATCACGCGAAGACCGGACACCGACACCGTTCACGCGCTAATCTCGCGGGCCCTCCCCACCTTGCGCGGCCGTACGACCACGCAAGGTGACGACCGCTGCCCGCCCTACAGGCCGCGCAGCAGCAGGCCGGGCTGCTCCACGCAGTCCGCGACGAAGCGCAGGAAGCCGCCCGCGGTGCCGCCGTCGCAGACCCGGTGGTCGAAGGTGAAGGACAGCTGCGTGACCTGACGGACCGCCAACTCGCCCTGGTGCACCCACGGCTTGGGGGTGATCCGGCCGACCCCGAGCATCGCCGCCTCCGGGTGGTTGAGGATCGGCGTGGAGCCGTCCACCCCGAACACGCCGTAGTTGTTCAGGGTGAAGGTCCCGCCGGTCAGCTCGGCCGGGGTGAGCTTCCCGGCCCGGGCCGCCTCGGTCAGCCGGGCCAGCTCCACCGTCAGCCGCTCGGTGTCCAGCAGTTGGGCGTCCCGCACCACCGGCACCACCAGGCCGCGCTCGCTCTGCGCCGCGAAGCCCAGGTGGACGGCGCGGTGGCGGCGGATGCCGTCGGGGCCCGCGCTGGAGTTCAGCTCCGGGAAGCGACCCAGGGCGGCCACGCAGATCCGGGCCAGCAGCGCCAGCACGCTCACCTTCGGCCCGGGCGCACGGTTGAGCTGCGCGCGCAGCGCCATCAGCTCGGTGGCGTCGGCGTCCACCCAGCAGGTCGCGGCGGGGATCTCCTGGTGACTGCGGGTCAGCTTCTCCGCGACGGTGCGGCGCAGCCCGCGCAGCGGGATCAGCTCCCCGTCGAGGGCCTCGGAGGCGACGGTTTCACGTGAAACCGTCGGCGCCGGAGCGACCGCGGTGTGCCGGACCGCCGCCTCGACGTCCCGGCGCATGATCAGCCCGTCCGGCCCGCTGCCCGCCAGCGCGGCCAGGTCGAGGCCGTGCTCCCGGGCGATCCGGCGCACCAGCGGCGAGATCACCGCGACCACCCCGGGGGCCTTCGCCACCGGAGCGGGCGGCTGCTCCACCGGCGCGGGGGGAGCCACCGCGACGGCAGCCCCGGGCACCACCCGGCGGCGGCCGGCCCGGCGGGTCTCGGCGACCCCGTAGCCGACCAGCGGGCGCTCCACCTCGGGCGCGGGCGCGTCGCCGGGCGCGGCGGCGACCGCGACGGTCACCAGCGGCGCGCCGACCGGGATCTCGGTGCCGACCTCGCCGTACCGGGCGGTGACCACGCCGCCGTACGGGCAGGGCACCTCGACCACGGCCTTGGCGGTCTCCACCTCCACCACCGGCTGGTCGACGGCGATCACCTCGCCGACCTCGACCATCCAGCGCACCACCTCGGCCCCGGTGAGTCCCTCACCGAGGTCGGGCAGCGTGAACTCGCGGACCACCGGCATCGCCATCACTCCTCCCACTGGAGCCTGGCGACGGCGTCCAGGATCCGGTCCACCCCGGGCAGGTGGTGGTGCTCCAACATCGGCGGCGGGTACGGGATGTCGAAACCGGTGACCCGCAGCACCGGCGCCGCCAGGTGGTGGAAGCACTTCTCGGTCAGCCGGGCGGCGATCTCCGCGCCCGCCCCGCCGAAGCCGGTGGCCTCGTGCACCACCACGGCGCGGCCCACCGAGCGGACCACCTCGCAGGCGGTGGCCTCGTCGAACGGCACCAGGCTGCGCAGGTCCAGCACCGCCAGGTCCCAGCCCTCCGCCCGGGCCGCCTCGGCGGCCTCCAGGCAGACCGGCAGCGAGGGCCCGTAGGTGATCAGCACCGCCGAGCTGCCCGGCCGGCGCAGCACCGCCTTCCCGATCGGCTCGACGCCGACCGCCGGGTCCCACTCGGCCTTGCCCCAGTAGAGGCGCTTGGGCTCCAGGAAGACCACCGGGTCGTCGGAGGCGATCGACTCGCGCAGCAGCCCGTACGCGTCCTCGACGGTCGCCGGGGTGACCACGTGCAGGCCGGGGGTGTGCGCGTAGTACGCCTCGGAGGCGTCGCTGTGGTGCTCGACGCCGCCGATCCCGCCGCCGTACGGGACCCGGACGGTGATCGGCAGCGGCAGCTTGCCGGCGGTGCGGTTGCGCATCTTGGCGACGTGCGAGAACAGCTGCTCCAGCGCCGGGTAGGCGAAGGCGTCGAACTGCATCTCGACCACCGGGCGCAGGCCGTACATCGCCATGCCGACGGCGGTGCCGAGGATGCCGGCCTCGGCGAGCGGGGTGTCCAGGCAGCGGTCGGGGCCGAACTCGGCGGCCAGGCCGTCGGTGATCCGGAAGACCCCGCCGAGGGTGCCGACGTCCTCGCCGAGCACGGTCACGGCCCGGTCGGCGCGCATCGCGTCGCGCAGTGCGGCGTTGAGCGCCTGGGCCATGGTGCCGGTGCGGGTGCCGGACTGGTTGCGGGTGGCGGTGGTCATCGGGGGTGCACCTCGGCCTCGGCGGCGAGTTCGGCGGCCAGCTGGGCGGCCTGCTCGCGCAGCTGCTGGGTGGGCTCGGCGTAGACGTGCGCGAACAGCGCCGTCGGGTCCAGCTCGGGGTCGGCGTGGAACTCGGCGCGCATCCGGGCGGCCAGCGCCTCGGCCTCCTCGGCGGCGCCCGCGGCGAGCTGCTCGTCGAACAGGCCGCGCTCGCGCAGCGCCGCCTCCAGCAGCCGGATCGGGTCGTGCTCGCGCCAGGCGGCGACCTCCTCCTCGTGCCGGTAGCGGGTCGCGTCGTCGGCGTTGGTGTGCGCCTCGATCCGGTAGGTGAGCGCCTCGACCAGGGTCGGGCCGCCGCCCTGGCGGGCCCGCTCGACCGCCTCGGAGACCACCTGGTGCACCGCGGCGGCGTCGTTGCCGTCGACCAGCCGGCCGGGCAGGCCGTAGCCGACCGCCTTGTGGGCGAGGGTCGGCGCGGCGGACTGCCGGGTGAGCGGGACGGAGATGGCGTAGCCGTTGTTCTGCACCAGGAAGACCACCGGGGCGTGCAGCACCGCGGCGAAGTTCAGCGCCTCGTGGAAGTCGCCCTCGCTGGTGCCGCCGTCGCCGAGCAGGGCCAGGGCCACGGTGTCGTCGCCGGCCAGCCGGGCGGCGTGCGCGAGGCCCACCGCGTGCGGGGCCTGGGTGGCGAGCGGGGTGCAGAGCGGGGCGGTGCGGGTGGCGCGCGGGTCGTAGCCGGTGTGGGCGTTGCCGCGCAGCAGGGTGAGCGCCTGCAGCGGGTCGACGCCGCGCGCGACCACCGCGAGGGTGTCCCGGTAGCTGGGGAAGAGCCAATCGTCTTCGCGCAGGGCGAGTGCCGCGGCCACCTGGCAGGCCTCCTGGCCGGTGGAGGCCGGGTAGACGGCGAGCCGGCCCTGCTTGGTGAGGGTGGTGGCCTGCTGGTTGTAGCGGCGGCCGGCCACCAGCCGGCGGTACAGCTCGCGGAGCAGCTCGGGGTCGGCCTTGTCGGCGGCGGGTGTGCCCAGCACGCGGAAGGGCGCTGCGTCGGGCAGCAGGGGAGCGGGGTCGGTGCGCGGCGCGGTGGCACCGGGCAGCCAGCCGGGCACGGACGCGTGGTCGGCCTGGTCTCTGTGGTCGAGAACGGTCATCTCGGGCACCTCCGGGGTGGTGGGGGCTCCCTACCGATTGTTCGGTCGTCTGTTCACCTTGACCATATCTGCGTCAAGACGGTGGACAATCGGCCGCACGGGCGGTCTGCTGGGGTCAGCACGTCCAATCACGAGGGATGGGGGGCCATGTCGGCTGAACAGGTGTCCAGACTCGACCGAGTCGACCGGTCGATCCTGCGGCTGCTGCGGCAGGACGGTCGCGCCTCGATCCGCTCGGTGGCCGAGCGGGTGCACGTGTCCCGGGCGAACGCGTACGCCCGGATCTCCAGGATGGTCGAGGACGGGGTGATCCGCGGCTTCACCGCCCGGGTGGACCACGAGAAGGCCGGCCAGGGCGCCTCCGCCTACATCACCCTGAAGATCGTCCAGAACTCCTGGCGGACGGTGCGCGACCAGTTGCTGCAGCTGCCGGGCGTGGCGCACATCGCGCTGGTCGGCGGGGACTTCGACGTGCTGATGCTGGTGCACACCGCGGACAACCGGGCGCTGCGCGAGCTGGTGCTGGGCAGCATCCAGTCGATCCCGCAGGTGCTGAGCACGCAGACCATGCTGGTCTTCGAGGAGACCGACCAGGTGCCGCCGGACGAGCGCTGAGGACCGGCCTCAGTCCTGGGCGCGCAGCCCGTCGAAGGCCAGCCGGACCACCGCGTCGGGCAGGCCGTCGGTGTCGCGCTGGCCGGGGCGGTACCACTCCACCACCGAGTTGATCATGCCGAACAGCAGCCGGGTGGCCAGCCGGGGCTCCAGGCCCGCGCGCAACTGGCCGGCCGCGGCCGCCTCGCGGACCAGCTCGGCCACCCGGTGGTCGAAGTCGCGCCGCCGCTCGAGCGCCCAGAGTTCGGTGGCGGTGTTCCCGCGCACCCTCAACAGCAGGGTCACGTACGGGAGTTCGGCGAGCAGCACCTCCGCGGTGCGGCGCACCACGTGCTCCAGGCGGTCGACCGGGCGGCCCTCGGCGGCGGCCGGCTCGTCGAGGATGGCGAACAGCGCGTCCAGGGCCCGGCCGACGGCGAGGCGCAGCAGTTCTTCCTTGCCGCGCACGTGGTGGTAGATCGACGACTTGGAGATCCCGGCGGCCCGCGACAGGTCCTCCATCGAGGTGCCGTCGTAGCCGCGCTCGTTGAAGACCCGCACCGTGACGGCGAGCAGCGAGTCGACGGTGTAGGCGGTGCGCGCGGAGTGGTCGGCCATGGTCACGAGTATCCCCGGCGCCCCGGAGGCCCGCCCCGGAGGGGGTGGGCCTCCGGGGCCGGGGTTCAGCCGCGGTCGGCGGCGGTGTCCTCGGCGACGAAGTACGCGGGCCGGGACTGCACCGCGGTGTAGATCCGGGCCACGTACTCGCCGAGCAGGCCGACGCAGATCAGCTGCACCGCGCCGATGAACAGCACGCCGGCGAAGAGCGAGGTCCAGCCGGGCACGGTGCTGCCGGCCAGGTACACGATCAGGCAGAAGGCGAGCAGCCCGAGGCAGGTGAAGAAGGCGACGGTGCCCAGCCAGGTGGCCAGCCGCAGCGGGGCGGCGGAGAAGCCGGTGATGGAGTCCAGCGCGAGCCGGACCATCTTGGTCAGCGGGTACTTGGTGCTGCCGGCCACCCGCTCCTCGCGGACGTAGCGGACCTCGCCGCTGGGGAAGCCCAGCCAGGGCACCAGCAGCCGGTAGACCCGCTGCTGGTCGGGGAGTTCCTTGAGCGCCTCGACCGCCTCGCGGCTCAGCAGCCGGAAGTCCCCGGCGTGCGAGGGGACCTGACGGCCCACCAGGCGGCGGATCAGCCAGTAGTAGGCGGCGGCGGTGTACCGCTTGAAACCGGTGTCGGTGGAGCGGTCCTCGCGCACGCCGTAGACGATGTCCAGGCCGTCGCGGCGGGCGAGTTCCAGCATCTCCGGGATCTTCTCCGGCGGGTCCTGCAGGTCGGCGTCGATGCTGGCCACGTAGCGGCCCACGGCGCGGTGCAGGCCGGCGGTGAGCGCGGCCTGGTGGCCGCTGTTGCGGCGCAGCCGGACCATCCGCAGCTCGGGCCAGTCGGCGGCCAGGTCGCGCAGCAGCGCGGCGGTCTTGTCGGCGCTGCCGTCGTCGACGGCGACCACCTCGTACCTTTCACCGATCCCGTCGAGCACCGGGCGCAGCCGGGCGACGAGCGCGGGCAGCGCGTCCTGCTCGTTGTACATGGGGACCACGACCGACAGGACGGTGGCGTCCTGGTCCGCAGTGCTCATCGGGTTCTCCCGCCGCATGGGGGTGGTGGCCGTCCGGTGGTGGGAGTTTAACCAGCGGGTGTCCCGTCAGGTACAGACCACTACTGCGTACCGTAGGCTCGCCCGGGAATTCCGGGCGGGCCCGGCGGCGGGCCGACACTCAGACAGGACCTGATGGCGATGGCAGCAAGCCCCGACACCGAGGTGGCCGAGCGTCCCGACGTGCCGCCGAGGGGGGACGTCCCGCGCGAGGGAGCGCGGGAGTGGGCCCGGCGCACGGCGCGGGAGTACGGTCCGGCACTGGCGGTGTTCGGGGCCGTGCGGCTGATCGCGTTCACGGTGTTCATGTGGCTGCTGTCCTGGTCGGGCGAGTACCTGACCAAGCCGCACCGGTTCGGCGGCGGCGCCCACACCTGGGACGTGATGGGCGGCTGGGACGGCTGGTGGTACCAGCAGGTCGCCGCGAACGGCTACGACCCGAAGCTGCTGCCGTCCTCCAGCGGGCCGTGGACGCTGGAACAGAACTCGGTCGCCTTCTTCCCCCTCTACCCGGGCCTGATGAAGCTGGTCTCCGCGGTGACGGGCCTGGGCACCTTCGGGGCGGGCGTGTTCGTCTCGGTGGTCTCCTCGTTCGTCGCCGCCGCGGGCATCTACGCGGTGACCAAGCTGCTGGCCGGGCGGCGGGCCGCGGTGATCGCGGCCGGGGTGTGGGGCCTGTTTCCCGGCTCCGGCGTGGAGTGGGCGGTCTACTCGGACTCGCTGTTCGTCGCGCTGGCCGCCTGGGCCTGCTACTTCGTCCTGACCCGCAACTGGCTGGCCGCGGGCGTGACCGCCTTCGTCGCCGGGCTCAACCGGCCGACCTCGGCGGCGCTGGCCGCCGCGATCGGGGTGGCCGCGCTGACCGCGCTGGTGCGCCGCCGCGACGGGGTGGCCGGACCGCTCACCGCGCTGCTGATCGCCCCGCTCGGCTTCGCCGGCTACATCGCCTGGGCGAGCTGGCGGATGGGCAGTTGGACCGCCTACTTCGAGCTGCAGCGCGGCGCCTGGCTGCACTTCTTCGACTGGGGCAAGCACTCCCAGAACGTGGTGAAGAACCTGCTGCTCGGCCACCACGACTACATCTTCGGCTACCCCACCGAGGACCTGATCGCGCTGCTGCTGGTGTTCGCCCTGCCGATCCTGGTCTTCCTGCTGATCCGGCTGCGCCCGCCGGCCTTCCTGGTGGTCTACACGCTGGTCACCGTGGTCCTGGTGCTCGGCAGCCAGCAGATCTTCGGCAACACCTCGCGCTACCTGCTGCCCTGCTTCCCGCTCTTCCTGCCGATCGCGGTGGCGCTCAAGCGGCTGTCGCTGCCCTCGCTGGCGGTGGTCATGGGCGTCACGGCGGCCGCCTCCGGCTGGTACGCGGGGTACGTCCTGTTCGAGCTGGGCATTCCGTAGACCGCGATCACGCGGGGCGCACCGGCGCGCGGAGATCGGATCGGCCACGGGCCCTTGCCCCGACCGATCGTTCGGTTACTCTGAGGTGTGTCCCGCCCCGCCCCTATGAGGAGCGCACCATGGCTGCTGCGACCCCCACCCCGACGGTCGCCGAACTGACCGCCCGTCACCAGGACACCCTCGACCGCGCACTCGCCGCGATCGCGGACCGCGACTACTGGTCGCCGTACCCGGAGTTCCCGAAGGCGTACGGGGAGAGCGCCCCCGCCGACGGGAAGGCCGCCTTCGAGGCGGTGCTGGGCCGCGAGTTCGCGCTGCCCGGGCACCCCGGCGGCGGTGAGCCGGTGACCGGCGAGGCCTCGCCGTACGGCATCGAGATGGGCGTCAGCTACCCGCACGCCGAGCCGGACGCGCTGTTCGCCGCGCTGGAGGCGGCCCGCCCGGCGTGGGCGAAGGCCGGCCCGGCCGCCCGCGCGGCGGTCTGCCTGGAGATCCTGGGCCGGATCAACGCCCGCTCGCACGAGTTCGCGAACGCGGTGATGCACACCACCGGCCAGGCCTACGGCATGGCGTTCCAGGCCGGCGGCCCGCACGCCCAGGACCGCGGGCTGGAGGCGGTCGCCTACGCGTACGCCGAGCAGGTCCGGCTGCCGCGCTCCGCGCAGTGGACCAAGCCCCAGGGCAAGCGCGAACCGCTCAGCATGACCAAGGAGTTCACCGCGGTGCCGCGCGGCACCGCGCTGCTGATCGGCTGCAACACCTTCCCGACCTGGAACGGCTACCCGGGCCTGTTCGCCTCGCTGGCCACCGGCAACGGCGTGCTGGTCAAGCCGCACCCGCGGGCCGTGCTGCCGCTGGCGCTGACCGTGCGGATCGCCCGCGAGGTGCTGGCCGAGGCGGGCTTCGACCCGAACCTGGTGTGCCTGGCCGCCGAGCACGAGGGCTCCTCGATCGCCCAGGTGCTGGCCGTGCGCCCCGAGGTGAAGCTGATCGACTACACCGGCTCCACCGGCTTCGGCGACTGGCTCGAGGAGCACGCCCGGCAGGCCCAGGTCTACACCGAGAAGGCCGGCGTCAACACGGTCGTCATCGACTCCACCGACGACTACCGCGGCATGCTCGGCAACCTGGCCTTCGCGCTCAGCCTGTACAGCGGCCAGATGTGCACCACCCCGCAGAACCTGCTGATCCCGCGCACCGGCATCACCACCGACCAGGGCGAGCGCTCCTACGACGAGGTGGTCGCCGACCTCGCCGCGGCGATCGACGGCCTGCTCGGCGACGACGCCCGGGCGTCCGCCATCCTCGGCGCCGTGGTCAACCCCGCGGTGCTCGGCCGCAGCGCCGCCGCCGCGGGCGGCGAGTTCGGCGAACTCGCCCTCGCCCCGCGGGTGGTGGCCTCCGCCGAGTTCCCCGGCGCGACCATCCGCACCCCCGCGCTGGTGAAGGCCGACGCCGACAAGCCGGACGACCGCGCGGTCTTCCTCGCCGAGTGCTTCGGCCCGGTCGCCTTCGCCGTCGCGGTGGCCGACACCGCCGCCGCCGTCGAACTGCTGCGCCGCACCACCGCCGAGCACGGCGCGATGACCGCGGGCGCCTACACCACCGACCCGGCGGTGGAGGACGCGCTGATCGAGGCCTGCCTCGACTCCGGCGTCTCGCTCTCGCTCAACCTGACCGGCGGGGTGTACGTCAACCAGACCGCCGCCTTCTCCGACCTGCACGGCACCGGCGCCAACCCGGCCGCCAACGCCGCGTACTGCGACGGCGCGTTCGTCGCGAGCCGGTTCCGCACCATCGAGATCCGCAAGTAGTCGCACCCGCACCGCAGTGACCGGAGGCCCGGAACCGTCCCACAACGGTTCCGGGCCTCCGGCCGGTCAGTGGGCGCCTCAGGGCCGGGCGCCCCAGAGCCGAGTGCCTCAGGGCCGCCGCGGGTTGAACACCCACACCCGCAGCAGCACGAAGCGCACCAGGGTGGCCAGCGCGTTCGCCGCCACCAGCACGCCGAGTTCCACGCCGTGCCCGGACCCCGGGCGCAGCCAGTGCAGCGCCCCGACCGCGCCGCTGGTCAGCGCCAGGCCCACCAGGAAGGCCATCCCGCCCTCCAGTTGGTGTCGCAGCGCGTCCTGACGGCCCGTCACGCCGAAGGTGAAGCGCCGGTTGGCGGCGGTGTTGAAGACGGCCGTCACGCCGAGCGCCAGCGCGTTGGCGAGCAGCGCCGGCACCGCCTGCCGCAGCAGCAGGTAGAGCAGGACGTACGCCAGCGTGCACAGGCCGCCGATCACCGCGAAGCTGACGGCCTGCCAGCCGAGCCCCAGCGGCACCTGCGCCTGCCGCACCCTCTCCGGAAGCTCGACCCGGCCGGTCCCCGCCAGGCTGCGCCGGGCCACCCGGGCCATGCCCTTCAGGTCGTCCAGCGCGGTGCGGACGATGTCCACCCGGCTGTCCGGGTCGTCCACCCAGTCCACCGGGACCTCGTGGATGCGCAGGCCGGAGCGCTCGGCGAGCAGCAGCAGTTCGGTGTCGAAGAACCAGGCGTTGTCCTCGACCTCGTCCAGCAGCCGCTTCACCACCTCGGTGCGGCCGGCCTTGAAGCCGCACTGGGCGTCGGAGAACTTCGCCGCCATGGTGGCGCGCAGCAGGAAGTTGTAGGTGCGGGAGATGAACTCCCGCTTGGGGCCGCGCACCACCGCCGAGCCGCGGTGCAGCCGGCTGCCGATCGCCAGGTCGCTGTGCCCGGACAGCAGCGGCGCGACCAGCGGCAGGAACGCCTCCAGCCCGGTGGACAGGTCGACGTCCATGTACGCCACCACGTCGGCCTCGCTGCTGCCCCACACGTGCCGCAGCGCCCGGCCGCGGCCCTTGAGGTCGAGGTGGACGGCGCGCACCTGCGGGATCTGCTCGGCGAGCCGGGTGGCCACCTCCCAGGTCCCGTCCACCGAGGCGTTGTCCGCCACGGTGATCAGGTAGTCGTACGGAAAGGTCTCGGACAGATAGGCGTGCAGCTCACGGACGCAGCGCTCCAGCGAGTGCTGCTCGTTGTAGACGGGTACGACGACCTCCACCAGACGGGTTTTCACGGTGGTGGGCGCCGGGCTCCGTCCGTCGGCCGCCGGGTCGAGCCGGGCGGGTCGGCGCATCGCTGGCTGTGTCATGGAAAGGAGGTTCACAGCCCCTGATGGGCCCGCGATGATGGCAGTCTGAGAGCGCGCTGAGAACCCGGGCCGCCGCGGACTCCGCTCTGGTGACGACGGGACGACGACGGGAGACACGGATGTCCGAGATGGAGTTCGACTGCGACGTGCTGGTGGTCGGAGCCGGTCCGACCGGCCTGCTGCTGGCCGGCGACCTGGCTGCGGCCGGCCTGCGGGTGGTCCTGCTCGAGAAGCGCGCGGAGGAGTCCAACCTGACCCGCGCCTTCGCGGTGCACGCCCGCACCCTGGAGCAGTTGGACGCCCGCGGCCTGGCCGACGAACTGATCGCCACCGGGCAGGTGATGCCCTCGCTGCGGGTCTTCGGACGGCTGCGGGTCGACCTGGCGGGCCTGCCCAGCCGGTTCCCGTTCGTACTGGTCACCCCGCAGTCGCAGACCGAGCGGGTGCTGCGCGAGCGGGCCCTGAAGGCGGGCGTGGAGCTGCGCCGCGGAGCCGAGGTGACGGGTCTTCGGCAGGACGCCGGGGGCGTCACGCTGACCGCGGGCGAGCAGTCCCTGCGGGCCCGGTACGCGGTCGGCGCGGACGGCGTGCGCTCCACGGTGCGCGACCTGCTGGGCATCCCGTTCCCCGGCGAGTCGGTGGTGCGCTCGGTGATGCTGGCCGACGTCCGCCTGGAGCGGGAGCCGGAGGAGCCGCTGACCGCGGGCGCCGGCGAGGCCGGCTTCGCCTTCCTCGCACCGTTCGGCGACGGCTGGTTCCGGGTGATCGGCTGGGACCGCAACCGCCAGGTGGCCGACTCCGAGCCCGTGGTGCTGGCCGAACTCGCCGACCTGGTGCGGGAGGTGATGGGCGAGGACTACGGGCTGCACGACGCCCGCTGGACCTCCCGCTTCCACAGCGACGAGCGGCAGGCGCCGACCTACCGCTCCGGCCGGGTCTTCCTGGCCGGCGACGCCGCGCACTGCCACTCCCCGGCCGGCGGCCAGGGCATGAACACCGGCCTGCAGGACGCCGCCAACCTGGGCTGGAAGCTGGCCGCGGTGCTGCGCGGCTGGTCTCCTGACGCCCTGTTGGACACCTACCAGACCGAGCGGCACCCGGTGGGCCGGGCGGTGCTGCGCAGCTCCGGCGCGCTGGTGCGGCTCGCCCAGGCCCAGCACGCTCCGGCCAGAGCGCTGCGCTCCGCGCTCAGCACGGTCTCCGGACACGTGGGCCCGCTGGCCGAGTTGGGCGCCAAGCAGGTCTCCGGGATCGCCTTCTCCTACCCGGCCGACAAGGGCTCGCACCCGCTGGCCGGCCGCCGGCTGCCGGACCTGCGGCTCGCGGTGGACGTGCCCGGCGGCCCGTCGCGGCTCCACGAGGCGCTGCGCGGCGGCCAGTTCGTGCTGATCAGCAACGACGAGCTGTCGGTCGCGGACTCCTGGCCGGAGCGGGTGGTGACGGCCGCCCCCGCCGACCCGCACGGCAAGCTGCGGGACACCGTGCTGCTGGTCCGCCCGGACGGCTACGCGGCGTGGGCCTGCGTCGACCCGACCCGCGGGGAGCTGCGGGCGGCGCTGAGCCGCTGGCTGGGCCGCCCCGCCATTCAGTGAGTTCGGCCGCGCATTCAGTTAATGGCTTTCCCGTTCCACAGTTGACTGTTTTTTAGTAAGCAATTGCTCAGGCATGGGTCTATTCCTGGGAGTTCTCTGAGAGATTCTGGCGAGCGTTTTCGACCAACCGGAACGCCCCCAGATTTCCGGAGGAGCCCGTGCGACCCCGCTCGCTCGCCCTTGCCGCGGCACTTGCCGTGCTGCCCCTGACCGTTGTCTCCCTGGGCGTCGGCACCGCCCAGGCGGCGCCGACCCCCAACGCCGCCGCCGCCCGGGTGGCGCTGCCGCAGACCGTGACCCCGGCGGTGGCCCGCTCGCAGAAGCAGGGAGACCTCCCGGCGGACCGCGAGATATCCGTGGCGGTCAACCTGAAGCTGCGCAACACCGCCGAGCTGGACCGGTTCCTGACGGCGGTGAGCACCCCCGGCTCCGTCGAGTTCGGGCACTACCTGACGCCCGCTCAGTTCACCGAGAAGTTCGGCCCGACCCAGGCCGACGTCGACCAGGTCCGCGCCTACCTGGCCGCCCAGGGCCTGAAGGTCACCGCGGTCAGCGGCAACCGCCAGGTGGTGGACGCCAGCGGCCCCGCCGCCAAGATCGCGCAGGCCTTCGGCACCCACGAGTCGACCTACACCGACCCGCAGCAGGGCGGCCGGGCGTTCTTCGCCAACGACGGCGCCGCCTCGGTGCCGTCCGCGCTGGCCGGTGTGGTGGAGGGCGTCAGCGGCCTCAGCGACCACACCGTGCGCACCACCCGCCTGGCCAAGCCGTCCGCGGCGACCCCGATGGCCACCCCGAGCGGCTTCGGCCCGGCGACCTACGACGGCGCGTACCGGCTGAACCAGCTGGGCGCGGACGGCACCGGCACCACCGTGGCGCTGTGGGAGTTCGACGGCTACAAGAGCACCAACCTCTCCACCTACGACAGCCAGTTCGGCCTGTCCGGCCCGGCGGTGAGCACCGTCTCGGTGGACGGCGCCAACTACGACTCGAAGCCCGGCCAGGGCCAGGGCGAGGTCGAGCTGGACAGCGAGATCGTCCGCGGCGTCGCCCCCAAGGCGACCCAGCTGGTCTACGAGGCCCCCAACAGCGACCAGGGCGAGATCGACATGGCGGCCAAGATCGTCGCCGACAACCGGGTCTCGGTCATCTCCATCTCCTGGGGCTCCTGCGAGCCGGACACCACCGCGTCCTCGATGACCGCGGTGAACAACTCCTTCAAGCAGGCCGCCGCCCAGGGCATCTCGATCTTCTCGGCCTCCGGCGACGACGGCTCCCGGGACTGCACCCGCTCCACCTCCGGCTCCTCCGTCAAGGCGGTCGACTTCCCGGCCTCCAGCCCGTACAACACCGGCGTCGGCGGCACCAACCTCAAGGTGAGCGGCACCACCTACAGCTCCGAGAGCGCCTGGAGCACCGCCGGCGGCGGCACCTCCACCCAGTTCGCCAAGCCCAGCTGGCAGACCGGCACCGGGATCAGCGGCACCCAGCGCACCGTCCCGGACGTCTCCTCCAACGCCGACCCGGCCTCCGGCTTCGCGATCTACACCCAGGGCAGCACCAGCGCCGGCTGGCAGGTCTACGGCGGCACCTCCGCCGCGGCCCCGCTGTGGTCCGGCTACGCCGCGCTGTTCAACCAGAAGGCCGCCGCGGCCGCCAAGCCGGTGCTCGGCGAGGCCAACCCGAAGCTGTACGCCCTGGCCAACGGCAGCAGCTACGGCTCCGCCTTCCACGACGTCACCTCCGGCGCCAACCAGGACTTCTCCACCAAGGCCGGCTACGACCAGGTCACCGGCTGGGGCACCCCGATCGCCGACGGCCTGACCAACGCGCTGCTGGGCACCAGCACCGGCGGCAACACCGTGACCGTCACCAACCCGGGCAGCCAGACCGGCACCACCGGCACGGCGGTCAGCCTGCAGGTCAGCGCCACTGACAGCGCGTCCGGCCAGACCCTGACCTACACCGCCTCCGGCCTGCCGGCCGGCCTGGCGATCTCGTCGACCGGCAAGATCACCGGCACCCCGACCGCCGCCGGCACCTACACCGTCACGGTCACCGCGACCGACACCACCGGCGCCGCCGGCTCCGCCACCTTCAGCTGGACCGTGTCCGGCACCGGCGGCACCTGCACCCCGGCGCAGCTGCTCGGCAACGCGGGCTTCGAGACCGGCACCGCCGCCCCGTGGACCACCACCTCCGGCGTGGTCGACAACTCCACCTCCGAGGCCGCCCACAGCGGTTCCTGGAAGGCCTGGATGGACGGCTACGGCTCCGCCCACACCGACACCGCCTCGCAGACCGTCACCATCCCGGCCGGCTGCAAGGCGACCTTCAGCTTCTGGCTGCACATCGACACCGCCGAGACCGGCTCGACCGCGTACGACA
>NZ_JBFAQR010000032.1:0-80794 GCF_040678815.1 Kitasatospora sp. NPDC049285 | reverse complement strand
GCACGAGAGGTCTACCGCGCGCTCACCAGCACAGCAGCCGCACGAATCACTCGAAACGACCTCGCGCCTGCCGCTTGACGTCTATAGGAGCATCGGCCGGCCCCGCCAGGGCGGACTCACGCGAACGCCTGGTGGCAGGAAACGTCGGGTCCGCGTCATTGCTGCCATCCGCGGGCCCTGGGAGCCTGGCGGCATGGAACAGCGCAGTGTGCTGATCGTCCTGTTCGAGGACGTGCAGAGTCTGGACGTGACGGGCCAGTTGGAGGTCTTCACGCTGGCGGGCGGCTACCGGGTCACCACCGCGTCGCTCGGCGGCGGGCCGGTGCGGACCGGCAGCGGGCTCGGGCTGCTGCCGGACGGGGACCTGGCGGCGGCCGGGGCGCCGCACACGCTGGTGGTACCGGGCGGACGCGGCGCCCGCCGGGAGGACCCGGCGCTGGTCGCACGGATCGCCGAACTCGCGGGCGGCGCACAGCGGGTGGCCTCGGTGTGCACCGGGGCGTTCCTGCTCGCCGCGGCGGGGCTGCTGGACGGGCGGCGGGCCACCACGCACTGGGCGCACTGGGAGGACCTCGCCGTCCGGCACCCGCAGGTCGCGGTGGACCCGGACCCGATCTACGTCCGGGACGGCCGGATCTCCACCTCCGCGGGCGTGACGGCCGGGATCGACCTGGCACTGGCGCTGGTCGAGGAGGACCTCGGCCGGGCCGCCGCGCTGGCCGTCGCCCGGCACCTGGTGATGTTCCTGCGGCGGCCGGGCGGGCAGTCGCAGTTCTCCACCCAGCTGACCGCCCAGTTCGCCGAGCGGGAGCCGCTGCGCGAGGTCCAGCGGTACATCGCCGAGCACCCGGCGGACGACCTCTCGGTGACCGCGCTGGCCCGCCGGGCCGCGCTCTCGCCCCGGCACTTCGCCCGGACGTTCACCGCCGAGGTGGGCATGACGCCCGGCCGCTACGTGGACGGCGTCCGCCTGGAGGCGGCCCGCCGCCGACTGGAGGAGAGCCGCGACGGCGTCGAGGAGATCGCCCGGACCTGCGGCTACGGCACCGCGGAGGCGCTGCGCCGGGCGTTCGCCCGGACGCTGTCGGTCACCCCGGGCGCGTACCGCCGGTCCTTCACCCCGTCCCCGGCCTGACGTTGCGTCAGATCAGCAGCCCGGCGGCGGCCGTCCGGTCGATGAACATCAGCTGGGCGCGCTTGTCCGGCAGGTCGATCTGCGGGCCGGGGGTGAAGCCGGTGCGGCGCAGGCGGGCGATGGCCTTGTCGTTGCGGGCGTCGGGTTCGGCGACGATCCGCAGGTGGCCGGGGTCGGCGAAGACGAAGCCCAGGAAGACGCCGACCAGGACGGCGGTGTAGCCGGGCCGGGCGGCGCCGGCGACCGGGCCGATCAGCAGGTGGACGCCGTGGTCGCCGGGCCGGACCTCGTAGCACTCGCCGACCGGGTCGTGCTCGGGCCGGTAGGTCTGGAACAGCGCGACGGGAGCGTCGTCGTGCAGCACCAGCCAGGCGAAGTGGCTGGGCAGCGAGTCGACGTAGGCGTAGATGTCCGCGACCTGCTCGACGGTGTGGTCGCGCATGCCCCAGAACCGGGCCCGGTCCTGGGTGACCCAGGAGTGGACGAGCGGGGCGTCACCGGCCGGGTCGAGCGAGCGGATCCGGACCTCGCCGAAGCCGGGAATCGTCCGGCGGTACGCGGTGTCGGGCATCAGGGGGTCTCCTCGGACGGCACGGGCAGCAGCGCACCGGCCAGCCAGTGCGTCAACTGGTCGCGGTGGTGCGGGTCTTCGGGGTTTCCGGCGGCGCCGAACGGCACCACCCAGCGGCTGTTCGCACGGTCGGCGAGGTCCCAGACGTAGCGGGCGGCGGGGCCGCGCGCCGAGCGGTCGGTGACGCCGGGGACGCTGGAGGTGGCGAGCACGCAGTCGTGGTCTCCGGCGAGGCCGGGCCAGTCGGCGTCGGGGGTGCCGGGGCGGGCCTGCCAGGGGGCGAGCCGGTGGTGCTCGCCCCAGGTGCCGGTGGGCGGCCGGTCGGCGGTCCGCTCCAGCGCGGCGCGCAGCGCGCCGGCCGGGTCGAGGCCGAGCGCGTCCTCGGCGATCAGCGCGTCCAGGGCGTAGCCGATCCTGGGCAGCAGGGCCAGCCAGGGCGTGAACAGCGCCGGGTACGGGTGCGCGGCGGCGAGCCCGGCGAGCACCGGACGCTGCGCCAACTCCCGGACCAGCGCAGTGCGCAGGGCCGCGTAGGCGGCGGCGTCGACGGAGTCGGCGGCCATCCGGCGGTCCCAGTGCAGCAGCCGGGCCCGCAGCTGCTCGGCGGCGGGGCTCAACCCGTCGAGGGTGGCGAGCAGTTCGAGGACCGGGCCGGCGGAGCCGAGCCAGGTGTCGGTGTGGATCTCGGCCTGCCGTTCGGCGTCCCAGACGGGGCGGGAGTCCAGCAGCGCGGCGATCCGCTCGGCCCGGTGCGGGGCGGAGAACTCGATGCCGAGCGGGGCGGCCAGGCCGCGCTGGTTGGCCATCACCGCGGTGCCGCGCACCTCGGCGCGGGGCGGCTCGGCCCAGCCCCGCCACGCGTACGCGGGCTCCCAGGCGGGCACCGGCTGCACCGAGTTGGCGCGCGGGCGGAGCGGGACGGCGCCGGCCACCCGGTGCAGCAGGCCGCCGCGGGTGTCGGCGGCGAGCACCACGTTGACCGGCTCGGCCCAGCGTTCGAGGGCGGCGGCCAGCTCGGCGACGGTGCGGGCGCGCAGCAGCGCGGGCAGTGCGGCGAACCCCAACTCGCCGGTCACCCGCGGCGGGTAGCGCAGGCTGAGGGCTTCGGCCGCGCTGTCGGGGCCGCCCGCGATCAGCGGGCCGCGGGCGGTCTCGACCACCCGCACCCGGACCGGCGGGCCGTCCAGGACGTGCACGGTCTCGGTGTGCTCAGCGGCGTCCGCCCAGCCGTCCGGGCCGAGCGCCTGGAGCCGGCCGTCGGGGGTGCGGCGCAGCCGCTCGCGGTAGAGGTCCTGGTAGTCGGCCATGGCGTTGGTGATCGCCCAGGCGACCTCGCCGGTGTGCCCGAAGTGGGCGATCCCGGGGACGCCGGGGACGGCGAGGCCGAGGACGTCGAACTCCGGGCAGGAGAGCCGGACCTGCTGGTAGATGCCGGGGTCCTCGACGAACCGGTGCGGGTCGCCGGCGATCAGCGGCTGCCCGGTGGCGGTGCGCTCGCCGGCGATCAGCCAGCCGTTGGAGCCGGAGGCGGCGGGGCCCTCGGTGGCGAAGGCCTCGGCGTGCTCGACGCCGAGGTGCCGGGCGACCCGGGCGCGCCACAGCTTGCCGGGGAAGCCGGCGAACAGGATGTGGTGCGAGAGCCACAGCGCGAGCGGCGTCCAGGGCTCCCACGGCTCCGGCCGCGCCTGTCCGAACTGCGGCGACGAGGCGTGCGCGAGGCCGGAGTTGACGCCGTCCACGTAGGCGGCGACCCATGCGGCGGTGGCCGCGTCGAGGGCGGCGTGGCAGCGCCGGGCGGTGTCGGCGAGCCGGGCCCGCCGGGCGAAGACGTCCCACTCCAGCTCGCCCGCGCCGAGCAGTTCGGCGGAGCGACCCTCGGCTCTTAGCCGCTCGACGTGCAGCTGCCAGGTGCGGTCCTCGGCGGCGTTGCGGCCCTGCAGCCGGGCGAGTTCGAGCGGGTCGGCGGCGGTCAGCCAGGGCACGCCCCACGCGTCGCGGCGGACCTCGCCGGGCTGATCGACCGTCATGCTCCCACCTTGATGCGGCGGTTGGCGGTGGGGACGACCAGCGGGGTGCCGGTCTCCGGGTCGGGGATGACCCGGCAGGGCAGCCGGAACACCTCCTCGACCAGGTCGGCGGTGACCACCTCGGCGGGCGGTCCGGCCGCGATCAGCCGGCCGTCGCGCAGCGCGACCAGGTGGGTGGCGTACCGGGCGGCCTGGTTGAGGTCGTGCAGCACCGCGACCAGGGTGCGGCCCTGCTCGCGGTGGAGCCGGGCGCATAGGTCGAGCACCTCGATCTGGTGGGCGATGTCCAGATACGTGGTGGGCTCGTCGAGCAGCAGCAGCGGGGTCTGCTGGGCGAGGGCCATGGCGATCCACACCCGCTGGCGCTGGCCGCCGGAGAGTTCGTCGACGGCGCGGTCGGCGAGGTCGGCGACGCCGGTGTCGGCCATCGCCTCGGCGACCACCCGCTCGTCCTCGGCGGACCACTGGCGCAGCACGCTCTGGTGCGGGTAGCGGCCGCGGGAGACCAGTTCGGCGACCGTGATGCCGTCGGGGGCGACGGAGGACTGCGGGAGCAGGCCGAGGGTGCGGGCGACCTGCTTGGCGGGCAGGTCGGCGATCGACCTGCCGTCCAGCAGGACCGTCCCGGCGGCCGGCTTGAGGGTGCGGGACAGGGCGCGCAGCAGGGTGGACTTGCCGCAGGCGTTGGGGCCGACCACGACGGTGAACGAGTGGTCGGGGATGTCGACGGTGAGTCCCTCGGCGATGGTGCGCTTCTCGTAGGCGAGGGTGAGGTCGCGGCCGGCCAGGCGGGGTGCGGACTGGGCCATGGGGGCTCCGATCGGGACGGGGAGGGGACGCTGGCCGACGGCCCGGGCCAGGGCCTTGCGCAGGCGGCAGGTCAGCGGGTTCACAGCCGGCCGGCCCGGCGCTGGGTGGCCAACAGCCAGACCAGGTAGCCGCCGCCGAGTACGCCGGTGACCACGCCGACCGGCGCCTGGTGGTCGGCGAACAGGTGCTGGGCGGTGAAGTCGGCGGTGACCAGCAGCGCGCCGCCGGTGCACATCGAGGCGGCCAGGTTGGGTCCGGGCACCCGGGTGAACCGGCGGGCCAGCTGCGGGGCGGTCAGCGCGACGAAGTTGACCGGCCCGGCGGCCGCCGCGGCGAGCGAGGCGAGCAGCACCGCGGCGGCCAGCAGCACCATCCGGACCCGCTCGGGGCGCACCCCGAGACCGCTCGCGGCGTCGTCGCCGAGCTCCAGGGCGCGCAGCGCGGGGCCGCAGCCGAGCAGCACCGCGGGGGCCAGCACGGCGAGGGCGATCAGCAGCGGCAGCGCGTCGTCCCAGCCGCGGCCGTCCAGGCTGCCGGTGAGCCAGAGCACCGCGCGGGCGGCGTCCATGAGCTGAGTGCGGGTCAGCAGGTAGCCGTTGAGGCCGGTGAGGATCGCGGCGGTGCCGATGCCGACCATCACCAGCCGGCTGCCCTGGACGCCGCCGCGCCAGGCGAGCGCGTAGATCGCGGCGCCGGTGGCCAGGCCGCCGCCGATCGCCCCGCCGGCCAGCGCGAGGCTGGAGCCGCCGGCCACCACGACCAGCAGCGCGCCGGTGGCCGCGCCCTGGGTGAAGCCGAGGATGTCGGGGCTGCCGAGCGGGTTGCGCACCAGGGTCTGGAACAGCGCGCCGGCCAGCGCCAGCGCCGCGCCGACCAGCAGCGCGGTGGCGATCCGGGGCAGCCGCAGCTGGTTGACGATGTAGTCCTCGGCGGGGCTGCCGCCGCCGAACAGGGTGCGCAGCACCTCGCCGGGGGCGATCGGGAAGTCGCCGCGGCCGAGCGCCAGCACGGCGACGGCGAGGGCGAGCAGCAGCGCGGCGACGACGACGGCGAGCGCCCGCGGGCGGTAGCGCAGCGAGAAGTGCGCCAGGCGGAGCGTCCTCATGTCCGGGTCCTCCGGCGGTGGGTGACGTGGCGGTGCGGCGTCATGCCCGGGCCCTCCCGCGGCGTGCGAAGTAGAGGAAGAAGGGTCCGCCGAGGACGGCGGTGACGATGCCGACCTGGAGTTCGCCGGGCCGGCCGAGCACCCGGCCGGCCACGTCGGCGCCGAGCAGCAGCACCGGGGCGAGCACCGCGCAGTACGGCAGCAGCCAGCGCAGGTCGGGTCCGGTGAGGGCGCGCACCAGGTGAGGGACCATCAGGCCGACGAAGACGATCGGCCCGCAGGCGGCGGTGGCGGCGCCGCACAGCAGGGTGACCGCGACGATCGCCACCGCGCGGATCGCCGCGGGGCGGGCGCCGAGGGCGCGGGCCGCGTCGTCGCCGAGGGCGAGCGCGTTCAGCGCGCGGGCCAGGCCCAGGGCGAGCAGCGTGCCGACCGCGATGAACGGCAACACTCCGACCACGGTGGAGGGTTGGGCGCCGGCCAGCGAGCCGACGGTCCAGAACCGCATCTTGTCCAGCGAGGCCGAGTCGAGCAGCATCACGGCGCTGACGTACGAGTACAGGGTGGCGTTCAGCGCCGCGCCGGCCAGGGCGAGGCGGGCCGGGGTGGCGCCGCGGCCGCCACCGACGGCGTAGACCAGCACCGAGACGACGGCGGCGCCGGCCAGCGCCCACCAGACGTAGCCGTCGAAGGAGGTGACGCCGAGGAAGGCGGCGGCGGTGGCGACCGCGGCGGAGGCGCCGGCGTTGATGCCGAGCAGTCCGGGGTCGGCCAGCGGGTTGCGGGTCAGCGCCTGCATCACGCCGCCCGCGAGGCCGAGGGCGATGCCGGCCAGCAGGCCGAGCAGGGTGCGCGGCAGCCGCATCTGGTGCACCACCGGGTAGCCGGGCGCGGCCCGGTCGACCAGGCCGTGCCAGACCTCGGCGGGGCTCAACTGCCGTGCGCCGAGGCCGAGGCTGAGCACCAGGACGGCGAGCAGCACGAGCAGCGCGGCGGCCAGTCCGAGTGCGCGGGGCGAGCTGCGGCGGGCGGCGGTGTCGCCGCGGATCGGGAGCGAGCTGGTGGCGGTCACGGGTGCTCCGGATGGCATCGGGGGTCCGCGGACCGGTCACGGTTCGTCACGGACCGACCCCTGGACAGGAACTTAGGTTAGGTTAACCTATGTTCGCCGCGCCGATCTGCTGCGCCGATCCGCTGCGCTCCCCCGCGCTCTGCGTGTGATCCGCTCCCCCGTCGCACCGAAGGACTTCGCCATGCCGTCTTCCCCCCGCCTCACCCGCCGCGGTCTGCTCGCCGCGGGCGGCGCCACCGCACTGGGCGCCGCCCTCGCCGCCTGCGGCTCGTCCGGCGAGTCGTCCGGCGGTGCGGCCAAGTCGGCCGGGAGCAGCGGTCCGTGGAGCTTCACCGACGACCGCGGCAAGGCCGTCACCGCGAAGAGCACCCCGTCCCGGGTGGTGGCCTTCACCGGCACCGCCGCCGCGCTCGCCGACTTCGGCCTGGACAGGCAACTGGTCGGCGTCTTCGGCGAGACCAAGGCCTCCGACGGCAAGGCCGATCCGCAGGCGGGCAGCCTGGACGTCGACCGGATCGAGATCATCGGCAATGCCTGGGGCGAGTTCTCCATCGAGAAGTACGCGGCCCTGCGCCCCGAGCTGCTGGTGACCCACATGTACGAGCCGGACGCGCTCTGGTACGTGCCGGACGAGTCCAAGGACAAGATCGTCCCGCTCGCCCCGGTGGTGGCGATCTCCACCGGCAAGGTGTCCATCACCCAGCCGATCGAGCACTACGCCAAGCTGGCCGAGTCGCTCGGCGCGGACCTGAAGGCGCCGAAGGTCACCGACGCCAAGGCCCGGTTCGAGAAGGCCGCCGAGTCGGTGCGCCAGGCCGCCAAGGCGGCCGGCGGCGTCAAGGTGATGGCCTGCTCCGGCAGCGCCGACATCTTCTACGTCTCCAACCCGAAGATCTCCTGCGACCTGATCTTCTTCGCCGAGCTGGGCGTGCAGTTCGTGCAGCCGGAGAAGACCGACGGCGGCGACTACTACGAGAGCCTGAGCTGGGAGAACGCCGGCAAGTACGCGGCCGACATCCTGCTGCTCGACCAGCGCTCGACCGCCCTGCAGCCCAAGGACCTGGCGGCCAAGCCCGCCTGGGGCCAGTTGCCCGCGGTGAAGGCCGGTCAGATCACCCCCTGGGACGCGGTGCCGCGCTTCTCCCACGCCGGCTTCGCCCCGCTGCTGGAACGCCTCGCCGAGGCGATCCGCACCTCCCGCAAGCTGAGCTGAAAGGCCGTCGGATGAGCACCGAGACACAGGAGTACGACTTCTTCCCGGCACACGTGGTGCGCACCCGGCGGCTCGGCCCGACCATGCTGCGGGTCACCTTCGGCGGCGCTGCGCTGGAGCGGTTCGCCAGTGGCGGACGCGACCAGTCGTTCTCGCTCTTCCTGCCGCACCCCGGCCAGGCCGAGCCCGAACTGCCATACCACGAGGGCGAGAACTGGTTCCACGCCTGGCGGGCGATCCCCGCGGAGGAGCGCGCGGTGATGCGCTCGTACACCGTCCGGGCGCAGCGCACCTCGCCGCCCGAGGTGGACGTGGACTTCGCGCTGCACGGCACCGGTCCGGCCGACCACGCCCCGGCCGGCCCGGCCGCCCGCTGGGCCGCGGAGGCGGGGCCGGGCGCCCGGGTGGTGCTGCTCGGCCCGGCGCTCGCCGACAACCGCTCGGTGGGCTTCCGCCCGCCGCCGGACACCGACTTCGCGCTGCTGGTCGCCGACGAGACGGCGCTGCCCGCGGTCGGCGGCATCCTGGACTGGCTGCCGCCCGGCACCCGGGCGCTGGTCTGGATCGAGGTACCGGATCCGGCCGACATCCAGGACCTGTCCGGGGCCGGCCGGGTGGACGTCACCTGGCTGGTGCGCGAGCCCGGCAAGCCGTCCGGCCTGCTGGACGCGCTGCGCGCGGCCGAGCTGCCCGCAGGCACCCCGTACGCCTGGATCGCGGGGGAGTCCGGCCTGGTCAAGGAGGTGCGCCGGCACCTGGTGCGCGAGCGCGGCGTGGACAAGCGCGCGGTGAGCTTCACCGGCTACTGGCGGCGCGGCGCCAGCGAGGACCGGATCCGCGAGGAGGCCTACGCCGAACTGGCGTGATCCCGACGCTGCCTGACGGCCCGTCCGCCCTGAAGTGGGCGGACGGGCCTTTCGCATGAACGAACTTAGGTTAGGCTAACCTCACTTCAGCAACTCACCTGCCGACGTTGAGGACTGACCATGAGTTTCCCGGGAGTAGCCCTCCAGCCCCGCGAGCAGCTGTTCAACGACCGCACCCTGGACCGCTACCGCCGCGTGCTGCACGCCGGGGTGGAGCTGGTCGCCGAGCGGATCGCCGACACCGCACGGCCGTTCAGCGGGACCACCCCCGAGCAGCTGCGCCCGGTCGTCGACGGGGTCGACCTGGACGCGCCGCTCGGCTCCGAGGCCGCCGCGCTGGACGAGCTCGGCGAGGTCTACCTGCGGGACGCGGTCTACTTCCACCACCCGCGCTACCTGGCCCACCTCAACTGCCCGGTGGTGATACCCGCGTTGCTCGGCGAGGCGGTGCTCACCGCGGTGAACTCCTCGTTGGACACCTGGGACCAGAGCGCCGGTGCCACCCTGATCGAGCGCAAACTGATCGACTGGACGGCCGGCCGGATCGGCCTCGGGCCGGACGCCGACGGGGTGTTCACCAGCGGCGGCACCCAGTCCAACTTCCAGGCGCTGCTGCTGGCCCGCGAGCAGGCGCTCGCCGCCGACCCCCGGCCGCGCGCCGAACTGCTGCCCCGGCTGCGGATCATCGCCTCCGAGGCGAGCCACTTCAGCGTCCGCAAGTCGGCCAAGATGCTCGGCCTCACCCCCGACGCGGTGATCCCGATCGGCACCGACCACGCCCGCCGGCTCAAGCCCGAACTGCTGGAGGCGGCACTGGAGTTCTGCCGCCGCGAGGACCTGCCGGTGATCGCCGTGGTGGCCACCGCCGGCACCACCGACTTCGGCTCCGTCGACCCGCTGCCGCGGATCGCCGACGCCTGCGCGGCCGCCCGGACGTGGCTGCACGTGGACGCCGCCTACGGCTGCGGGCTGCTGGTCTCGCCGACCCGCCGCGCACTGCTGGCAGGCATCGAGCGAGCCGACTCGGTCACCGTCGACTACCACAAGTCCTTCTTCCAGCCGGTGAGTTCCTCCGCCCTGCTGGTGCGCGACCGGACCACCCTGCGGCACGCCACCTACCACGCCGACTACCTCAACCCGGCCCGCACCGCCGAGCTGGTCCCCAACCAGGTCGACAAGAGCATCCAGACCACCCGGCGCTTCGACGCGCTCAAACTGTGGCTGACCCTGCGGGTGATGGGCGCCGACGGCGTCGGCGCGCTCTTCGACCAGGTGGTCGACCTGGCCGCCGAGGCCTACGAACTCCTCGACCGCGACGAGCGGTTCGAGGTGGTCACCCGCTCCGCGCTGTCTACCGTGGTGTTCCGCTGGCGGGGCCCCGAGGGCGCCGGACCGCACGCCGACGCCGCCAACCTGCACGCCCGCGAGGCGCTGGCCGCCTCCGGCGAGGCGGTGGTCGCCGGGACGGTCGTCGACGGCCGGCACTTCCTGAAGTTCACCCTGCTCAACCCGGAGACCACGCTCGCCGACGTCGCGGCCGTGCTCGACCTGATCGACGCCCACGCCGCCGACCACCTGGACGCCCAGGCCGCCACCGCCCTGCGCCGCGTCGCGGGCTGACCCCGAGGAGACCCCCGTGCACGACTTCATCGCCGTCGGCCTCGGCCCCTACAACCTGGGTCTGGCCTGCCTGACCGCCCCGCTCGACGACCTCGACGGCCTGTTCCTGGAGGCCCGCGAGGAGTTCGACTGGCACCCCGGGATGCTGCTGGACTTCGCCACCCTGCAGACCCCGTTCATGGCCGACCTGGTCACCCTGGCCGACCCGACCTCGCGCTACTCCTTCCTCAACTACCTGAAGCAGCGCGGCCGGCTCTACCCGTTCTACATACGCGAGCAGTTCTACCCGGTGCGCGCCGAGTACAACGCCTACTGCCGGTGGGCCGCCGAGCAGCTCGGATCCGTCCGGTTCGGCCAGACGGTCACCCGGATCGAGTACACCGACGGCGGCTACACCGTGCACGCCGACACCGCCGACGGCCCGGTCGCGCACCGCGCCCGCCGTCTGGTGCTGGGCACCGGCACCCCGCCGTACCTGCCCGAGCCGTGCCGCGGCCTGGGCGGCGGACTGCTGCACAATTCCGGCTACCTGGCGGGCAAGGCCGAACTGCAGACCAGGCGGAGCATCACCGTGGTCGGCAGCGGCCAGAGCGCCGCCGAGATCTACTACGACCTGCTGGCCGACCAGCAGCCCGGCGGCTACAAGCTGAACTGGGTGACCCGCTCCTCGCGGTTCTTCCCGCTGGAGTACACCAAGCTCACCCTGGAGATGACCTCCCCGGAGTACGTGGACTACTACCACGCGCTGCCGGAGGACACCCGCTACCGGCTGGAGGCCGAGCAGAAGGGCCTGTTCAAGGGCATCGACGCCGACCTGATCAACAGCATCTTCGACCTGCTCTACCAGAAGAGCGTCACCGGCCCGGTGGCCACCCGACTGTTCACCAACTCCTCTCTGAAGAGCGCCAGTTGGTCCGAGCAGCAGGGCCGCTACACGCTCGGCTTCGAACACGCCGAGCAGCGGCGCGCGTTCACCCTGGAGACCGAGGGCCTGGTGCTGGCCACCGGCTACCGGTACCAGGTGCCCGCCTTCCTGGAGCCGATCCGCGACCGGATCCGCTGGGACGGCCGCGGCCGCTTCGACGTCGGCCGCAACTACAGCATCGACCACGGCGGCGGGGAGGTCTTCCTGCAGAACGCCGCCACCCACGCCCACTCGATCACCTCCCCCGACCTCGGCATGGGCCCGTACCGCAACTCGTGGATCATCCGCGAGCTGGTCGGCCGCGAGGTCTACCCGGTCGAGAAGTCCATCGCCTTCCAGGAGTTCGGCGCCCCCGAGGGCGTGGTCGCATGAGCACCGCCACCGTCTACCGCCGCGACCACGCCGCCCTCGGCGCCTTCGCCGTCCGCCCGCTCGACCCCGAGGGCGACGCCGAGCTGCTGCACCGCTGGGTCACCCACCCCAAGGCCGCGTTCTGGATGATGCAGCGGGCGAGCCTCGGCGAGGTCGCCGCCGAGTACCGGCGGATCACCGAACACCCGCACCACGACGCCTACCTGGGCCTGCACGAGGGCGTCCCCGCCTTCCTGGTCGAGCGCTACGACCCGGCCCGGGTCGAACTCGCCGGCCTCTACCCCGCGCAGCCGGGCGACGTCGGCATGCACTTCCTCACCGCGCCGAGCGACACCCCGGTGCACGGCTTCACCCGCGCGGTGATCGGCACGGTGATGGCCTTCCTGTTCGACGACCCGGCCACCGCCCGGGTGGTGGTGGAGCCGGACGTCCGCAACACCGCCGTGCACGCGCTGAACGCCGCGGTCGGCTTCCGGGTGCTCGGCGAGATCACCAAACCCGAGAAGCAGGCGCTGCTCAGCGTCTGCACCCGCGCCGACCACCAGACCGCCACCGGAAGTGACGCATGACCACCGCACACCTCACCCCCGACCTCTGGGCGCGCGCCAACCGCCACCTGGTCCGCAAGGCGATCGCCGAGTTCAGCCACGAGCGACTCCTGACGCCTCGTCATCTCGCCGACGGCCGCTACGAGCTGACCTGCGACGACGGCACGACGGTGTACCGCTTCACCGCCCGGCGCTACGCCCTCGACCACTGGCATCTGGACGCGGACTCCCTCAGCCGGCACCGCAGCACCGAGCCGGAGCACGAACTCCCGCTCGACGCCGTCGACTTCTGCACCGAGTTCGCCGGCTCGCTGGGCCTGTCCGCGCAGGTCCTGCCGGTCTACCTGGAGGAGATCACCTCCACCCTCGCCTCCGCCGCGTTCAAGCTCGGCCGCCCGCAGCCGAGCGCCGCCGAACTCGCCAAGGCCGACTTCCAGACCATCGAGACCGGCATGACCGAGGGCCACCCCGGCTTCGTCGCCAACAACGGCCGGCTCGGCTTCGGCGGCGACGAGTACCCGCGGTACGCCCCCGAGGCCGCCAGCCCGGTCCGGCTGCTGTGGCTCGCCGCGCACCGCGAGCACACCACCTTCACCAGCTGCGCCGACCTGGACTACCGCACCCTGCTGGACGGCGAGTTGGGCCCCGAGCAGCTCGCCGGGTTCACCGCCGTCCTGGTCGACGCCGGCCTCGACCCGGACGCCTACCTGCTGCTGCCCGTCCACCCCTGGCAGTGGTGGAACAAGCTCTCCGTCACCTTCGCCGGCGAACTCGCCACCCGCCGCCTGGTGTTCCTCGGCGAAGGCCGCGACGACTACCTCGCCCAGCAGTCCATCCGCACCTTCTTCAACACCAGCGACCCGGCCAAGCACTACGTCAAGACCGCCCTGTCGGTGCTCAACATGGGCTTCATGCGCGGCCTCTCGGCCGCCTACATGGAGGCCACCCCGGCGATCAACGACTGGCTGGCCCGGCTGATCGCCGCCGACCCGGTGCTCACCGCCAGCGGGCTGACCGTCATCCGCGAGCGGGCCGCCATCGGCTACCGGCACCGCCAGTACGAGGCCGCCACCGACCGGTACTCCCCGTACCGCAAGATGCTCGCCGCGCTGTGGCGGGAGAGCCCGGTGCCCGCCCTCGCCCCCGGCCAGCGGCTCACCACGATGGCCGCGCTGCTGCACAGCGACACCGACGGCCACCCGCTGGCCGCGGCGCTGGTCGAACAGTCCGGCCTCGCCCCCGCGGTGTGGCTGCGCCGCTACCTGGACGCCTACCTGGTACCGCTGCTGCACAGCTTCTACGCCTACGACCTGGCGTTCATGCCGCACGGCGAGAACACCATCCTGGTGCTGGAGGACGGCGCGGTGGTCCGCGCGGTGTTCAAGGACATCGCCGAGGAGATCGTGGTGATGGACCCGCACGCGGTGCTCCCGCCCGAGGTCCAGCGGATCCGCGCCGACGTGCCGGAGGGGATGCGACTGCTGTCGATCTTCACCGACGTCTTCGACTGCTTCTTCCGCTACCTCGCGCCGCTGCTCGCCGAGGCCGGCACGCTGGACGAGGACGCGTTCTGGCGCACCGTCGCCGAGTGCGTCGCCGACTACCGCGACTCGGTGCCGCACCTCGCCGAGCGGTTCGAGCGGTTCGACCCGTTCGCCGCGGAGTTCGCGCTCTCCTGCCTCAACCGGCTGCAGCTGCGCGACAACCGGCAGATGGTCGACCTGGCCGACCCGTCCGGCGCCCTCCAGCTGGTCGGCACCCTGGCCAACCCGCTCGCCCGCCACCCCCGGTGAGCACCCTCGGGGCCGTCAGCGCCACCGATCGGCACTGATGCCCCATCATCGCTCTTGCGAATGACTTGCAATAGTGTGGCGGTTGCAACGGACCCTCCGTCAACCGAGAAGGGGCTGCCCCGCCATGTCCGCGTACACGCTGCCTGACCTCCCGTACGACTACTCCGCCCTGGAGCGGGCGATGTCCGCCGAGATCCTGGAGCTGCACCACTCCAAGCACCACCTGGCCTACGTCAACGGCGCCAACCAGACGCTGGAGCAGCTCGCCGAGGCCCGGGACAAGGAGCAGTTCGGCAGCCTGGTCGGCCTGCAGAAGACGCTCGCCTTCCACCTCTCCGGCCACGTGCTGCACTCGCTGTTCTGGGAGAACCTCTCCCCCGAGGGCGGCGACCGCCCCGAGGGCGCCCTCGCCGACGCCGTCACCGAGCACTTCGGCTCCTTCGAGGCCTTCCGGAAGCAGCTCACCGCCGCCACCGTCGGCGTCCAGGGCTCCGGCTGGGGCATCCTCTCCTGGGAACCGCTCGGCAGGCGCCTGATCGTCGAGCAGGTCTACGACCACCACGGCAACGTCGGCCAGGGCACCACCCCGCTGCTCGCCTTCGACGCCTGGGAGCACGCCTACTACCTGCAGTACAAGAACGTCCGCCCCGACTACGTCACCCGGCTCTGGGACGTCGTCAACTGGCAGGACGTCAGCGCCCGGTTCGCCGCCGCCTCGGCCTGACGCACCGGCCCGCACCCCCGCTCCCGGGGCCCGCCGCTCCCACCGGCGGGCCCCGGGCTCCTCCCCGGGCACCGGCTCAGCGGAAGGCCGGCAGCGCCCCCGCCGCCCAGTCCGCGAAGCCCCGGGCCGGCCGGCCCAGCACCCGGGACACGTCCGCGCTCGCCGCCCGCTCCTCGGGCAGCGGCTCGCCCAGCACGTCCAGCGTGCCGTCGGCCACCTCCGGCGGCATGAAGCGCAGCAGCTCCGTCCGCGCCTGCGCCCGGTCCAGCTCCACGAACTCGACCTTCTCGCCGAGCAGTTCACCGAGCAGCTCGGCCTGCCGCCGCGGCCCCACCGGCTCCGGACCGGTCAGCACGTAGGTGCGCCCGTGGTGCCCGTCCTCGCGCAGCACCGCCGCGGCGACCGCCGCCAGGTCCGCCGGGTCCACCACCGGCAGCGCCACCTCGCCGAACGGCGCGAACACCGTCCGCCGCCCGCGCACCGACTCCGCCCAGGCGTAGGCGTTCGACGCGAACCCGGCCGGCCGCAGCACCGTCCACTCCAGCCCGCTGCCGCGCACCGCCGCCTCGAACTCCCGCAGCAGCGCGTGTGACGGCGCCTGCGGACGGGTGCCCGTCAGCTGCGAGGAGAGCAGCACCACCCGCCGCACCCCCGACTCCCGTACCACTGCCAGCAGTTCCTCCGCCGGCACCGCCAACTCACCGGGCAGCAGCAGGAACAGCGCGCTCGCCCCGGCCAGCGCCGGGCGCAGCGCCTCGACGTCCGCGAGGTCCACCCGGTGCGCCAACACCCCGTCCGGCAGCCCCTCGGCCGCGCCCCGGCGCGACACCGCCGTCACCCGCTCCCCCGCCGCCGCCAGCTCCGCCACCAGCGGACGCCCGATGTTCCCGGTCGCCCCCGTCACCACGATCACGACAACTCCCCATGTTCGGTTGGTCGTTGGGCCTTGCTCGGGCCCTCCGTCGATGCGACGCTAACATCCCGGAGATACTAGGTACCTAGAGGAAAGTGACTACCCTTCAGGAGGGTTCCGTGCCGTCGACGCCCGTACCGCCGTGCGCCATCAGCCCCGTCCTCGACGTGGTCTTCAGCCGCTGGACCACCCCCATCCTGTGGACCCTCCACCAGCTCGGCCGGCAGCGCTTCGTCGAACTGCACCGCAACGTCGGCGCCATCACCCCGAAGGTGCTCACCCAGCGCCTGCGCCAGCTGGAACGCGACGGCCTGGTCACCCGCACCTACCACCCCGAGGTCCCGCCCCGCGTCGAGTACGACATCACCCCGCTCGGCCGCAGCCTCTCCCCGGTCTTCGCCGCCCTCACCGACTGGTCCGAACACCACCTCCCCGAGGTCGACCGCGCCCGCGCCGCCTTCGACAGCAACTGACGCCACGCCAGGCACGCGGGGAACTGGGCAGGCAACCCCCCACCCGCCGCCGGATCCGGCCACCCCTCAACACCCCCACCCCCGCCCGGCCCCACCCACCCAGCTGCTCCTGCCTCTCCCGCCTCCCCGCCCGTTTCCTCCGAGCCTCCGTTCCTCCGACTCTCCGTTCCTCCGACTCTCCGTTCCTCCGACTCTCCGTTCCTCCCGCCTCCCCGGCAGGGTCTAGCGTGGGCGCCGTGGACAGCCCCCAGCAGACGGACCCCACCGAGCAGTTCGAGGCCCAGCGGCCCCGCCTGTTCTCGCTCGCCTACCGGATGCTCGGCTCCGCCGCCGAGGCCGAGGACGCCGTCCAGGACACCTACCTGCGCTGGCACGGCGCCGCCCCGGGGCAGGTCGCCGCGCCCGGCGCCTGGCTCGCCAAGGTGCTGACCAACCTCTGCCTCAACCGGCTCACCTCGGCCCGCGCCCGCCGCGAGGAGTACCCGGGCAGCTGGCTGCCCGAACCGGTGCCCACCGACACCGGCGACCTCGGCCCGATGGAACGCGCCGAACAGCGCGAGGCCGTCTCCTTCGCCGTCCTCACCCTGATGGAACGGCTCACCCCGCCCGAGCGGGCCGCCGTCGTCCTGCGCGACGCCTTCGACTACAGCCACCGGGACGTCGCCTGCGTCCTCGACTGCACCGAGGCCGCCGCCCGCCAGCTCCACCGCCGCGCCCGGCTCCGCCTCACCGAGGGCGGCCCCCGCTTCACGCCCACCCCGGCGCAGAACAGCGAACTGCTCGGCCGCTTCCTCGCCGCCGCGGCCGACGGCTCCCTCGACCGGCTGGAGGAACTCCTCGCCGAACACGTCGTGGTCTGGTCCGACGGCGGCGGCCGGGTCCGCGCCGCCCTGCGCCCGGTGACCGGACGCGCCAAGGCCGCCCGCTTCCTGGCCGGACTGTTCGCCCGCTACGCCCGGGGCGCCCGGCTGGAGGTCGCCGAGGCCAACGGCGTCCCGGCCCTGCTGGTCTGGGAGGACGGGCAGCTCACCTCGGTCGGGACGGTGGAGCAGGGCGAGGACGGCGTCACCGGCGTCCGGATCGTCCGCAACCCGGAGAAACTCGCCTACTTCGCGGCCCGACGCCGGGACCTGTCACAAAGCGGCTGACCATCCGGTTCCTACCTGGTGACAGCAGTCACCCGGAAAGGACCCACCGCGATGACCCACGACACCCTCCTGATCACCGGCGCCACCGGCGTCCTCGGCCGCGAGGTGCTCGACCGGGCCCGCCGCACCGGCGGCCCGGTGCGCGCCCTGACCCGCCGCACCGCCCTGCCCGACGACCCGGGCGTCGACTGGCGCACCGGCGACCTCACCGCCGGCACCGGCCTGACCGAGGCGTTCACCGGCGTCGACGCGGTGATCCACTGCGCCAGCGACCCGCGCAACCCGCAGCACGACCTCACCGCCTTCGGCCACCTGCTGGCCGCGGCGCGGGAGGCCGGCGTCCGACACGTCGTCAACATCTCCATCGTCGGCATCGACCGCATCCCGTACCGGTACTACCGGATCAAGCTCGAAGGCGAACGGATGCTCGCCGACTCCGGGCTCGGCTGGAGCAACCTGCGGGCCACCCAGTTCCCGCAGCTGCTCGACACCGCGCTCACCGCGCTCGCCAAGCTCCCGGTCGTCCCGATCCCCGCCCGCACCCCCTGCCAGCCCGTCGACCCGCGCGAGGTCGCCGACCGCCTCGTCGAACTCGCCCTCGGCGAACCGGTCGGCCACGCCCCCGACTTCGCCGGCCCGACCGCCTACCCGGCCACCCGGCTGGCCGCCGACTGGCTGCACGCCACCGGCCGGCGCCGCGCCGTCCTCCCCGTCCCGCTCCCGGGCCGGCTCGGCAGCGCCCTACGCGCCGGGCACCTCACCGCCCCGGCCCACGCCTCCGGCACCCGTACCTGGGAGCAGTACCTCGCAACGAAGTCCGCCTGACCGGCGGGGGCGGCCCACCCGACTACCGGAACGGGCCGCCCCACCACGCCACTTCCCTACCGCCCTACCCCGCCCTACCGCCGTACCGCCCTACTGCTCTGCGGCGATCGCGGCCACCTCCGGACACGCCAGCGCCACGTAGTCCTCCACCGCCAGCGCCACCGACAGGTCCAGCCGGCCGGCGTTGAAGAAGATCTCCTCCTCCGCCAACAGGCCCTCGTCCACCACCAGTTCCAGCTCCGGCGAGAACGCGAACGGCGTGATCGAACCGCTGACGCTGCCCGCCAGCCGCTCGGCCACCTCCCGCGTGGCGAACGCCGCGTCCCGCCCGCCGTACCGGTGCACCAGAGCCCCCAGATCCACCTGCCGGTCCCCGGGCACCACCGCCAGCACGTACCGCCGCGACTTCTTCCCCGTCGCCACCCGCACCACGATCGACTTGGCCGCCTGCCGGAGCGTGTGCCCCCGCAGCCGGCTCGCCACGTCCGTGCGACCCTCCGGCGGATGCGCGATCATCCGGTACCGCGCCGCCCCCGTATCCAGCAACTCCGTCAACCGCCGATACGCATCCATCGTCAACACCCCACCGACGGACACCACTTCACAGACCCCACGGTGCAATCCCCATCACGAGTAGCAAGCCGGCAGCGCCCACCGCCACCGCCCTCACACACCTCGGCGGGATCCAGCCGCCTCCGCACCGCCCAGCGCCGCTTGTAGCCGCACTCCGCACCCACGCTCCAACCCGGCCCTACGCCCGCCCTATACGCCCCGGCCCCGGCGAGCGAACGCGTAGACGACAGCGCCCGCACCCCGGACGGGGTGCGGGCGCTCCGGCCTCGGACGGGCCCTAGTAGGGCTTGGTCAGGTCTGTATTGGGCTGGGTATGTCGCGGTGGCAGGTCGGGCAGGTGCCGGCCCAGGTGGCGAGGATCGATTGCAGCTCGCGGACGACCTGGTAGAGGCTCAGGCCGGGGCCGTTCCTTTTGGGGCGCGGGCGAGCCTCCGCAGGGTGCAGAAGGCGTGGGCCAGGGCGACGAGGGTGACGTGGTGGTGCCAGCCGGTGAAGGTGCGGCCCTCGAAGTGCGAGAGTCCCAGGGCTTGTTTCATCTCCCGGTAGTCGTGCTCGATGCGCCAGCGGAGTTTGGCCAGGCGGACCAGGGTGGTCAACGGGGTGTCGGCAGGCAGGTCGGAGAGCCAGAACTGCACCGGCGCGGGCGCCTTGGCGGGCCACTCGGCCAGCAGCCAGCACTCGGGCAGTTCCACGCCGTCGGTGGCGTCGCGGATCTCGCGGCCGGCGGGGCGGATCCGCAGGGCGACGAAGCGCGAGTACATCCGCTTGAACCCGGTGCGGCCCTTGCCTGGGCGGGATCCCTCGCGCCAGGACACCGGCCTGGCCGCCGTCCGCCCGGCTTCCATCACCAACGCCTTCACGCTCTTCGCCGGATCCGGGTATCGGGCGACCGGCGGCCGTCCGGTCCCGCTGTAGGGCGGGGTGACGGGCCGGGCGGAGCCGGGCTGGGCACTGAGCGTGGTGGAGATGCCCACGACGTAGTGCAGCCCGCGCTCGTTCAGGCCCAGCCGGAAGGCGGCCGCGTCACCGTAGCCGGCGTCCGCGACGACGAGCGGGACGTGGACGCCCCAGGAACGGGTCTCATCCACCATGTCCAGGGCGAGTTGCCACTTCTCCACGTGCCCGAGGTCCGCGGGGATCTGGCAGCGCTCCCGGCGGGCCACCTTCACCGGCTCGGCCTTCTCCGAGGCCGGATCCCAGGACTTGGGGAGGAACAGCCGCCAGTCGACGGCGGCGGAGGCGTGATCGGCGGCCAGATGCAGCGAGACGCCCACCTGGCAGTTGGTGACCTTGCCCGCGGTGCCCGTGTACTGCCGCGCGACACACGCGGAGGCCTCGCCGTCCTTGAGGAACCCCGTGTCGTCGATGATCAGGGCCGTCGGTTTCAGCTCCGCCTGCATCCTCCACGCCAGCCGGGCCCGCACATGCGCCGGGTCCCACGGGCTGGCGGTCACGAAGTGCGCCAGCGCCTGCCGGTTCCCATCCTCGCCGAGCCGCGCGGCCATCGGCTCCACCGACTTGCGCCCGCCATCCAGCAACAACCCACGCACGTAGACCCGCCCCCAGCGCTGCTGATCCCGACGCGTGAACGCCTCGAACAGCTCCGCCGTGAACGCCTCCAGGTCCTCCCGGACTTCCGCCATCTCCTCAGGTGTCACCCACTGCCAACGACACAACTCGCCAACGGACACGCCACCGTTGAACTGACCTGACCAAGCCCTACTAGTCGTTCTGGTAGAAGCCGAACAGGTCGACCACGAAGTCGGTCGTCCCCTCGCTCGCGTTCCAGAGGTCGATGATGCCGTTGGCGCCGCCGGTCGTCTGGACCAGGTTCGGCACGGTCGCACCGGCCGTCCAGTTCAGCGAGGACACCGGTGGCGGCGGCTGCGGCGACGCGGTACCGCTCTGGTACTGCCCCAGCGAGTTCAGGTCCGGGGCGGTACTCAGGTGGCCAGGAGCCGTGGTGTCGGTGACCGTCGCATTCAGCACGAAGCCGATCAGGTCCGGTCGGCCTGCGGAGAGCGGCATGTAGACGTACTGCCAGCCACCCAGCGGGCCGCCCTTCCACTGCGTCGAGGCCCGGGTGTCGAGCAGCCGGTCCGGGGCCACCGGGACGTAGGCGCCCTTGCTGTCCGCGCTGTAGTACCCGACCACGTCGACGATGACGTCGCTCGGGGCCCAGGCCCCGTTCAGCACCCGGATGCGGCCATCCGAACCCACTGGCACGACAACGGAGTTGGCGACCGTCTGGCCTGCGGTGAAGTTCAGGTTGGACGCCGTCGGGGCCTGCTGACCATCTGGGTACACCGTCAGGTGCCCGCTGTCCCCCGGGTTGGTCACCGTGACGTTCAGCGCCACCGCGGTGATCCCGGAGCCGGGCAGCTGCCCGCCGGCGCCACCGGCGATCTGCACCGGAATCGACTGGACCGCACCGACCCGGGCCATCGGGGCCCCGGTGCCGGAACGGGTGTCCACCAGGCGGGTCGGGCTCACCGGGGTGTAGCCACTGGACTGGTTCCACGTGAAGTAACCGGTGATGTCGACGACCAGGTCGAGCGGCTCGCCGGCGTTGTAGAGGTCGACGTACCCGTCCGCGCCCACCGGCACCACGACCATGTTCGGCACCGTCTGGCCGGGGGCGTAGTTGAGGTTCGACGTGCCGGGCCGCGGATCGCCGTCCCCGTACACCGTCACGTGTCCGGCGCTCCGCGGGTTGGTGACCGTCACGTTCAGCACCGCGGCCGAGACCGCGGCCGGGATCGCCCCGTTTCCGGCGATCTTCAACCGCGTGGTGGACCATCCGCCGACCCGCGGCATCGTGCCCCCGTCCCGGGTGTCGAGCAGCCGCGTCGGGCCGTACGGCGTGTACTGCGAGCCGGCCGTGCCGACGAGGACGCTGTTGCTCACGATGTTGCCGGACAGGTCGGTCAGCGTGAGCGAGATCCGGTACTGCCCCAACTTCGGGTACACGTGCGGCGGAAGGCCCCAGCCCACGTCGGACGCGTTGTACCCGTCCAGCGTGGTCCCGTCGCCCCAGTCGAGCGTGAAGGCGAGCATCTGGCCCTCGCTGGTGACCCGCGGACTGAGGGAAACGCCGTACGCGCTGGTGTCCTGAGCCAAGAGAGCCACGGCGAAACCGGGGTTGGGGTCGAACTGAACGGCGCCCCGGCTGGTGAAGGGAGCGACGCCGTAGAAGTCGGACGTCAGCATGCCGGGCGCGGCGGGGTTCGCCGAGCCGATCGCGGCGGAGCCGACCTGGAGCCGCGCGTCGACCGAGCCGGAGCCGTTCATCCTCAGCTGGGGCTGCTTCGCCTCCTTGGTGTCGATCGTGTCGTGCCCGCCCTGGGTCGTCGCGGACTGGAACGCAGCGAGCGTCGGATAGGCGGCACCCGCCCAGCTGTAAAGCGGCGTGGCGTCGGAGCCGAACACGAAGAAGTCGTTGTAGTCAGCGATGGTGTCGCCGCTCGACCCGGCCGAGACCACCAGGTCGGGGTCCCATCCCAAGCCGTAAGAAAGGCAGTTGTCCCGGTAGACGCCCATGTAGTCGGTGTTGGGATTCGCGTCCTCAAGGAGGTTGTTCTCCAGGTGGACTCCTGTCGAAGCACCCTCGACGTCGACCGCCGGCCCACACCCGCGCTGGATCGTGTTGGCCGTGACGTTCAGCGCGCTTACGCCGGTGGCGGCGATCCCGCTGTCCGCCAGGATGTTGCCGGCGAGCGTGACGTTACTCGCCCCCTGCGCGACGGCGATCCCCCGGCCCTTAGCCCGCGAGAAGCCGGTGTCGAGGTAACTCCGCGTCACTGTCACGTTGCTGGACGCTCCGTCGATGGTGAGGGCATCGACGGACTTGGTGACGTTGCTGCCCGAGCTGATCAGGCTGGAGTCGATCGTCACGCCCGTGGAGCCGATCAATTTCACCGCAGGCGAGCTGCCGTACTCAAACGGGTTCGACGTCAACATCATATTGCTGATGGTCACGTTGTTCACGTGGTCCAGGACTAGCGCGGGCTTGCCGACATCGCCGTAGATCGGGCTGATCCACGCCTGGTAACCGATACCGACGATCGAGATGCCGGACGTCCTGACTGTCACCGACTCGTCGGAGGAGTAACCCCGCAACGTCAGAACGTCGATGGTGTCGCCCGGTTGCGCGCTATCCACCGCCTTCTGCATCGAGCAGTACGGGCTGGCCTGGGTTCCCGTCCCCGGGCCGGTACAGGAGAAGCCGAAGGCGGCGTAGATGGTCCTGCCGGCAGCCTGCGCCGACGCCGGACTCCGCACGCCGGAGGCGCCTGCCGACGGCGCTTGCGCGGCCGGCTTCTGCACCCGCACGGAGTTGCTCGCCGGGCTGGTGAAGCTCCGAAGGCTCGAACCCGCGGGCAGCACCGTCGCGGCGACGGAGTGCGCGTTCGCGGAGCCACTCGACAATCCGGCCGCGATGGCCGGACCAGGCAGGAGCGCGAGTCCGGCAGCGAGAACCGCGATCGACGCGACAAGGCGGCGGTGAGGCACTGACTCCCCAGTCAACTCTTATGTGAACCACACGACAGGCCGCACAGAGTACAGACAGCCCATGACGCGCCCACCACCGACCCGTCACCGCATCCGCCCCACCAACAGGACAGCCCGGCCCGCCAACCGTCGACAGCAGCGGAAGACGGCGACCGAACCGGCGTGGCAGGAGTACGACCTGGTGAACGACCGGAGCCGCCACACCACCGGCACGATCCTCAACGAGCTGGGCGCGGGCCCCTTCACCATCACGCCGCCCCTGCGGCATTCGCAGGTCGCCATGACCCGCCAAGCCGTCAAGATCACGGGACCGACAGCCCGGGCCGCCACGCAGATGACGAGCAACGCGCTCGCGCCCCGGAAACCCGAGCGTGAGACCACGACTGAGACCACGAACACCCGGGCAGCGCGAGCACGCCGCTGGCGACGACTGCCGCAGACGCCAAAAAGGCCCGGTCAGAGAATCCGACCGGGCCTTTCCGCTTCTGAGCCGCCTGCGGGATTCGAACCCGCGACCTACGCATTACGAGACCACCAGGGCTCATGATGCGTGGTGCTGCACCGTGCCGCCTAGTGATGTTTTGCCTGATCAGAGCACATGCAGCCCGTTAGCCCGTCTCACCTCGTGCTACCTCTTCCAAAGGCGTCCGGCCGCACACTGGCCGCACGTCGCCTCATCCAGCGCCATCTGCCGCCCCAGCAGGCCACTGGGAGATCCCTACAAATGGCTGGCCACCCCGCCCGATTCTGGCCATCGATGCCCTCCATAGGATGCCGACCCTGAACCGCCAGCCACCACCCATCGACCCTACGTGCGTCATAGTATTGGTGCATGCTCTTCGAGACTCCCGCGCTGACACCCGACGACCATCAGGTCATCGAGGAGATCGAGGCTTTCCGCACCGAGTTCCGTCACCGGTTGGCCGAGCCGCGCCGCTGGGAGGGCCAACTCCGCCGTTCCCTCACTGCGGCGGCGGTCCGCGGCTCGACACACATCGAGGGCTACACCGTCACCGCCGAGGACGCCGAGACCCTCATGGCCGGCGGCGAGATCTCTCCGGACACGGACGACGCCACCCGCAACGCCGTCACCGGCTACCGCGACGCCCTCTCCTACATCCAGCGGGCATCGGGCTTCCAGATCTTCGCCTGGGACCACACCCTCTTGTCCGCCCTGCACTTCATGATGACCAAGGCCGACGACGAGGTCCGCCCCGGCGAGTACCGCACCAATGGCCTCTGGGTCTCCGGTGGGCCCAACCGCCCACCCGTCTACACCGCCCCCGACCCCGACCAGGTCCCCGCCCTGATGAACGAACTGGTCCAATGGCTCACCGAGAGTGACACCGACACCCCAGCGATCGTCCGCGCCTCGATGGCCCACCTGAACCTGGTCTCCATCCACCCCTGGCGCGACGGGAACGGCCGGATGTCCCGTGCCGTGCACACCCTCGTCCTCGCCCGCGAAGGCGTCCTAGCGCCCGAGTTCTCCAGCATCGAGGAATGGCTCGGTGCCGACGACTTCAACACCCGCGAGTACTACGCGGCTCTGCGCACCGTCCAAGCCGGCACCTGGCAGCCGCAGCGAGACACCCACCCATGGATCCGCTTCTGCCTCACTGCCCACCACCTCCAAGCCCAGGAGGTCCAGCGCCGCTTCGAAGCCGCCGCCCGCCTCTGGTACCGCCTCGAAAACATCGCTCTCCAGCACCGGCTCGACGAGCGCACCATCTCCGCCCTCTACGCCGCCGCCCACGGCCACCTCCGCCGCACCACCTATCAGGCCGAAGAGTCCCTGACACGCGACCAAGCCCTCGCCGACCTCCGTACCCTGCGCCGTCTCAGCCTCATCGAGCCCGTCGGGCACGCCCGTACCCAGCGCTACGTCGGAGGCCCCGCCCTGAGCCAAGCGCGCAATGAGGTACATGCGGAGGTCCACGCCGACCTCTATCGCGAGCCGTACCCCCAGTAGTCCTTGGCCCTCACGGCGATCTGGAGCCCATACGGGCTTCGCCACAACTGCCGTTCAAGGAAGTGCACCACGGGGTGTCACGTCAGACACTCCCCTCTCCTGCCGAACGGCCCTGACGAAGAACCAGGGAGACATCACTGCCTGTCAACCCAGGTCCTGGCGAAGGCGGCTGAGATAGGCGTCGATCTGCGCAAGCCCGGGCCAGCCGCTTCCCCGAAGGCGAGAGGTTTCCGATCGGAGCCGCTCTCCGAGATCCAGTGCCTTGGGAAAGCTTTCCGTCGCGGCGTACAGGCTCATCAACCGCGCGAGGGCATCCAGATGGCGGTTGACGGCGTCCTCGTCGTCCTCGTCGGGCATGATCTCGCTGATCTGGTCGAAGGCTCGGATGGCAGCGGTGGCCTCGCCGAGTTCCATCCGGCACTGTGCGGCGTAGTACCAGCACAGTTGGGCCTGCTCGTCGTGGGCGCCATAGCGGTCGGTGTAATGGTGGGCGAGCGGCTCGAAGAGCGAGAGGGCCTCACGGTGGCTCCCGGCCAGGAACTTCACCTGGGCGAGGCTGAACTGCATATCTTCCCTGAGCTCCGAATCAGCGGCCCTAGCGATGGCCTCGGCCAGTGCGTCGGCAGCCTGGGTGAACTGGCCATCCTCAGCCAGGCCCGCTGCCCGGGCGGAGACCGCGTCCGCCTCTTCTTCGGTCAGCGCGGCAGGGCCTGTCGCCGGCTCCTGCGACACCGCTGCTGGTGGGGGCGTGAACGGTGTGGGAAGCACGACTGTGGGCGTGTACGACGCGGCGCTACTTGGGCTGGGCGTCCGGCCCCCGAAGGGTCGCAGGAACGGCAGACGCGGGTCCAGGACACCCTCGTCTGCCCCTGTCGGGGTGCCGACGGAGGCGTGGACGAAGGGCAGGAGTGCGTCGTAGACCTCCATCGCGTCCATGCGCTGCTCGGATTCCTTGGTGAGCATCGCCAGCAGGAGCTTCTCGATATCGGCCGGTACATCCGGACGCAGGGATCGGATGGGAGGTGGCGGGGTGTGGACGTGGTGCCACATGTGGGAGCGACTGTCGTCGGGGGTGAACGGCGGCTTGCCGGTGAGCAGTTCGTGGAGCACACAGGCCAGGGCGTATACATCGGCAGCGGGACCGACAGCGTTGGCCAAGCTCTGCTCGGGGGACATGTAGGGCGGGGTGCCCACGGTCATGCCGACCTGAGTGAGGCGGGGCAAGGTGCCGACTCCGCGCAGGGCGGCGACGCCGAAGTCGAGGACCTTGACCACGCCTCCGGGGGTGAGCATCAAGTTGGACGGCTTGATGTCGCGGTGAACGACATCGCGATGGTGCATGGTGTCAAGGACGGAAGCGATCTGGGCGCCTACGGCCGCGGCCCAGGAGACGGAAACCGTCTCGCATTCGTAGTCGGTCTCGTCGATGAACGTCTGCAGTTCACGTCCCTGCAGGAGCTGCATGACGACGAACAACCGTCCGCTGGCCTCGTCGGTGCCTGTGTCGAAGACAGCTGGCACACCCAGGTGTTCGATGCCGGCGGTGATCTGGACCTCGCGCAGAAACCGGGCGCGGCGGGTCTGCAGGGTCTCCTCGAAAGCCGCACCGTGGAACCCGGGCGGGGCCGGGCTCTCCGCCAGCATCATCTTCACCGCGACCCGACGGTCCAGGCGTTCGTCGTACGCCTGCCAGACCTCGCCCATACCGCCCGCGCCGATGGGTGTGTGCAACCGGTACCGGCCCGCGATCACGCGGGCCGGTACGCCGGCGTCGAAGGTCGGTGCGCCGCGCACCATGCGAGATCCCTCTCTGCGTGAATGGAGCGTGCCGCGCCCGGCAACTTACCTGACGTGTTGTAAAGCACAGGCTATGCGGTCGGCGGCTCCGCTTGGCGGCTTCCGGTGGACTTGAGCTCGGTAGCCCGCTGCTCGGTCGCTCGGCGCTCGGCCTCACGCCGGACCGGACGCCGGATGAGCTGGTACGCCTGCTGGGTTGCGACCTGCTTGAACAGGCGGTTGACGTTGGCGTCGTCGAAATACCGGACCATCAGGGCGTCGTTCGACGCGGCCTGATCAATGACGATCCGGTCGAGGTCCTTCTCCAGTTCTCCGGCGAAGACGTCCTGCTCCTGGTGCAGGGCGATGGCCCGGAGTTCGGGGTCCTCGCTGACGGCAACCACGAGCTGGCCGAGCAGGATCTGGTCGGTGGTGGACAACCCGGTCCCGTACTCCTCGTTGACGGACTGGATCACCTCTGCCAGTGACATCTCCTCCACTTCGGCGACCGCTCCAGCCGCCTCGGGCACCAGCCCAGGCAGGAGCTGCGCGCCCGCTGCCTCCAAGCGCAGCTCCGGGGTGCCCGTCTGAGTGATGCGCATGTGGCTCGGGGCGGCGGTCCCTATGTCGGCGCCGGCGCTGCGGACGGGCGGAGGCAGGCGGCGCAGCAGGAAGCGTCCGTACTGGTAGAGCCGTTCCAGTTCAAGATTCTCGAAGCCGATGACGTGGGAGAGCCAGCCGTACGCCTTGGTGTAGGAGTCCAGCGCTCGGCGGAACTCGGTGGCGGTGTCCGGTTCGGTGGCGTTGAGGGCGTTGAAACGGTCCAGCGCGGGCTGAAGGTAGCCGTAGAGGCGGGCGTGGGCCTTCATGATGGCGGTGTCGGTGGCCGAACCGCCCTGGAAAGCCGCGAAGTACGCAGCGACGAAGGCGTCCATCTCGGCTTCTACCAGGAGCTGGTAGGCCATCACCTCGCGTTCGCGGTCGAACAGCAGGTTGGGGTCGGTGGGGTCGCTGACCGATGCCTCGTAGTACTGCTGGAATGCCTGCTCGATGTCCTCGGGCCGGTTGGCGAAGTCGAGAATGAACAGGTCTTCGGTGCTCTTGAGCCGGTGGGTGCGGTTGAGCCGGGACAGCGTCTGCACCGCGGCCAGTTTCACGAGGATCTTGTCCACGTACATGGTGGTCAGCAGCGGCTGGTCGAAGCCCGTCTGGTACTTCTCGGCGACGACGAGGATCCGGTGCTCGGGCTTGGGGACGGACGGCGGGTTCGGGTCGTCTGCGCGGGTGTAGCCGAAGCGGGTGGGTAGCTCACGTTCTGGGAAGCCGTTGAGTTTGGGCTCGGTGTACTCGATCCCGTCGATGGTCAACGCGCCGGAGAACGCGACCAGGGTGCCGCAATCAGTGAAGCCACGCTGATCGATGTAGGCGCGCATGGCCTGGTACAGCCTCACGGCGTGGTCACGGCCGGAGGTGACCACCATCGCCTTGGCCCGGCCGCCGAGGCGCGGGCTGGAGTGCGAACGGAAGTGATCGACGATGATCTTCGCGCGGGAGGCCATCGACGCCTCCGACATCAGCGCGGCCCGTACCAGCTTCGAGCGGGCCTTGCGCGGATCCACCTGCTGCTCCGCCTCGTCGGCAGCGGCGTCCTGGAGCTTGAAGTACGTGGCGTAGGTGATGTAGTTGCCGAGCACATCGAGGATGAAGCCCTCCTCGATGGCCTGCCGCATCGAGTAGACGTGGAAGGGCCCCTTCTCCTGCTCTCCCGATTCAGGATTGGCGTAAGGGGTGCCGAAGAGGTCGATCGTCTTCGCCTTCGGAGTGGCCGTGAACGCGAAGAAGGAAAGGTTCGGCTGCTTGCCGCGCGCCAGGGCTGCGGCCGTCAGCGGATCGCCGTCGTCGTCCACCGCGTCCGAGCCGAGACGTCCCAAGGCCTTCTTCAGCGCCGCAGCGCTCTCCCCACCCTGCGAAGAGTGCGCCTCGTCGATGATCACTGCGTAGCGCTGCCCGCCCAGCCCAGCGACCTTGTCCAGGACGAAGGGGAACTTCTGCACCGTGGTGATCACGATCCGGGCCGTCGGCCCGGTCAGCGCGTCCGCGAGCTGCTGGGAGTTCTCATCGATCCGTACGACCACACCGGCCTTGTGGTCGAACTGGTAGATGGTGTCCTGGAGCTGCTTGTCGAGCACGCGCCGGTCGGTGATGACGATGACCTTGTCGAAGACCAGCTTGTTCGCCCCCAGACCGGAGGCGAGCGCGGCCGGTGCGATCTGGTCACGGTCGTGGGAGGTATGCAGGCTGGACAGGTGGTGCGCGAGCCAGGCAATGGTGTTGGACTTGCCCGAACCCGCGGAGTGCTGAATCAGGTAGTTCTCCCCCGCCCCGTGGCGCGCCGCGTGCGCGATGAGCTTGCGAACCGCGTCCCACTGGTGGAACCGGGGGAAGATCAACGGCTGCGTGTGCGCGCTGCCCGGCTTGTGCGACGGCGCCCGGCCGGCCTTAGCTGCGGCGTCCTCCACGTGCAGGAACCGCTGCAGCAGCTCCAACCAGTTGTCCCGGGCCCACACCTCGTCGAAGAGGTAGGAGGTGGGGTACCTTCCGTCGGTCGAGGCCGGGACATTGCCCGCGCCACCGATCTGGCCAGGGCCACCCGAGCCGGTGTTGAAGGGAAGGAAACGGGTCGCGTCTCCGGCCAGACGGGTCGTCAGGAACGCCAGCGTCGGATCGACCGCGAAGTGGACCAGGCTGCGTTTGGCGAAGAACAGCTCATTCGGGTCGCGCTTACGCCGGTACTGGCGCTTGGCGTCCTCTACGGTCTGTCCGGTCAGCCCGTTCTTCAACTCCACCGACGCGATGGGGAGTCCGTTGAGGAAGAACACCATGTCGAGGCTGTCCAGTGGACGGGCGTCGGAGTAGTGGAACTGACGCATGAAGGCAAGCCGGTTCGCGTCGTACTCGGCCAACGCGTCGGCGGCAAGGGTGTGCGCGGGACGGAAGTACGCAAGCTGGATCTTCACGTTGCGGTCGTTCACACCCCTGCGCAGCACATCCAACAGGCCGCGCGAGTCAATCTCCCGCGCCACCCGCTTGGCGAACCTGCCGATGGCCTGCTCTTCCTCCTCGCCGTAGGCAGCCTGGAGTGCCAGCCACGCGTCGTTCTGCGACGCACCGAGAAAGGCGGCTAGCTCGGAAGTGTCGATGCCGATGGTGCGGTCGTAGGTATTCGACAGCCCGCGCTGCCAGCCGCTACGCAGAAGTGCCGCTTCCACGGCGTTCTCGAAAGCCTTCTCGGTGTACACGCGGGCATCGTTCATCTAAATCCCCCTCAGAAGTTGCGGTCATGCGTGGGACGGGCGGTGGTGACATCGAACTGGCCGGTGACGGCAGCGGTGATCAACGTTTGGCGGCGTTCGGAGAGGAGAGCAAGTTGACGGTCTGTACGTCGTAGCAATTCCGCGTGGCTCCGTCGCCCCTCCTCTACCTGAGAGGCCACTCTCTCTTGCTCCTTGGGATCCGTGGGCCATCGGACAGAAAAATTCGACAGATCTTCCATTCCAAGTGTGGGCTGGGCAGAGTCCGACCCAGTAGCAAGAACCGCCTGGCGTTCAAATTCGCTCGTGCCAATCCAGGCGACGAAAAGGTTTGGAATTACATTTGACAGCAAACGAAGCGAACAAACAGCCCGAGCAATATTGGCACCAGAAAGTTCATCCGGCACAATAGCCGCTCTACCCAGAGTGCCAACTACACTGAGCAGAACATCGCCCGGCTTGGTGATTGTTCTCGCGTACTGATCCGAGAGAGGCCTTGGAATTTTCGCCAACTCGCCCGCGCGCCCCGGAAGATCCAACAAGTCATTGACCCTAATAAAGGGAACTCCATCATCCTCGAACGCGGGAACTAGTACTCCATAGCGCGGTCGAGACCGAAGGAGATATTTTACCCTAGTCAATTTACCCGACAAACACTGCCCGAGGACCTTCTCGACATACACACCCTGCCTAGCTCGAATGGCATCCCGCTGACGAGAGCGAAGATCTACCAATTTATCAATGCGAGCCGTCTCTTGGTCCAGGAAGTCGGAGATACGACGCTGCTCATCGACTGAAGGGACAGTAACCCTTGTAGCAGCCAACGCATCAGAGGAGAGCTCCAAGAACGTAGTCCCCTGACCTCGCGCTTGCAATTGCCGCACCATTGATTCCAGCTGGTATACGAAGAAGCGTTCTTCCACAGGACGGGTGGCAACCAGAGCACGGCACCCCTGATTGAAAGCCATCGGAACCTTCGTCAGGGCTACATAGCCGATAGGAGCCCTAGTAGATAGCAAAATTGAACGTTTGGGAACAATACGCGAACCATTGGCAGCACCAGCAGCAGTGAGTGTCCGCTGAGTCATGGACAGCCATGTGCCGGAAGTAGCAGCACCGAGATCTACCGGCGTAGCCCAGGGGACATCGCCCCCCCAGTTTTCATCGTCAGACGCCGGCGTCCCACCGTTTACCACTCGAAAAATTCGCCGAAGTGGAATAATTGGCCAACTCACGCCGCCACCTCCCCCAACAGCACCTGAATCTCGGCCTCGAGCGACTTCAATTCCGCATCAATCTCCGCTAGCGGCCTCGGCGGTGTATGGACGTAGAAGTGCCGGGTGAAGGGAATCTCATACCCAAGTTTATAGCGCTCCATCTCCTTCGTCTTCGGATTGCGGATCTCCGAAATCCAGGCGTCCGGGACATGCGGCAGGACTTCTCGGGCAAGGTACTCGTCGATATCGTCATCGAGCGGGATATTCTCATTGTCACGCAGGTCCGGGTCGGGCTCCGGTTTGCCCTTCAGAAGCTGGACCTCGCCCTCTGGATCGGTTACACCCACAGCGTCACGGAGTACCTTCTGAAATGGCGCAGTGGAGGGCCACAGCACGCCCCCGGCCACCATCGCCGTCCGCAGGGCGTCCCATGCCTCAGCCTTGGTGGACCACTGAAATCCTAGGAGGGGCTTAAGCGCGGTCAGCAACAACTCCGCCGCTGCGTCGCCCCCGACCGCCTTCTTCACGGCGGCCGAGGCACCTAGCAGAGCGAGGCTGTCCTCAGTCAGCTCGAAGCGGAGCTTGAGCGGCCGGTCCACTGTAATGCGCTGGTAGCCGAAGCTCCGGTTGGCAAAGACCTTCACCCGTCCATGATCCGGATGAGTCTCATCGCTGGCGATACTCAGAGCATCGCGGTAGATCCCGCAGATCTTTCCGATCTGCGCCCGCGTGATCTTCTTGCGCTTCTCGCCGAGAGACTTGCTCATCTTGGACCACTGATCGCGGGCGTCAAGCAGGATCACTCGGCCCTTGCGGTCGGTGGGCTTGCGGTTGGTGACGATCCAGAAGTACGTGGAGATACCGGTGTTGTAGAACAGCTGGTCTGGGAGGGCGACAATCGCCTCCAGGTAGTCGTGCTCGATGATCCACCGACGGATCTCCGACTCCCCCGACCCCGCACCGCCGGTGAACAGCGGGGAACCGTTGAAGACGATAGCCAGGCGAGTGCCGCCGACCTCGTCGCCCGCTGCATCCTTCTTGAGCGGATGCATCTTGCTCATCATGTGCTGTAGGAACAGCAACGAGCCGTCGTTGATCCGAGGCAGGCCGGCTCCGAACCGGCCGTCGTACCCCCGATCCTCGTGCTCCTGCCGAACGGCCTTCTCAACCTTCTTCCAGTCCACGCCGAAGGGCGGGTTGGCAAGCATGTAGTCGAAGGTCTCGCCCTCGTGGCCGTCCTGGCTGAAGGAGTTGCCGAAGCGGATGTTCTTGGCCGTGTGGCCCTTCAACAGCATGTCGGAGCGGCAGATCGCGTAGGACTCGGCGTTGAGCTCTTGGCCGAACAGGTTGACGCGCACACGGGGGTTGAGCTTCTGAATGTGCTCCTCCGCCGCCGCCAGCATGCCGCCGGTACCGCAGGCCGGGTCGAGGATCTTGACGACCTGACCTTCACCTGTCAGGCGGCTGTCGTCCGGAGCGAGCAGCAACTCGACCATCAGCTCGATGACCTCGCGCGGGGTGAAGTGCTCACCGGCGGTCTCGTTGGAGGCGTCGGCAAACTTGCGGATCAGCTCCTCGAAGACGTACCCCATGCCGTGGTTGTCCACGGTCTTAAAGCTCAGATCCACACCGGCGAACTCCCGGACCACCTGATAGAGCAGGTCTGCGTTGTCCAGGCGATCGATCTGAAGGTGGAACTCGTAGCGATTGATGATCTCGGTGGCCTCCGAGGAGAATCCCCGGATGTAGTCCTTGAGGTTCTTCGCCACGTTCGCCGCATCACTGCTGATGGTGTCGAAGGTCTGCTCGGAGAGGTTGTAGAACTTCAGCTTGGAGGCTGCCAACAGCAGGCCGTCCTTGTTCTCCCCGGTGTAGGAGGCCGCCCGATCCCACACCGCCTGGCGGGTCGGGGCCATGACACAGTCCAGTCGGCGCAGCACCGTCAGCGGGAGGATGACCTTTCCGTATTCCGAGCGCTTGTAGTCCCCGCGCAGCAGGTCGGCCACTGACCAGATGAAGTCGGCCAGTTCCTGGTTCTTACTCAACGTGTCCTGTCCTCTCGCCCCACTGCGGCGTCTCCGTCGGTTGCCGTGCCCTGGTGTTCAGCATCGCCACTGCCCTGCGTCGGCGGCGGATTGAGCGCACCACCGGTGAGGCCGTCACGGGCCAGCCGCGCAGCCCGACTTCCCATCATGGCGAGTTCTGCAAGTTCGCGCTCAAACGCACCCAACGAGCGAAAGGCGTCGCCGTAGCGGTGCTGTCGTTCGATGTCCATGCGGGGCAGGCGTGCCGCCTGGACGTCCGCTCGGAACGTACCCGAAGAGGACGTGCTACGGCGGGCATTCGCCGCACTGCTGGCGAAGCCGCGCACATAGTCAGGATCCAACTGGTCGCTGAGGGAGGTAAGTTCTTCACCATCCAAGCGGACCAGGCCGGCGGCCAGCAGATCGCTCACCGCCACTGGGACGCCGTCGTCCAGACTGTTGGCCTCACCTCGCGGTAGCAGCTCGGGGAGCAGCGCCTGCAGATGGCTCAGGCGTGCGTCCAGTTCCTCGCGTAGCGCGGCGTACTCCATCGCGTAGTCGGGTTCCGGCTCGCGCACGTAGCGGCTGGGCGTGAGGTCTACCTCACTGTCCAGCAGATCGATCAACGGCACCTCTGCCTCTTGGTACGGCTGCGGCTTCCACGGCCCGTCCAGGCTGTTGGCACTGAGATCCACCATGCGTACGGTCCCGGTCCCCCGCCCAGGGCCCGAGGGGCGGCTCAGCAGCCACAGATGCAACGGAAGTGCGTGACTGGCAGCGAGGCCCGGCGGCAGAGCCACCAGTGCGGCAACGCAGCCACGGCGAACCAACTCAGCCCGGATTCGGCGGCCGGAGCGGCGATGGGCGACCGACGCCGGCAGGGCTATCACGGCTCGACCCCCTGGGGCAGTGTGGTGGTAGCAGTGCTGAAGCCAAGCGAGTTCACTCTCCCCGCGCGAGGGCACACCTGCCTCCCACCGCGGATCGATGAGCAACTGCTCGCGGCCCCAATCGGCCACGGCGGTCGGCGGCTCGCAGACGACGAGGTCTGCGCGGAGGTCGGGAAAAGCATCTTCCCGCAACGAGTCGCCCTCAACGATCTGCACCGACGACACCCCGGTGGCCGCCAGGGTCGCACGCACTCGGGCAACGCGTGTCGCATCCACCTGCATGTCCTGCCCTTGCCTGCTCCCCACCGCACCGCCACCCGCCGCGACAAGAAGCGAGCCGATGCCACACGCCGGATCGAAGACGGTGCCAGAGGTCTCACCAGCGAATTCCCGGACAGCGCGAGCGAGTCGCAATGTCGAGGCCCCGTCCAACTCGGCGCGTGCGGTGGATTCCAGCAGTCGGGCGACCAAGGCGTCCATCACATCGGTGGGCTTGCGGTCGGCAACCAGCCCGTCCACCGCTTCGCGGGCCGTCTGGTCGGTCAACTCTCCTGGAACGCCCCGGAGGTAGTCCCCGACAGCAGCCAGCGCCTTGACCATCATCTCACCGTAGGTGCCACGCAGGGCCTGCCAGAGCCGGACCTCCCCTGTGAGCTCTCGCCCATCTCGCTGCTTTTCCAACCACTGCCGCATCTCGGCGAGCGAGTACAGCGGACTCGCCGAGGTGCCGCCGACGGGTTCGGGAAAGTCCGGGCGGCGCCGGCGCCAGTTGGACACCGCAGCGCGCGTCACGCCTGCCAACCGTGCGATCTCCGCAGCGGTCACCTTGGTATCGGATACCTCGTTTCCTCCAGCCATGATGCAACCGTATACCACGGCGACATCTTCACCAAGTTACATTCGGTTGACGGCGCTAACAGACTCAGGTTCACTGGAGGGCACGCGCCGCACGCCGTCCAGCCCACTGGGGCCACCGTGCCCGGAAGACCGGGTCATGAGCGCGAAACGTACCCAGGAGGCCGGCCCCAAGGGCGTCGTCCTCTGACCCTGACGCCTCGACTCGAAGGAGCGACCGTGACCGCCAAGGAGAAAAGCAGCACCGGCACCCGGAAGTCCACGTTGCACCGGCTGACCGTTCCCGACGGAGGTGAGGTGGAGCTCCGCGCCCTCGTGCGTCCTCGCTATCTCGACCGCCCCGGATACCAGGTCCGCGAGTTCGCCCGGGAGGGTGTCACGGGGCTGCTGGTGAACGGCGGCATCCCCCGGGACCGTGCGGACTGGTGCACGGCCGTCGAGCGGATCACCGGCCTGGCGGTCAGCGAACGGAATCACTCCGCTGCGGGTCTGGTGCTCATGCGCACTGAGCGGGGCCTGTACGCCCTGAGCTATGGGGTCGGTCAGCACATGCTGGAACCGTACTACCGTGATGACGAGTTCGGCCTGGAGTTCGCCACTCGCTGCCTCGACGAGGACGGCATCATCAAGGTACGCAACCAGATCATGGACGGGCGGGGGCGTGTCGACGAGTACTCCGTCGCCCAGGGAGAGCGGATCGACGGCTTCGGACTCGACCGGTTCGGCAGCGTCGTCCGCCGCATCTGTGGAACGGTCAGCGGCATCCCGTTGACGTCCCTGCCTTCCGGTACCTCCAAACATGTTCGAGTCGAGTGCTCCGAGTCGACCATCAAGCTGCCGCTGGCCACCACCCCGGAGGAATTCCTCAACGATCTGCGCGCCATAGAAGAGGTCTGCTCGCGGCCGGACCCGCTGCCCGAGCTGCGCTTTGTCGATCGGCTCCGCACGCTGGACAACCGCAGCCGCAAGGCAGTGGACGCCCAGGCAGTCCTTGAGGGCATGCTCGCCGACCCGAATCACCCGCGGCTCACGCTGGGAGTTCCGGAGAGCTGCCAGGAGGGCTTCGGGTCCGCCCAGGCGTTCCGGATCAGCTCGGGCAGCCGCAGCATCGACGTCACCGAGCTGGACCTTCCCACCCTCCTTGAGTTCGTCTCGGAGAAGCCCAAGGGGGAGCGGGGCAAGGCGCTCGGCCAGGTACGGGTCGTCATGTTCAGCGACGACGACCTGAAGACACCTGCCAGCGCCGCGACCACGGGCAAGGAATGGCTCGTCGCTGACGTCCCCGTGGGCACCAACCGATACTTCTACGGCCACGGCAAGTGGTACGAGGTGGGAACCGGATTCCTCAAGACGCTGGAGGAAGAGCTCCGGGAACTACTGGGCAAGCAGCCCAGCGTCCAGCTGCCTTCCTGGCCGAGGGGAGTGCCGGACGCCAGGAGGCGGGACTCTCATGATGAGGACTGGTACAACAAGCGGGCGGCGAGCCAGCCGGGCTACCTCCTCTTCGACAAGAAGAACATCGTCACGGACAAGTTCAACGGTGGCGGGCTGGAGATCTGCGATGTCCTCGGCCCGGACAACCAGCTGATCTGCGTCAAGAAGGCCACCACCAGTGACGGCACCGCGCCACTGAACCACCTCTTCGCCCAGGCCGTCACCGCCGTCGAAACCCTGCGCAGCGACGAAGCCATCCGCAGCAGCTTCCTCGGCCAGGTGGCCGACCGCACTCCCGACCACCGCCTCCTGAGCGACTTCGGAACGCTGAAGGTCGTCCTCGCGATCCTTCTCAAGGACGGCAAGGAAATCACCGTCGACTCGCTCTTCGCCTTCGCCCAGGTCTCCCTCCTCCAGGCGGCACGTCGCTTGCGAGCGATGAACGCGGAGGTCGAGGTCGTCGCAATCCGTCGCTGAGCTCACCACAGCACTCTCCCAGAGCCACAACGCCAGTGCCGGCAATGGGATTGATCACGACGATGCCCCTGGCCGGGACCACGTGTGAGGTCTGACCCCCCTGTCGGATTCGCACAACGAACCAGCCAACGACCGATCCCGTCGGCACCCCCGCCATGACCGCCCGAACAGGACCGTTGCAGCCATGGCCGCACTTCGGCCGCACTTGTTCGCTGACGGAATGCCAGAAATGGCCGCCACCATCACAAAGGTGCAGGTCAGCGGATTGGGCAAGCCGATACCACTCAGAGTCGACAACCTGTGACCTGCGCACTCCGCATGTGGGCTCGCAACCCTCGAATCGGCAGGCTTCCATGGTCAAAGCAACGAGAAAACCCCAGGTCAGAGGCCTGACCTGGGGTTCACCATGGAGCCGCCTATGGGATTCGAACCCATGACCTACGCATTACGAGTACACGTGATCATGGGCCGTCGAGTCCCAACCGGCGGGCTCGCGTCCCAGTTTTGCCTGGTCAGAGCACGTCTGCGCGTGACGGTCCGTCCCATGCGATCCAGTCAGTCCCAATCGGCTACCGATACTCCCGGGCAAGTTGCGGGCAAGTTGCTCCGGGCTGAATCCCGTGACCTCTAGCTTAGCCGGAGCCCCCCACCCTCGCGACTGAGCGTGATCTTGCCGCCGATCCCTCCCCCGCATCCAGCAAACGGCACCCATGTGATGTGTGCAACATTCACTAGACGGTGGAGCATCTGTGCATGTATGTTGACCCGCTCGCGGATCATGGACCGCTGCGTGAGGGGGATTGTTGCTGCAGGTGTTCCGGGTGACGGATGGGGCAGTTCGTAGGATCGAGGGCGGGGCGGCGGAGCTGGAGCGCCACCTGCAAGTGCTGATCGAGGCCAACATGCCGGAGATGCTCGGGATGCGGTTCCTGGCGCACGAGTACTCGACCGGGCCCGTTCATCGGGGGCGGATCGACACCCTGGCTCTGGACGAGGACGGCTCGCCCGTGATCGTGGAGTACAAGCGGACCGGCAGCTCCAGCGTGCTGTCACAGGGGCTTTTCTACCTGGCCTGGCTGGTCGAGCACCGAGACGAGTTCGAGGCGCTCGTGGCGCAGCGGCTGGGTGAGGACGCCGGCCGCACTGTCGACTGGAGCAACCCGCGGATCGTCTGCGTGGCGACCGAGTTCACTCGCTACGACACTGTGGCGGCCAGCATGTCGCACCACCGGGTCGACCTTCTGGTGTATCGGCAGTACGCGCAGGACCTGGTGACGTTGGAGTTGGCGGCCTCGGTCGCAGGGGGCTGCGGCACGCGGGCGGCCCGGGGCTCATCGAGCCGCCCGGAAGGTACCGGCCGAAAGGGTGTCCGCCAGTCGCTGGACTCGGCGTCGCCCGAGCTTCGGGAGCTGTTCTCCGAGCTGGAGGAGCGACTGCTGGACCTTGGCGAGGGCACCTGCGTCGAGCTTCAGCACTACCTGGCGTTCCGTCGCCGACGGAACTTCGCGTGCGTTCGCGTAACCCGCGAGGCCCTGGTCGCGGTACTGAACGTCGACCCCTCGACCATCCGTCTGGCCCCGGGATTCACTCGGGATTTGCGCGGCGTTGGTCACCTCGGCACCGGCGACCTGGAAGTGCGGATCGCCTCGGCGGCCGAGCTGGACAGAGCCGAGCCGCTCTTTGCGGCGAGCTTCGCCGCGGCAGCCTGATCGACAAAGGCGGGCCGGACAACTCGGTTGTCCGGCCCGCCCTCGTGTAGGCAGGTTGGCTCGTGCGGTGCCCGGGTCAGCCTCGGCGTGCCAGAGTGGTCGCGGTGACCGTCTCCCAGTCGGTCGGCAGGGCCGGGGCTGCAGGTGACTGCGGCCGGCGCACCTCGGTCGGGACTGCTCAGCGCGAAGGCGCGCTGGCGAGGCGGCCTGGGACTGCGGGGACGGCCGCCGGGACGGGTTCGCGGTCCTGGCCGGGGGCGGTGGTGCGGGTGAGGGCGGCAGCGACCCGTGGAGAGCTGACCGGTTCCTCCTCGACCGGGGCGAGGTCGGCGTCAGCGACGGTGTAGCCGAAGGTGGTCAGTTGGGTGCTGACCTTCTCCATGGCCTCGGCCAGGAGGTGAGCCCGCCCTTCGGCGATCGGGTCGGCGGCGGAGATCTCGCTGAGCCGCTGGGAGGCGGTGTCCAGCAGGGCGGCCATCCGTCCGATGAGGCCGTACTCCGGGTCCATCAGCGGGCGGACGACCTCATGGACGTCGTCCGTGGTGTCCGCCGTGTACGCCTGCGCGGTCGCGGCGACCAGGCGCGACTCCAGGTAGGACCAGTCGTGAGGCTGGAAGGGCTGCCGCTCGATGCGCTGCCGGGGTAGCGGCGGAACGACTCGGGGCGCGTAGCCGGCGTCGGTGAGCATGCGTTCGGCGAGGCGGATCCGCTGGTTGGTGTCGCTGGGGCTGTGGCCTTCGACGGTGAAGATCGGGTTGCTCTGCCCGGCGGACTCGGTAGAGAAGCCTGCTCGCGTCAGGAGGGTGCGGCTGGCCATGTCGGGGGCTTGGGCCCAGGCGCTGGCGGTGGTGCCGTCGGCGTTCGGGAATCGGGCGATCACGATCGGGGGCGGGGTGCTCAGGTGGTGTCCTTCGGGTTCAGCGGCAGCGGCCACCCAGGGCACGCCAGCTGGCGGCGGCGGGGTCGAAGGCGGGCGGGTCGGCTTGCCGGGCGGGGGCCGGTGCGGTGCGGACAGTGGCCACGGCCCGTGTCGCGGCGCTGACCTGGTCGGGAGCGCGTAGGACCGGGGCGGGGTCGACCACCGCGCGGGTGAGCCTGGTGAGGTAGCGCACCGGGGTCTCGGCCGAGAGGATCGCGGTCCACTGGTCGTCCCAGTCCGGTCCGAAAGCCGCCTCGACCATCCAGGGGCCGACGCCTTGGTCAAAGGCTTCGTCCGGGCGCGGGTGGTGGCTGAGGGAGCAGAACTCGTCGGGTGAGGTGACTCGGATGCCGTCAACGGCGGTGCCGCCCGCCGCGGGTGCGTGCACGGCGACGGGGGCGCCGCTCCCGTCGCCGAGGACCACGGCTGTCAGGTCTGAGGAGGTCCACCCGGCCTTGAGCAGTGGCCGCCAGGCGGTCGTCGGGCTCGCGGTGTGCTCGGCGACGATCTCCTCGGGCGCGGTGCGGCGGTCGTCGGCCAGAGCCCCGACGAAGGCGCTCACGATCTCGGCGGGCGTCTCCTTGGAGAACGTGGCCTGCCACAGCGGCGAGCGGTCGGTCGGGTGACGCCGGACGCTGACGCGCCACAGGTGCCAGACCGCGGGCTCGGCGGCGACTTCGATCCGTCCGCACCAGCTGGTGGCTGTCAGCGCTCCGGTGCGGGGGTCGCGCTGGTGCGGCCAGGCGTGGCGGTTGACGAGGAGGCCGAAGATGGTGCTCACGTCGCCGGCTCCGGCCAGGTAGCGGGGCCGGACGAGAATAGGAGTGGCCGGAGTTCCCGACGGCTGGCGGGTCATCGCTGGTGAGGTTCGACGATGCGGGAGTGCGGGACGGCGGCGGGCGCGGCCTGGACCTGCGGCCCGGGGCCCGCGACCCGGATGGCCGGGGAGGCGGCGGTGGCCGCCCGGTGACGGGCGCCTCCGTCGAGGAGGTCAGCGACGGGGGCTGCGGCACGGTACCCGGTGGCGGCGAACCGGGCGCCCGCGTCCAGGACTGGCTCCCAGACCTCGGGCTGGTCGCCCAACTCGGCGCCGAGCTGGTTGCCGAGAGCGGTCATGGCGCCCGCGAGCCGGTGTGCGGGTCCGGGCCGAAGCCCGATCCATTGAACGACGTGGGCGGCGTCCTCCGCGGTCAGCTCGGGGGCGAGCTTCTCGATCTGCCGCAGCGCTTCGCTGGCGCGGGCGACCGCGGCCTCGACGAGGGCGAGGGTGGGGTCGATGGGCACGGGGCTCCTACAGGGAACGGTGGAGGGGGCGGGCCGCCACCTGCGGGACTGCGGCCGGCGGTGCGGCGACGACACTTCCGCGCGGGCCGGGAGCCGAACGGGCGGCTGTGAAGCGGGGGTTGCGGTCCTCGTGCTCGGCCAGCTGGCACACGGCCAGGGCCAGGGAGCGGTCGCGCGAGGTTTCGGCGAGGCTCTGGTCGGCGCGCGCCAGCGGGGCCACGATGCGGGCCTCGTGCGGGTCGGTGCGGATGAGGACCCAGCGGCAGGCGGCGGGGTCGCCCGGAGCGGCGATGCCGGTGGCGGCCAGGATCCTCCGGGCGACCTCGGCGACCCGGTGGTCGGGGACCGGGGCCCGATCGGGGTCGGTGCGCAGCGTGCACTGCCACACCGCCCGGGACCTCACCGTATGGGCCGGACTTGCTGCCGGGGGGAGGTGGGCGGTCAGCTCGGCGACGAGATCCTGCTGGTTGAGCGTGGCGAGTTCGGGAACCGGCCGCCAGGCGTCCAGCAGCCGCAGCGGCTGCCCCCGGTTGGCTGCCGCCGTGACCAGGCCGGCGATCAGGTCCTGAGCCGAGGAGTAGCGGGAGATCACCGGGTACACGGTCACCTTCGGGCTCAGTACGGGTTCTCGGTGGTGCGGGCGTCGTGGGCGGCGGCCAGCAGCTCGGGCAGGTCACCGGGGGCTGCGTCGCGCTGGTCGATCCACCAGGTGGCCTTGTCGAGCAGGCGCACCTGGTCCTCGGTCTCCTGCCAGTCGGCCTCGTCCATACCGCCTTCCTCGACGAGCACCCGGTAGGCGCCGGTGACCAGCTGGTGGCGGGAGCGCTCGCCCCACGGCACAGCCTTCGGCGGGCCGTCCAGGGCGGGCATGCGGAACTGCTCAGCCCATTCGGTGGCGGCCTGCTGCTCGGCGGCGCGCCGCTCGGCCAGCCAGGCTTCGCGGGAGGCGGTGTCCGACTGGCGCTCGGCCAGCCAGCACTCCTTGCAGGCGCGTTCCGCGAGCCAGCGGGCGAAGCCAGCCCGCTTGTCGGCGGGACGTTCCGACAGGTCGTGGTCGACGTTGTGGCCGCAGGAGTGCTCTACGGACCAGATCTTCTTTACGGCCAAGTTGGCGTTCCTTAACGGGAGTTCGAGTGTCCGGCGGCCCACTGGATGCGGGGGTCGACGGCGGGGACGGCAGCTGCAGCGGAAGCGGCGCTCTGTGAGTGGAGGGCGGCGGTGGAGCGGACCCGGCCGCCGGCGGCGAGCGCGGCGCGGGCGCGAGGGCTGGCCGGACTGGGCCGAGCGGCGGTGGTGGTGGGCCGGGCGGCGACGGAAGCGAGGTCCCGGCTGTTGCCGGCCAGGACGGTGTCCGCCTGGGCGATCACGGTCGCCACACGGGACAGGTCGACGCTAGCGGGGTCGGAGCGCAGTTGGGCGTCGATGGAGCGCAGGCTCGCGGCGACCTCGTTGTTCATCGCCACGCGGTCGTGCAGCAGCGCGTCGGCACCGCGGTCCTGGGCGCTGGGCGCGGCGTGCACCACCGTTCCGAACGGGTCGGACCGGTCGGCAGAGTGCGCGGGCGAGGGAGGCGTCCGGTCCTCGGGAGCGATGAGGCGGGTGGCGAACGGGTCGGTGAGCTCGGGGCCCGGGCTCGGCACCGGGGAGGGCGGGGTGCGGTCCATGGCGGCGATGAGCCGAGTGGCGAAGGGATCGGTCGGCACGTACGGGCCACCGAGCGGCTCGAAGGCGAGGTCGGTCGCTACGCGCACGCCCTGGTTGCGCAGTTGGGCGACCGCGCGGGTGGCACGGTGGTCGCCTTCGTGCTCCGGCTCGTCGAGGGCGAACAGGTCGGAGGTCGGGGAGGTGCGCACGAACCCTGCCTCGGCGAGCGCTGGCCTCATGTGCGGCTGGACGAAGGGGATACGGGCGACGATGCCCAGTTGCGGGTGGCGACCGATGGCGACCTCGTGAGCCAGGGCCGGTGCTGGCGGCCCGACGTGGACGACAGCGTCCGCACCGGCGGCGGCTTGGGCAGGGCTCGGCAGGGAGGGCTTGCTGGCGTGGGTGTAGTCGAACTCCTCGGCGGCCTCGACCTGGACTCCGCTGTGGCGCAGGAAGGCGACGGTCTGCCGTACGTGGAGGAAGAGGTTCTGCTCGTCGGGGGCGGCGTCGATGGTCAGGCGGCCGTCGGCGAGTGGCCGGAACCCTGCGCGGAGCAGGACCTCGCGGGCGGCCGGGTTGGCGTCGGCGCCGAGGGAGGCGGCGATGCCGTACTGCGGATCGCGGGCGATGGCGATGTGGTGGGGATTGATGCGCTACTCCTGTTGGAGGCTGGGCAGGGAGAGGTTCAGCGGCGGGCCGACGTCCGGACCGGCGCGTGGTCGGTAGCGGCCGTGGCTGCGGGCCCTGCGACGACGCGGGTGGGGCCGGTCCCAGTGCGCGCGGCGTTCGCGCGGCCGGGTGGGGTGTTGCGGACGGCGATCTCGACGCCGAGCAGGCCCAGCGCGGCGATGGCTCGGTCGGTGGCACGGTTCTGCTGCTCGGCGTCCCGCGTGGCGAGCGAGTAGCGCTCGGGGGCGGCGGGGAGGCCGAGTGCGAACCCGGCGTCCTTGAGCGCCTGGTGCACCGCCTGGTCCCGGCTGGCTGTGGTGGCGGTGACGCCGGCCTCCCGGAACCGCCGGAAGGTGACACGGGAGGGGTAGGTGGATTCGGCATCCTGGGGCACGAGTTGGCTCCGTGGGCTTGGGGTTCAGCGGCTGCGCGGCGCCCCGGGCGGCTCGGGAGGCACACGCGGCGGCGGGATGGACGGAGCTGCGCTCATCCGCGCATGCGGAGCCCGGAGTGCAGCGGCGGCGCGCAGGCTGGCCGGGTCGGGAAGGGTGGTGTCGCGCTGGTAGAGGGCACGGAAGTCCCTGCGCGGCAGGTCCCCGTAGGAGGGGTTCCAGCGGTCGGTCCCGGACAGGTACCGGTCGCGGGAGTTGTAGCGGATCATCACGAACGGCCGTTCCTGGTCGAGCTGTTCGCTGAGCCGGGCAAGCCACCAGTGGTCGTCGTCGAACCTCTGGATCGCCTCGACGACGATCCGGCCGTCCTGGACGTCGGCCGCGATCTCCCGGCTGAGCGGATCGGCGAGCCCGGCGCGCAACTCGAGTTCCGCGACACTGCGGGCGGTCACTGCGGCCAGGTCGGCGTCGGGGAACGGGGCGGCCGACTGGAGCCACTCGTAGTAGGCCAGGACCTGCAGCGGGGACTGCTCCGGCCGGTGCCAGTTCGCCACCGGCACGCCAGCCTTCATCAAGGCGCGCAGGGCGTCGGCAGCATGCTGGATCTGGTCGTGCGCCTCGACGCTGGGCCGCTGGCACCAGCCGTTCTCCTCAACCTCGGGCGCGCGGTACCAGAAGCCGGCCTGGTAGAGGATCTCCCCGGCGACCTGCGGGGGCTGACCTCGGATGACGGCAAACTCGCCCGCGTCGAAGTCCCAGCCGAAGGCCACGTGGGGCTTGTTCATCGGCGCCGGGGAGCGCCCTGGATGACCAGGACCGATCGGACCGGTGCGCTCGCAGCAGCCTTCTCGCGCTCGGCCGCCTGCTCGGCTTCCGCCTCGCGGGCCTGGATCAGGAGCAGCAGCTCCGCCTCCAGCTGGTCACGCTGGTCGGCAGCGGTCTCCAGGGCCTCCAGCTGGGCGTCGAGCTGGTCGAGGACGGCGTCGTCCACCCGACGGCGCGCCGCCGCGACGTTGATCAGCTTCACCCGCAGAAAGGAGACGCGGGTCTCGGCCGCGACCAAGGCGCGGTGGGCCTCGACGAGCCGGGCGGTGGCGGCGTCGGCGCGGGCCTCGTTGGCGGCCAGGGAGGAGAGCGAGTCGCCTGCGGCAGCCTCCAGGCGCTCGTCCAGTCGGGTCAGCGTATTCGGCATGGATCTCCAAGCAGAGGTGGTCAGTTGGTGGGTGGCCCGGTCAGAAGGGGCGCGGGATGTACTCGACGCACGGCTGCATCGGGCGCGCCGGAGCGGAGCCCGTCGCCGGCGGGGAGGGCGTGTGAGCCGGTCGCGAGGGCGACGAGCTGAGGGCCGCGATCCGGCGACGGCCGAGGGCGGGAAGCTGCGCGGCGTACCCGCTCGACGTCCACGCCGCGCTCGCAGAGTCCAGGTCGGGGTACCGGCCGATGCCGTAGAAGGGCATCCCGCCCGCCGCCTCCGTGTAGAAGACGACTCCTTCGCCGGTGGCCGTGTAGCGGCCGAGCAGCTCCCGGCTCTCGTACGGTGAGTCGTGCGAGGCCAGCAGGACCAGGTGCCCGTTGCAGACGTCGGAGGTGATCAGCTCCGGTCGCGCGGTCCTGCCCGTGGTCTGCGCCGGACCGTCCTCGACCCACGTCGGCCGGTTCTCGATCCGCGCCCGCTGCTCGGCCTCGCTGTATACCCTGGTGACGCCGTACTCGTCGGCGATGAGCATCCCGATCGCCTCCCGCAGCTGCCGCTCGGCGACGGAGGCGGAGGTGTCCCGGCGCGGCCGGTGCAGGTCCAGCTGGTCGTCGCGGACGAACCCGGCCTGCTCCAGCCACTGGGCGCTCCGGCGGTCTGCCGCTGCGGCGACGAGGAAGCCCAGGTCCGGGCGGTGCCCGACGGTGACGACGGCGAGGGTCACGCCGGCTGCCCCGGATCATGCATGCGGGCATCGGTGTCGAACAGCTCCAGCTCGGCCCGGTGGAGAAGATGTTGAACAATGAACGACCGTCCGGCTACCTTCCACAGGCCGCGTCCTCGGCCGAGCTGGGAGATCGCGGCGGTCTCCACGCCGGTCAGGCCGAGCAGCCCGGCGGTGGCTGCCAGCTGGTCCGCCTCCTGCCGGTAGATGACGCGGGTCGCGCAGTCGGTCATCAGGCCCTCGGCCAGCGCGCGGGCGCGGGAGCCCTGGTCGCCGGCCGACAAGAGGTCGGACAGGCGGTGGATGATCAGCATGTTCGCGATGCCGAGGCCGCGGCTCAGCTTCCACTGGCTCTGCATGCGCTCCAGCAGCGCGGCGTGGCGCATGATGCGCCATGCCTCGTCGTAGATCACCCAGCGCCGGCCGCCGTTGGGGTCGCTGAGCGCGGCCTCCATCCACGCGGACGCGCACGTCATGGCCAGGGTCAGCGCCGTGTCGTCGCCGGTGGAGCCGAGCCGGGACAGGTCGATGGTAAGCATCGGACTGCGCGGATCGAAGACGGCGGTGGACGGGGCGTCGAACATGCCGGCCAGGTCGCCGGTGATCAGCCGTCGGAAGGCGTGGGAGAGGTCCTGGGAGGCTTCGCCGACGCGGCGGGACGGGTCTCCGAGGGCCGCGTCCAGGAGGTCCGGCTGGCCGAGGACGGTGGCGACGTCGCCGAGCAGCGGTACCCGGCCGGCGGCGGCGGCCTGCTGGACGGCGGTGTCCAGTGCGACGTCGAGGCCGGTGTACTCCATCGGGCGCAGGTCGCGGCGCAGAACGGTGCGGGCGAGGCTGCCCAGGAGAAGCAGGCGGCGCTTGCGGACCTCGCTGGCCCACGCCTCCTCGTCGATGCCCTCCGGCGCGGCGGTCGCATCCAGCGGGTTGAGGCGGCCGGGCAGACCGGGGCCCAGTGCGATGGTGGTTCCGCCGACAGCCTGCGCGACGCTCGTCCACTCGCCCTTCGGGTCGGACGCCACGTAGACCCTGTAGCCGAAGGCGGTGGAGCGCAGCGCGATGGACTTGGCCAGCGCGGACTTGCCCTGGCCGATGACGCCGGCGATCAGGCAGTTGGGGTTCGTGAAGTTCTCGACCTTGCCGTAGAGCGCGAACGGATCGAAGACGAAGCTCGCCTCGGCGTGGACATCGCGGCCGATCAGGACTCCGGAGCTTCCGAGGCCGCCTTCGGCGAGGAACGGGTAGGCGCCCGAGGCGGTCGCGGTGGTCATCCGGTGGGCGGGGAGCTTGAGCTTGCCGCCGCGCAGGGAGGCCGGCCCCGGGCGTCCGCCGGCCGGGTAGAACGGGCGCAACTCCTCGTTCTCCTCGCGCCGGGTGCGGGTGCGGCGCGGGCGGGCGTTGTCGCGGGCGGTGCGCCGGGCTGCGGCGAGGTCGCGGCGGGCCTGGCGTCGGGAGGCCCGGTCGGAGCGGCTGGGGGTGAACAGGGGGGAGGCGGAGGAGGTGCGCAGGAACGTTTCTCCTGTCAGGCGCGGGAGGAGGGGGTCGGGGTACCGCGCAGCTCGGCGGGGGTGGAGATGCGCCGCATCCGGACGGAGGCGAGGGTGTGGCGCTGGCAGATGACCAGGTCGGGTGCGCCTTCGGGCAGTCGCAGTGCGCACGCCTCGCGGGTGGGCACGCGGCCGTCGGCGCGCGGTGCGCGGTGGTAGGCGGAGTGGAGGGCGTCCGCGGTCTGCCACAGGCGGACCCGGGCGGCGTGGAGCTGGTCGGCCTCGGCGGGCTGGTGCGGCCGGGTGGTCGCGGTGTGGGTGTCGACGAGCCGGAACAGGGCCGTGCAGTGGGCATGAAGGGCGTCCAACTCAGATCGCGAGGCGGGGAGTTGGTCCGGAACGCTGGTGTGGTGGTGGACGTCGACGGCGGCGGAGGCGAACCGCAGCAGTCGGGGACCGTCGGAGGAAGGGTGGTGCACCGGGTCTCCCGTCACAGCCGGGCGAGCGGGAGGGCGGCGCGGGAGAACGCCTCGGCCTGCTCGAACTTCAGGAGGCGCAGGTCCAGGCTGGTGCTGGCGGCGGCGGTCTCGATGGTGGCGCACTGGCGGCGCAGGTCCTCGGGAGAGTCGGCGCTGACGACCACGAGGCCGGTGAAGTCCACGTCGGCGTGCCCGCTGATCAGCTCGCGCTCGTGCTCCTTGGCGTCGGCGTACTCCATGGAGTCCGCCTCACTGTCCACCTGGCCCTTGCGGACGCGCTCGGCCGCGTCGGCGATGATCGACGCCTTGCGCCGCTGCACGGCCTTGAGGGCGGCGTCGAGGTCCTCGGGTCCGTAGTGCAGGGACAGGGTGCGGCGCACCCCGGCGGAGAAGACGAGGCTGTGGAGGAAGCCGTGGGAGACCTCGCTGCGCGGCCACTGCTCGATCCAGTAGACGGCGTGGCAGGCGGTGTCGCTGGTGATCCGGTCGCTCTCCTCGACCAGGACCACCGGCCCGGCGGCGGCAGGGTCGGCCTCGGCGCGGCCGGTCTCGGACCACTGGTCCATCGCGGCGAGGGACTTGGGGTCGTAGGCGCTGCGGATCACGGCGGCGAACTCCCGGCCGGTGAGCCAGCCGGACGGGGTGAGGCCCGCGTTGCGCAGCGACTGCTCGAAGCCGGGGGTGAGCTGCGACAGGACGGTGAAGGCTCCGGTGAGCCCGCCGCCGGCCTCGCCGATCAGCCGGCGGGCTCCCTTGAGATCGAGGGCGATGGCGATGTACGCCTCGTGCGGGGCCGCGGTCGGTCCGGCGGCGGCGAGCAGTTCCTGGTAGACCGTCCCGGCGATCGGTGCGTCCGGATCGCCGTGCTCGGCCCAGTAGCGCTGCAGCGCGTCACCCGAGTCCGGCACGGTGCGCTCGATGACCTGGACCGCGCTGATGTAGCCGGTGCGGGCGAGGGCGGCCAGGGCGCGGCCCCAGCCGGAGACGTTGGCGGACTGGGCGGGAGCGTCGAGGAGGGCGAAGGCTCGGCTGGTGACGCGGACGGCGGCGATCAGGGTGCCGCGCTGGGGGTCGTGGACCGCGCCCATGGTCCCGCTGGGGGCGGTGACCGCGCGCAGGCTCGCTGTGGTTCCGGGCAGCTGGAGCAGGCCGTCGCGGCGGGGGCGGGAGCTGGGGCGGGCGAGCCAGATCAGCTGTCCCTTGGCGCGGCGCAGGTAGTAGCGGATGACGATGGGGGCCCAATCTGCCACGGAGCGGCTGTGGAAGCGGATGAGGACGAGTGCGGCTGCCAGAGCCCAGACGGGCGTGAGGAGGACGGCGCCGACCAGGCCGCTGGCGACCATGGTCACCAGCAGCAGCGCGCCGGCGAGGCCGACCACGGTCAGCTGGGCGGGGCTCAGGCCGAGCAGGACGCCGCGGCGGGAGCGGGTCGGGAACCGCACGGTGGAGAGGAACTCGGTGGACAGGGGCGACTCCTGGTGGGGGTCCGGCCGGGGCGGCGGGGCGGCGCCCCGGCCGGGGCGGGATCAGGCGGGCGGCGTGGACGGCGGACCTGCCGCCGGAGCCGGAGCGGGGCCTGCGACCGGCGCGGCGGAGGTCGCCGGACCTGCGGGCGCGGGCGAGGAAGCACGCGGGGCGGCCGGACGGACGCCGCGCACGACGGGGACCGGTGCACCAGAGCCGCCGGGAGCTGCGGCGACCGCCGCCGAGGGAGACGCTCCGCCGGAGCTCTCCGAGCCCGAGGTGGGGGCGGACCCGCCGCCCGAGGGGCTGTCGGCGGAGCGGGTGATCAGCGGCTGCCCGGTGCCGGAGGCGCGGCGGGTGATCAGCGGCTTGGAGACCGCGCCCGCACTGCCACCACCGGTGCTGGTGCCGGGGAAGGCGAAGCTGGTCTGCGACGGGGAGTCGGAGGGGGTGCTCGACGGGGAGGGGGTGCTGCCGATGGCGCTGCCCTGGCCGGGGACCTTCGAGGGGCCTTGCGGCGCGGCGGTTGCGACAGCTCCGGCACCGCCGGTGCCCGCACTCATGGCCATGGTGCCGGCCTTGCGGGCGGCGCCCGCAGCGGTCTGCATTCCGGCGTTGACGGTGCGGTGCAGGTCAGCGCTGGTGCCGTCGCTCGCCCAGTGGATGAACTTGTAGCACATCATCGGGCAGAGCAGGACCAGGACCATCACGACGATGCCCGCGAGGATGTCCGACAGCGCTGCGAGGCCGTCCTTGCTGTTGGAGTTGCCGATCGCGGAGACGCCGATGAGGAAGACGACGGTCATGATCAGCTTGGAGAAGACCAGGGCCGCGGTCGCCTCGATCCAGGCGCGCCGCCAGCGTGCCGCTGGCTCCCAGCCGCCGCCCGCTCCCGCGAACACCGCCAGGGTGACCAGGACCAGGATGGCGACCTTGCGCAGCACCATCGTGCCCCAGTACATGACGGCACCGACCACACAGCCGAGGGCGACAAGGGCGGGAACGGCCCAGCCGAGCTGGGAGGTGCTGGCGATCATGCCGACCTTGATGACGCGGGTGACGGCGTCGGAGGTACTGGTGTTGGCGACCTTGAACAGGCCGTTCGACAGCGCGTCCACCACGGTCAAGGCGACGCCGGTGCCGGCGACGGCGACGAACGAGAACAGGATGCCGCTGACCGTCCCGGTGACGGCCTGGGATAGGGCTTGACCGTCTCGCTTCCAGGCGGCGCGCAGGAGTTGCAGGCAGAAGGTGGCGACGATCGCGACCAGGCCGATGGGCAGGATGATCGCGTAGTTCTCGCGGAACCATGAGGCTCCGAGGTCGACCGACGTGGTGGAGTCCACGGCCTGGGAGGCGAGGTTGGCCGCACTCTGGGCGAGGTCGCCGCAGGAGCGGGCGATCCAGTTGCCGATGGAGCCGGTGATCGAGTCGGCGATGCCGCCGGGGGTGACGTCGCACAGGGCGCCTGCGAGGGGGAGGTCACAGAAGCCGATGGGGCACCCCCTCCTTTCTTATAGGGGGCGGGTCAGGGGTAGACGGTCGGGGCGATCGACGCGAGCGCGCAGTCGTGGCCGGGGCGGCACTGGACGGCGAGGGTGATCGCCCGCTGTTCGTCGCCCCGGCCGCCGCCGGTCCAGGTGATGGACTGGGAGCCGGTGACGGTGACCGCGTACATGTAGGCGACGGTGAGCTTGGTGGGGTCGGCGGCCACGGCCTGGTTGAACGCGGTCGGCAGGTGCGCTTCGGTGACCTTCCCGGTGGCGAACTGGCCGTTGTCGCGCATCCGGTCCCACAGGGTGGGGTCGGGGACCTGGCTGGCGAGGGCGGCCGGGTCGGCGTACGTGCTCTCGCTGGTCAGCCAGGCGCGCAGCCCGGCGAGCTGCTGGGACTGGGAAGCGGTGCGGGTGTCGTAGGTCCACAGGGCCTGCGCGAACGCCTTCGCGAAGACGATCGGGTCGCCGGTGTGCGGCGGCGGGGCGACCGGGTTGGTGGTCGAGGTCCCGCTCGGCGCGGTCGGCAAGGTGCTCGGGGCGGCGGTCGCCCCGCTGCTGGGCGTGGAGCCGGGGGTTGCGGTGCTGGTGGCGGACGGGGCGGCCTGGCTGCGGTGGCCGCCGCCGGTGAACCGGGCGATGAGCCCGGCCACCAGGGCGACGGCCACCACGGCCACCAGGCCGGCGAGCACGCGGCGGACCATGAGGGACTGGCCGCCGGGCTTGAACGGCTGGGGCGAGGAGGGCATCAGTGGACGCTCGTCCCCACGTTGGAGAAGAACGCGACGATGCCGTTCGCGGCACCGAGGAGAAGCGCGCAGCCGGCCGCGACCAGCGCGCCCTGCTTCCCCTTCTGCTCACTGCCGTGCGAGCCGGTGTGGTGGCCCCACGCCCACACGATGCCGGAGACGCACAGCGCGCCGACGACCGCGATGATCGCGAAGAGGTTGATCGAGCCGACGGTGCTCTTGAGCACGTCGAGGCCGGGGAGGCCGCCCTCGGAGGGCTTGATGCCGGGGTCGAACGCCAGCTGCTGGACCTTTGCGGCGGCGTTGGCGAGGTAGGTGGTCAATCACACTCCACGAGCTAGGGGGCGGGGTAGACGCGGCCGGGCCGCGGCGGAGCAAAGGGGGGAGAGGCGCGCGAAGTGCGCTGAAGGGGGCCGCAGTTGGCGTCAGGGGACGATGCGGCGGGCGGCGATGATCTCGGAACGCCAGGATTCGAGGGTCGAAATTTTGACCACGTCGCCGGTGTGCGGCGCCTGCACGATCAGGCCCTGCCCGATGTACATGCCGACGTGTCCGGGGCCCTCCGGGCCGGGCTCGGTGAAGAGCAGGTCACCCGGCTTGAGCGAGTCGACCGAGGCGGCGGTGCCCTCGGTGACCTGCGTGTACGTGGTGCGGGTCAGCGTGATGCCGCCGGCGTGGTACGACTGCTGCATCAGCGAGCTGCAGTCGCACCGGCCCATCGGGTCGGGCCCGTGCGGCGCGGTGCACGAGCCGCCCCACTGGTACGGGGTGCCCAACTGCCCGAGCGCGTACCGGATCGCGGACTGCACGGCGGGCGGTGCGTCGGTCGGAATCACGTACCCGGCGGGCAGGGTGCCCGGCGGGATCGTCCCCCAGTCGATGCCCGAGCCGCCGGTCCCGCACCCGGTCGGGGTTGGCGAGGACGACCCTGGCGAGGGCGACGGCGCCGGGGTGGCGGAACTGCCGCCCAGCGCCTGCGAGATGGCCTGCTGCAGTGCGCTGGCCAGACCCTCCCACTTGGCGTAGGCGTCGGGGAAACCAGACTTCTGCACGGCCTGCGCCGCCTGGGTGAGCGGCAGCTGCTGCCACCCGTCCACCTGCAACAGCGCCTTGTAGAAGGCGGTGCTGGCGTAGACGGGATCCTGCAACTGGGCCGGGGTACCCCAGCCCTGGCTCGGGCGCTGCTGGAAAAGACCCAGCGAATCCCGGTCGCCGTACCCGAGGTTCTGGAGCCCGGACTCCTGCAGCGCGGTCGCCAGGGCGATCACCTGCCCGCGGGCCGGGACCTGCATCGCGATGCCGGTGGCAACGATGACCTTGGCGTTCGGGATCTGGGTCGTCGGCTCGTCCAGGCCGGACACCGGGGCGGTGGGCCCGGCCTTGCCGGACAGGATCTGCTGGACCTGAGCGGCGACGGCTGCGGCGTCCACCTGCTGGGCGCCGGTGTTGCAGTTGGCCTGGGTGGCGGCGTTGTTCGCCATCACCGCCACGGCCGGGAAGCCGATCGCGATGGGAACGCCCAGGATGAACGCGGCACAGCCGCACGCCACCTTCTGCCAGCTCATCGAGCCGTCGGCCGGCCGCCTTCGACACTGGCCGGAAGGCTGGTCGGAGGCCGGGGCAGGCACGTGTTCAGGGAGCTGATGTGGGTCTCCAATTCAGGCGGGGGCGGGGACGCCGTCCCGGCCGCAAAGGCGCGGCCGGGACGGTTTCGGGGCGGCAGCAAGCCGCCCTCGTAATCTGCGAAAAGGCATGGCGGTGCCCTTCCCGTGGCGTGACGGAATTCGGTGGGCGAGGTTTTTCGACCGTAGGCCCGGCGCGGCCGTTTTCCTAAAAAGCAGGGAACCGGCAGCTCCGGAGAGCAGGCGGGGCGGCTGGCTCAGGTCCTCTCCGGCCTTGGCCATGGGTGCCGTTACGCGGCGCGGAGGGGCCCGGTCCTGCCGGGGTGTCACACGCTAGGAGCCCGTCGGCCGGAAACCTAAAAAGGCTTCCGGCGGCTTCCGGCCGGGTTCGCCGTGCGACGTGGAGGACGTTAGGCGGCATGCGGCCGGAAACCTAAAAAGATCATGGACAGGTGGAATTGCGGCCCTTTTTAGGTTTCCGGCCGGACAGCGCCTACCGTGCGTCTTCCGCCCCGCGAAAGCCCTCGACCCGCACGGTCCGCGCTTCGCACCGCCGCCCTGACCACCCGGGCGGCCGTGGGCGGGACACCCGTCCCCGAACCGCAGGAGCACCCCTGAGCTACAAGATCCACCGCGGCGACGCCCTGCTCCGGCTCGCCGAGGTCCCCTCGCAGTCCGTCGACTGCGTCATCACGGACCCGCCCTACAACAGCGGCGGGCGCACCGCCAAGGAGCGCACCGCCCGCACCGCCCGCGAGAAGTACACCACCGCGGGCAGCGCCCACACCCTGGAGTCCTTCCCCGGCGAGAACAAGGACCAGCGCAGTTACACGTACTGGTTGTCCCAGCTGCTCGCCGAGTCCTACCGCGCCACCCGCGACGGCGGCACCGCGCTGGTCTTCACCGACTGGCGCCAGCTCGGCGCCACTGCCGACGCCCTGCAGGCCGGCGGCTGGATCTGGCGCGGCGCGCTGGCCTGGTACAAGCCGGCAGCCCGACCGCAGCGCGGAAGGTTCACCCAGCACTGCGAGTTCGTGCTGTGGGGCTCCAAGGGCGCGATGGACGCCGACGCGAACCCCGTCTACCTGCCGGGGCTTTACACCGCGTCGCAGCCCAAGGGCGCGGGCCGGGTGCACATCACCCAGAAGCCGGTCAGCGTGATGCGCGAGCTGGTCAAGATCGCCAAGCCGGGCGGCACCGTCCTGGACTTCTGCATGGGCAGCGGCTCCACCGGGGTGGCCGCGCTGCTGGAAGGCCGAGGCTTCGTGGGCATCGAGGTCACCGACCACTACGCCGGCGTTGCCGAGAAGCGCCTCGCGGAGGCCGCCCGGCAGGTCCGCGAGGGCACGGCCGACACGGAGCCCTCCCCCTGACCGCCATCGCCGTGTGCCGGGCCGCCGACCTCGGCGGCCCGGCCCGAGTCGGCGATCCGCTGGAGGGCCGCACATCGCCCCGCGGCCCCTGCTTCTCGTGCCGTCCACCCCGGCGCGCCAACTCCCGTCCCCTGTAAGGACCCACCCCTGCCCGCCACCCCGAAAAGCCCATCGCAGAGTCCGGGCACCGACGCCCTGCTCTATGCCCTCATAGGTGCAGGCGCCGCCCTCGCCGTCTTCGGCTCGCTCGCCTGGATCGGCGGCAACACCGCCAACTCCCTGACCGGAAGCGGCCCCTGGCACACGCCTTTCGAGCCGGTCACCGCCGCACTGCACCCCGGCCAGCTCTACCCGCACCTGTCGTCGCTGGCGCTGCTGATCGCCACCCGCGTCGTCCCCGGCATCGCCGCGCTCGCCCTGGCCGCCACCGGCCTGTGGCTGTGGTCCCGACACCGCAGCAAGCCCAGCGGCCTCGCCACCTCCCGCGACCTCGCGCCGCTGCTGCCCGCCGAGATCACCACCAAGGCCCGCGACCTGCGTCCGAGTCTCGCGGACTGTAAAAGACCGGGCAATCCGCCCCGACGACAGCGGGTTGCTGCTCGGCAACCTCGCCCCGTCCGGCCCGGAGGTCCGCGCCTCCTGGGAGGACGTCTGCGTCGCCATCATGGCGCCGCGAAGCGGCAAGACCACCAGCCTGGCCGTCCCGGCGATCCTGCGGGCCCCCGGCCCCGTCCTGCTGACCAGTAACAAGGCGGCCAGGGATGCCTACACCGCGACGCTGGAGGCGCGGTCGGAGGCCGGCCGGGCGTGGACGATGGACCCGCAGGGCATCGCGCACACCCCGCAGGGCATGTGGTGGGACATCCTGGCCGATGCCAAGGACCTCCCCGGCGCCCGCCGTCTCGCCGGGCACTTCGTCGCCGCCGCGGTCGACGAAAGCTCCCAAGGAGATTTCTGGAGCACCGCCGCCCAGAACACGTTGTGTGCGCTTTTCCTGGCCGCCGGATGCGACCGCCGTCCGATCACGGATGTTCTGAAGTGGCTTGCGGTGCCGTCCAACCGCACGCCGATCGATATCCTCCGCGACCACAAGCTGCTCGCCATCGCGGACCAGCTCCAGGGCACCGTTTCCGGCGCGGTTGAAACCCGCGACGGCATCTACGAGACGGCCCGCCAGTACGCGGCCTGCCTGCTCGACCCGAAGATCTCCCGGTGGGTCACCCCGAATCCTGACCTGCCGCAGTTCAAGCCCGAGGAATTCGTCACCGACAGGGACACCCTGTACCTGCTGTCCAAGGACGGCGGTGGATCTGCGGGGGCTTTGATCGCTGCGGCAGCGGACTCCGTGATGCGTACGGCGGTCATCCAGGCCGAGCGCGCCGGCGGACGGCTCGACCCTCCGCTGCTCGCGATTCTCGACGAGGCCGCAAATGTGTGCAAGATCTCGGATCTCCCCGACCTGTATTCCCACCTCGGGTCACGAGGGGTCATCCCGATCACCATTCTGCAGTCCTACCGCCAGGGCCAGAAGGTCTGGGGCGAGGCGGGCATGGACGCAATGTGGTCCGCCGCCACGGTCAAGGTGGTGGGCTCGGGAATCGATGACGCCGATTTCGCGGACAAGCTCTCCCGCCTGGTAGGCGAGCACGACGTCGAAACCGTTTCGCACTCCACCTCGGAATCCGGGCGGTCCACCTCCACGAGCATGCGCCAGGAGCGCATCCTGCCGCCGGACCAGATCCGCGCGCTGCGCAAGGGCACCGCCCTGCTGTTCGCCACTGGCATGCGCCCCGCCATGCTTGACCTGCGGCCCTGGTACAAGGAGCCGGGTGCCGGGGCGATCGGCAAGGCGTCCTCGCGGCAGACCGACCTCATCACCGAGCGTGCGCTCGCTGCGGCGGGTGAGGCCGCATGAGTTACACCCCCGAGCCCGCCCACCGCATTTTGTCGCTAGGTGCCGGCGTGCAATCCACGACACTTCTCCTACTGTCCGCGATCGGCGAATTGCCGAAGCTCGACTACGCCATTTTCGCGGACACTGGATGGGAGCCATCGGCCGTTTACCGGCATTTGGACGAGGTGGAGCGCCGCGTCGCCCGCCCCGCCAACATCCCCATTCTCCGGGTGTCATCGGGAAACATCCGATCCGATGCCCTCGACCCGAGCCACCGCTTCGCCTCCATGCCCCTGTACATCCTGAACAAGGATGGGAGCCCGGGAATGACCCGGCGCCAATGCACGGGCGAATATAAGATAAAGCCGATTAAGCGGGAAGTGCGCCGCATTCTCGGCTACCCGTACCCGGCTCGGGTACCGCGCGGGGTTTACGTAGAGCAGTGGATCGGTATCTCGACCGACGAATTTCACCGCGCCAAGGACTCCGACGTCAAGTACACCCGTCACAGCTTCCCTCTGATCGACCTCGGCCTGTCCCGACAGGACTGCCTCAAGCTCCTTGCCGAGCACGGCTGGGAATCTACCCCGAAGTCTGCGTGCCTCGGGTGCCCATTTCACGGAAATGCCCAGTGGCGGCAGATCCGCGATGACTCGCCCGAAGAGTGGGCCGATGTCGTCGAGTTCGATGCCGCGATCCGCGCGGGAAATGCTCGGGCCAATTCAGAGGGGCGTCCGCTGCTCGGCCAGGCTTACCTGCACCGCTCTCGTCGCCCGCTGGCGGAGGCTCCGATCGACCGCCTCGGCCGCGCCGAACTCGCCGCTCTGCAGGAGCAGCTCCCGCTGGCGGAGGAGGAGCTGGAGAACGGGCCCGAGGACGGCTGCTCACCGTTCAGCTGCCGCTCCGGTGAGGCCGTTGCATGAACGCCCCGGCCACGCCCGATCACCTCGCCCGCCTGCACCGTGCTGACGGCGACGCCGATCTCTCGGCCGTCCTGGAGTCCGCGGAGGAGGGCCTCCTTGCCCCGCTGCACCAGTTCCTGGAGCAGGCGGCAGAGGTCTTCCGGCAGCGAGGCGACCTTCGGTCCGCTGCTGCCCTCGACACCCACGCGGCCGACATCGAGGGCATCGGCAATGAACTCCACCACCTGGCAGCGGACTTGGCGTCCGCTGCGGGTGCGGCACGCGCCGCTGCAGCGAACGCCGGCAGGTTCGGTGCCGTTGCAGCGGCTGCGGAGCCGCTGTGCGCCGCGGCAGCGCCCTCGCCGCCTACCCGCTCACGCTGACCGCGCCCCACCCCCACCCCCCAGGAGGACCCCCACTTGGATCCCTGGCGCACGCCCGTCGACCGGGCCAAGGCGCTTCGCCTGATCAGCCCGTTCCCTGACGGCACCGTCGTCGGCGTCCAGCAGCAGGCCCGCCGCGGCGACATGGTCGTCGTCGCCACGCTGACCCAGACCATCCGGCAGGACACCTGGTCCGGCATCCGGGTCGGGATCGTCTCCCCGGCCGCCGGCCAGGTGGACTCGAACTGGTTCAGCTTCACCGACCACCGCCTCTTCGACGAGACCCTCTATCCCCGCGACGCGCGCAGCGGCGAACTCGACCGGCTGAATCAGCGGGACCTGCTGCAGCCGCACCGCCTGCGGCCGGACCGGCTCCGCGACGCCGTGGAGGTCTACACCGGGGCCTTCGCCCCGCCGGCCGACCCGGAGTTCGTCGCCCTCGCCCGGCTGGGGGCGCTGCACGGATTCGCGAGGCGGTTGGACCACCTCGGCTCCGCCTACCCCCAGACGCTGGCCGGGAACGCCTTCGCGCACGCGGAGGTGCTCCGGGAGGTGGCGAGCGAGATCCACACCTCTCTCCTTCCGCTGGCCGGGGAATCGCAGGCTGCCGACAGCGCGCCGCTCGGGCTGCCCGACGGGCTGGCCGCACTGCGCAAGCTCCGCTCGGTGCTGACCTCGCTAGCCCACAGCGCCGATGAGGCAGAACACCCCTACGGCGAGGTGTTCAGGAAGCACGCCGCCGAGCTCTCGGCGATCGACGAAGCGATCACCGCCGACTTCACTGCGAGCCCTCCCGCCGCCAACGGCACGCGCGTCGGCGCAGCGCGACGCGCCTCTCCGACGGCCGCTTCGACGGTGGAGGCGGAGCGGGCGGCCACCGATGCTCCGCGATCCGTCGCGGCCTCGGGCCAGACGACCGGTCGGGGGCCACGCTGAGCTACCGGTACCCCGAGATCCCGCCGCGGGACTTCCGGCCGCGGCTGTCCACGGCCGGCGACCTGCGCTGGCCGGACGAGGGCCCGCAGATGGGCCCGTGGACCCACGACCGGCTCGTCGCCCTCGCCCACCCCTGGCCGGTCGCCTGGCTGTTCCCGCCCCGGCCCGGCGATCCCCAGCGAGTGATCAACTTGTTTGCGGGGCCCGGCGGCTGGGAGCAGGGGCTGCGGGTTCTGGACCCTTCCGGGTTCGACGTGGTCGGCGTCGAGATCGGCTGGGACGCCTCGGCGACCGCCGTCGCGGCCGGTCACCGGCGCATCGTCGCGGACGTGCGGAGCCTCGACCCGGTGCACCCCGCGCTGCGGTACGTCGAGGGTCTGACGGTCAGCGCCCCGTGCCAGGTCTGGTCACCGGCCGGCAAGCGCGAGGGCCACCAGGAGCGCAACATCGAGCTGCTGCTGGACACGCTCACCATGGCGTGCGAGGCGACCTTCGGTCACTACCACGACACCGGGGAGTGCGAGGCCGCGGACATCTGCGGTATCTGCTCGGACCCCGAGTGGGACGGCTACAACGGGTTCACCGGACCGTTGCTGACCTTCGACGAGGCCCGCTCCCTGGTGCCGCAGATGAGCGACGAGCGCATCGGGCTGATCGCCGAATCGCTCATCTGGTCCCTGGCGCTCACCGCCCGCTACGACAACCTCCGCTGGATGGCGATGGAGCAGAGCAGCGCGCTGCCGGAGGTGGTGCTGGACGCCATCACCGAGGAACTGCAGATCGCCGACTGGTGCTCGGCCGACTACCAGGTCCTTGACGCCGCCGACGTCGGCGTTGCCGCTCACCGGCGGCGCGTCTACCTGGTGGCCGGTCGCCACCACTACGTCAACCTGCAGGCCATGCAGCCTGCTGCGCCAGTACCGGGCCGCACTCTCGCCGGGGCCCTCGGCTGGCCCGAGGGCGTGCGCATCAACACCCGTGGCACCCGCCGGACTTCCGGCGGCAACGAGTTCTCGGCCGACCGCACCGCGCCCGGCACCACCAGCAAGATCCGCGGCTGGTACTGGTCGGAGGACAAGGGCCGGAAGTACACGGTGCCGGAGGCGGCCCTCACCGTCGCGATGCCGGCCGACTACCCGTGGACCGGCTCCCGCTCCTCCGCCTGCCAGCAGCTCGCCGACATTGTGATCCCCACCGAGGCCGCCCGGGTGGTCGGCGGCGCGATCCTGCGCAAGGAGTGGGAGCGGCCGGTCTCCCAGTACCTGGAGACGATCTACAGCCCGCAGAGCCTGGCCCTGGCCGCCCCTGCCGCCGCCGAGCCCACCTCGCCCCGGGTGACCGCGGCCACCTCCAGCGGCACCGCCCAGGTGCAGATGCTTCCCGGCTTCGACGACCTCTTCGTCGCCGCCGCCCCCACCGCGCGCAGCCGGGCGGCCCGCCCTCGGTGACCCCTCCCCGGCTCCGGCACCGGCCGCGCGCCGGAGCCGGGGAGGACCACTGCCACTCCACTACTTCGGGAGCCCCACCATCGACCGCCTACCCGACCGCCCGCCCGTCGCGCCGGACCGGCTCTCCAGCCCCGGTGCCTGGTCCGCCTACCAGTCCGCGCTCTCCCGCTACGCCGCCCGCCAGGCCGCCGTCCGCCAAGCGCTCCGCATGAGCAGGCAGACGCCCGCCGAGGCTGCACACCCCCACCCCGGGCACTGCCGCCGGCGCTCCGGGCGCTGAGCCCGCCCCGCCGCAACTGACCCGTCAATCTCCCCTACTGGCAACGGATTCGTTCACCATGCACTCCCCACTGCTGCCCTCCGGTGCCCCGCCGATCCCCCTTCCCGGGACGGACACCGACGCGCCGGGCTCTCTGCCGATCCGGCGGGTCGACGGACGCTGGCATCTGACCGTCGGCCTGGGCCACGTCCCGATCGAGGACGACGCCCTCACCCGCGACCTGGAGGCACTCACCACGCTCCTCGCCTCGCCCACCGCCTCGTCCGGCCGGCGCCCGTGAGCGTCGACAGCCCCGGCCTGAGTCCTCAGCTGGAGGCCGAGCAGGCCGTACTCGGCGCCTGCCTACTCGCCCCGGCCCAGTTGGCCGCGTTGCGCGAGTGGCTGGAACCCCGGCACTTCCTGCGCCCGGCCCACGGACAGTTCTTCGCGGTCCTGCTCGCCCAGTTCGACGAGTCACCGCTGCCGACCACCGACGACCAGCGCCGCGACTGGGCTCTGCGGGCGATGGCGTCCGGCACGGGAAGCATCCCCGGCTTCAGCGCCAGCTACGGCCAGTCGCTGATCTCCGCGTGCCCGACGGCCGCACACGCCGCCGCGTACGGGCGGATGGTGCTGGAGACAGCCGTGCGCCGCGCTCTGGAACAGCACGCCCACCGGCTGCTGGCCGCCGCCGAGGGCGGGTCCGTCCGTTCCACGGTGGACCTGACGGCCGCCCTGCACACGGTGATCGGCCAGCTCACGACGGCGTGGGGGACGATCGACGTCCGGTCGACGAAGCCGCTTCCCTCGCCTGACGCCGAGACCGGCCTGCGATCCGGCCGTGCGGCCGAGGCCGCCCGCGACAACGAGCGCATGCTGCTGGCCACGCTGATCGAGTCGCCCGAGCGGATCGGCGAAATCGCCGCCTGGCTGACCGACGGCGACTTCCTGGCCCCGGAGCACCGTGCGGTCTACCAGGCCCTGACCGCCCTCGCGCACCGCGGCGAGCCCGTCGACGAGCTCACCGCTCTGTGGGAGGTGCAGCGACGCGGAGCCCTGGCCACCGGGACCACCACGGTCGAGGAGGTCCGCCGCCTGGTCGCACCGGGTATGCCCGGAGATCCCGACTACTGGGCCGAGCGCGTCCTTCGTGCCTCGCTCTTGCGCGCCTCAGCCACCTCCGCGGGGATCGTGCGCGTCCTGGCGCTCGACGCCTCCGTCTCCGCCGGCACCCTCCTCGGCGACTCGCTGCGCGCGCTGGAACCCGCCGACCAACTCCAGCAGCGCCACCGTGCGGCCATCGGGTCCGCCGGGCCCGAGCGGCGCGGCCCCGTAGTCCTGGGCGCCCGCCGCCAGGCCGCCACCCGTACCACCGCCGGGCCGGACCGCTCCGCCCGCCCGGCTGCCGAGCCCTCCCCTCCCCGCCGCTAACCCCAGCGAGACCCCATGCCCCTACCTGTTCCCAACTCGAGCGCCGCCCGGCGGCTGCGCGCCGCGGCCGACCACACCGGAGCGCTGGAGAACGCACTGCCCCGCGCCTACCGCGAGGAGGGCGTGCCGGGCCTGGCCGAACTGGCCGGTCACGCCGACGCGATCGACGCTCACCGCCGCGCCGTACTGGACACCGCCGTCGTCCTGAGCGCGGGCCCGCACCCGGCCACGGCCGAGCGGGCCGAGGTGCGAGCGCTCGCTGCCGCAGGCGAGCAACTGGCACGGGCGAGCGCGTCGATCGGCCGCGCCGCTGCGATGGCCGCCCGGCTGCACGAAGTCGAGGGCGTTGGCGGGCCGACCGCCGACGAGACCCGTGAGCGCGCGACCCGGCACGTCAACCACTCCCTCTCCCACACCCGCATCGCCTTGCGCGATGCCATGGAGCAACTGCGCACCGAGGCGACACGGTTGTCGCTCACCGCGTCGGCCGGCCGAGGACCCGCGGCCCTGGCGCAGTCAGCCTCGCGCGGAGCCCGCATCATCGCCGCCCCTCCCCCACTCCCGGCCGACCTGCCCCAGCGCGCGGCCGGCCGACGCCGCTGACCCCGGAGCCACCCTGACCAGCACACCCCACGCCTCCACGCGCGACCTGGCCACCGTCGCCGGGATGCTGCGCCTGCTCGGCCGCGTCACCGCAGCGCCACCGGGGCCAGGCCAACCAGCGCCCGACCCCGCCGCCGTCGCGGAGCGGATGCGCCAGGCCCTGGCCGTCCAGCGCGAGTGCGCCGACAACGCCCGGCGCCACCGGAAGCTGAGCGCCGACAACGCTGCCGACCAGGCGCTGGCCGGAGCCTATGCCGCGGCGGCCATCCGCGCCGCCACCATCACCCGGCACCTCGGCGTCGCCTTCGACCTGTCCGTCAAGTGCTCCCTGACCGCGCCCGAGGCACCGCGCCGGGCGGCCGAGTCACTGCACCAGCGGCGCCACAGGGCCGCGGTACAGGCCCTGGCCGAAGCCGAGAAGGAGGCCGACCGCGGTCAGCAGGAAGTCCTCGGCTTCGCCGCCCGGATCGCCACCGGCACCGCCGGCCCCCCGACCACCCAGCCCGTCGCTGAGCCCGCAGCCCGGGGGCGCCGATGACCAGCGACCCTCACGAGGTGGGGCGGCTGCTTCGGGGCATAGCCTCCGACGCCGAACGGGCGGCGCTGGCGCGGCCAGGGCCCACCGAGCCGATCGATGTCGCCGACCAGCTCCAGGACGTGATCGCGCTACAGCGGCGCGCTGCCGCCGGCGCCGCCCGCTTCAACCAGGCTTCACCCGAGCAGCCAGCCGCCCGCACCGGCGCGCTCTTCTTCGCCTGGGCGGCGGCCCGGCTGGGCCTGGTCGGCGCGGTCCTCGGCGAGACCCTGGAGGCCGCGGCCCACCTCTTCGACGCCGACGTCGCGTCCCTCAACGCCCGGCAGCTCGACGTCCTTGAGGACGTCGTCGCCCAAGGGCTGGAGAGCACGCGCCTGGGCCTGCAAGCCCTGGCGGCCGATCTCCTCAGCGCCAGCGCGGCCGTCACCGCGGGTCCGCCCTGGCCACGGGCGCCCCTGCCCGCCGCGTCCGTCGCCTTCGCCGACCCAGCACCCGCCGCATCGGCGCCGATGCCGCCCGCTGCCGGCGAGCACGAGCCGCGCACCGGCGCAGCGCGTCAGCGCACACGGCACCTGCTCGTCGTCACGTCGCCGCCCGCCGCACCCCCCGGCGCACCGCCGCCGACCGCGACCGTCCTGCCGTTCCGCCGTCCCTGACCCGGCGCCAACCGCCGAGTCACCGCCCTCACGTACGGAGCCCGCCACGCCCACCCCCGAACCCGCGCCGACCCTGGGTGACTACCAGGAGCGCCTTCGCCTGGTCGCCGACCAAGCCGAGGCCCTGGCCGAGAAGCTGCCCGGCCCCTTCGCCGCCGACCCCGGCGTCCCCGATGCCCGCCTCGTCGCCCAGCAGCTCGGCGCCCTCCAGTTCGTCCAGAGCAGCACGCTCGGCGCCGCCGATTTCGCGAACAGCATCCCGCTCGACCCCTCCGCCACCAGCGCCGCCCGGCGGACCGCCATCGCCCTCGCCGGAGCGCACACCCGGGTCACGGAGGCGACACGGCACCTCGCGCACCTCTTCCAGCACTCCGTCACCGCAGACGTCTGGGCCGTGCCCGACGCGCAGCCGGTCGACACCCGCCAGGTCTACGCCGCCGCACGGCACCAACTCGGCGCTGCAGCAAAGGAGCTGCGGATCGAGGCCGACCGCCTCCCGTCGGCCGGCGTCTCCCACCTGCCCGACCAGGCCCGCCAGCGCGCCGCGCTCACCCTGCCGCAGCGGCTGCGCCGCGCCTTCACCGGCCGCTCCGCCGAGCCCACCCCCATCGCCGCCCTTCCCCGCAGCGCCGCCAAGCCGCGCCGCTGAATACCAGGACCCCACCATGACCTCCAGCACCATCGACGAGCAGTCCCAGTGGCTGCTCGGCACCGCCGGCAACCTGCACGCCTTCCGCGAGGAACTGTGGCGCCTCTACACCTACCGCGATCCCCAGACCGTCCGCCTCGACGCGGTCCTTTCGGGGATGACCCAGGTGCAGCAGACGCTGCTGGCCAACACCACCGACGAGTACGACACCGTCACGCCCGGCTCCACCGAGCCCGAGGACATCGCCTGGCGGCGGTGCACGGTGGCGTACGCCTACGCCGCGTTGCTGAACGCCAAGGCGATCCTGCGCCTCCAGCCCGCGGTCGTCTCCGCCACGCTCATCCGCCTCGCCCCCGGCCCCGCCTACGCCTCGCCGCACCGCCTGGCCTACTTCAAGTCGCTGTCCGCCGCCCAGGAAGTCCTCGACGAGGCCGTCTGGAAGCTGCGGGAGGCCGCGGAGCACCTGACCGGCCCAGAGCCCGAGCTGCTCACGGCGTTCACCGGCGACGCCGCATTCCGCATGATCCGCTCGGCCGCCGTGAGCGCGAAGCCCGCCGAACCGGACACCGCCCGCACGGCGGCCGGGCCCGGCGCGGTGGTCGTCGCCGCGCCGCCCAGCCGCGCCGCCAGCGCCCGCACCGGGGCGCGCCGATGAGCGCACCGAACCCACACGGGCCGCGGATCGGGTCGATGTGCTCGGGGTTCGGCGGCCTGGACATGGGAGTACAGGCGGTGCTCGGCGGAGAGGTGGTCTGGCACGCCGAGATGAACCCGTCCGCCGCTCAGATCCTCGCCCACCACTGGCCTAGAGACGCTAAATCTCGGCGATATCACCGCAGTTGACTGGTCGAGTGTCCCCCCGATCGACGTCCTGACGGCAGGCTTCCCCTGTCAGGACCTGTCGGTCGCCGGCAAGCGCGCCGGCCTGATGGAGGGCACCCGCTCCGGACTGTGGCTGACCATCGCCAGCGCGATCGACGTCCTCAAGCCCAAGTTGGTGGTGATCGAAAACGTACGCGGAATCCTCAGCGCAAGCGCTGCCTCGGCAGCCGATGGCGACTTGGAATGCGGTTGGTGCGATCTGGGAGACAGCGGAGGTGAGCCTGCTCTGCGGGCACTTGGCGCGGTACTCGGAAGTCTGGCCAACCTCGGGATGGATGCGCGCTGGACGGTGCTATCCGCGGCAGCCGTCGGTGCCCCTCACCGCCGGGAGCGGCTCTTCCTCGTGGCCTGGCCAGGCGGCGCCGAGTCTGCCGACACCGCGGGCGCGCGATGCGAAGGGCCCGGATGCCTGGCGGGCCGACCTGGGCCACACCGTGGCACTGCTCAAGACCCCGACCTCGAACTTGGGGCAGATCGGCGGCTCGCAGCACCCGGACAAGCGCCGGTCGGGCGGCCACGGTCCGAACCTGTCGGACGAGGTGGAGCACCTGCTGCTGCCCACCCCGAAGGCGTCGGACGGGACGCACGGGGGGCCGAACTCCCGTGGGAGCAAAGGGGACCTGACGCTCTCCTCGGCAGCGGCCCAGCTGCTGCCCACCCCGCGGGCCTCGGACACCGGGACGCCCGGCAGGCGGGCCGGGCAGGGGTTCCGGCCGCCGCTGTCGGCGGTCCTGCTGCCGCTGTGGGAGCGGGCGCCGGAGGAGTGAGCCGGTGGGGCCCCTACGCCTCGGCCGTCGCCCGGTGGGAGCGGGTGACCCGGCCCGCTCCCGAGCCGGTCGACGGCAACGGGCGCCTGGCTCCCGCGTTCGTCGAATGGATCATGGGCCTTGACGCCGGCCACGTCACCGGCGTTCCCGGCCTGTCCCGCTCGGCGCAGTTGACGGCCCTCGGCAACGGGGTCGTCCGCCAGCAGGCGGCTGCGGCGATGCGGCTGCTCGACGCCCCCGGCCTGCTCGCCGCCGCGTGCTGCGGCGGTCGGCAGTGAGCCGGGCGCGCTTATACCGCAAGATCGGCCGGATGCGTCCGGCCGATCGCGGCGGAATCTTGTCTCACGACCCCGCGACCGCACCGAAAGGTCTCCGCCTCCCTTGACCGCATCCGAGCCCGACGAGGGCGCCGAGCCGAACTCCGGCTACGGCGACGCCCAGATCGAGGCCCTGTCCGCGAAGCTCACCGCCCTGGCGGCGGGCTTCGACGCCCAGGCCGAGCAGCTGGCCACCATGTCGTCCGCGCTGGACCCCGAGGACGACGCCCCCGGCGCCGAGCCCATGTTCATCGTCGCCTTCGAGGACCCGGCCTACTACAAAAGAGGTCGAACTCATGGTCCCGTGGGTCGACGAGATCTTCACGAAGATCTACGGACCCGAAACCACGGCGAATCGCCCGTGGTGCGTGCGCTGGCCTGAGCACCCCGAGGCCGTGGCCCGGCTGCACGCCCTGTGGCTTGCCTGGCAGGCCGCGATCGACCCCGAGGCCGGGGCGAACGGCCCCAGCTCCTGGCAGCGCGACCACCTGGAACCGGCGCTGATGAAGCTGCGCAGCGCCGACGGCCCCTTCGGGGCGTGCACCAGCTCCGGCGGTCACGTCAGCCACCGCCTGCTGGAACACCCGGCGCTGACCGACCCCGACTCCCTCACCCTCCCCACCTCGACCTGATCGGAGGCCGACATGCCCGACCTCAGCGACTGGCAGCCCGCGGACCCCGCCTCCGCCCGCGCCCAGCAGCACTTCCTGAACGCCGAAGGGGTCTACGACCTCCTCACCGAGACCGACCCCGACGACCCCGAGCCCGGCAGTGAGAACTTCCAGCTGTTCGAGGACCTCACCGCCTACGAGGGGACCGACCAGCCCGCGCTGGCCGCGCACCTGCGCTACGGCGCCGACGGCACCTTCACCCTGAGCACCCACGCCGCCCCCACGTTCGCCATCGCGACGGCGTGGCTGGTCGCCCGGGGCGCCGATGCCGGCGCCTTCCTCCACCGCGCCGGGCACTCCGGCGCGCCTGCTGACGAGCGCAGCGCCGCGGTCGCCGCCCACTTCATCGCCGACCATGCCCGGTACGAGCAGGTCGAGCACGGCATCGAGCCCGGCGAGACGTGGGTCATGCTGCGCGACACCACCTCGGCCGGTGCGGCGGCCCCGTTCCTCCTCCAGCTGGAGGCCGGCGACCCGGAACGCGGCTACACCCTGCGCATGGGGAGCTTCGCCAGCCCGCAGGAGGTCCAGCAGTGGCTGGAGCACCGGCGCGCCGCCCTGCCGCCGGTCGCCAACGGGGAGGCCACCGTCGTGTACAGCCCGCAGGCGCTTGCGGCGCGCACCCGCACCGCCTCCTCGACCGCGAAGAGCACGGCCGCCGAGGCTGTCCCGGTCACCGTCCCGGTTCCGGCCGGGCGGCGGGCCGTGCGGTGAGCGAGCAGCGGCCGAGCAGTCCTCCGGTGGGCTTCTCCGCCCACCCGGAGGCGCTCGCCGACCTGCTGGACGCACCGGCGGACGTGCGGGACCTGGCGCTGGAGTACCTGGACCGGCTGCTGCGCGCCGAGGTCCGCGGGCCGCTGCTCGACCAGCAGGGCGACCGCGACCTGCGCGACGCCCGCAAGCTCTACCTCGACGACCGCAACGCCTACCGGCTCGTCTACACCGAGCAGCGCGCACCGAACAACCCTCGCCGCCTGCTCGGCATTCACCTCGTCGCTGTCGGACGGCGCTACAACATCCAGGTCTACAAGACGGCAGCCGAGCGGCTGCAGGCCGAGCGGCTCAAGCAGGCCGCCGTCCAGGAGACCCCGCGCCCCGGCATGCCGGCACGGTTCCAGGCCGCGCTCGCCGCCTCCGCCTCCCGGCCCTCACCGGCGCACGCCGTCGCGGCCACCGCCGACGGGGCCCCGCCCACCGTGGTCGCCGCCCCTCCCGCCAACCCCACCGTCGCCGTCCGACGCTGAGACCCGCCACAGCCCCACTGCTGCAATGGAGTTCGCCATGCCCGCCACCGCCACCGTCCTGGACCGAGCCCAGCTCGCCGCCGAGGGCATCTCCACCCGCTGGTCCACCCGGGTTGTGCGCACGCTGCGCTCCTCCGGCCCACTGCGCCCGGCGGAAATCGTGGACGCCAGCCAGATCCCCGCGGGGAGCCTGCACAAGGTGACCGGCCTGCTGGAGCGTGCGGGTGCGATCACCCGGCTGCCCGTCCCGGGCAGCCGGTGGTACGAGCTGACGCTGACCGACGCCGGTCAGGCCCTGGACCCGGTCCACGGTGCCGCCTTGGCCTGGGCCGACCGGCACCTGGTCGGACGCGCGGGCCTGGCGGCAACCGAGGCCATCGACGACGCGATAAGCCTGTTCGCCAGCCCCCACACCGGGGCGGTGCTCTTCGAGCTGGTGGCGAGCGAGCCGCTGACGGTCCCCGAGCTTGCCGAGCGCCTGCCCGTCGGCGGTACCGGTGTGCTGCACCACCGCCTGTCGGTGCTGGCCGAGCACGGCCTGATCGCGCGCAGCGGCACCCCGCGGTCCTACCGGTGGGCGATCAGCGAGGCCGGCATGCACACCGGCGCGATGGTCCGCGAGCTGTCCGGGTGGGCGGAGCGGCACCTGCCCGATTCCGCCCGCCCGGCGTCCGGCCCGCGCGGCGTCTCCTCCCTCGCGGCGGCCTCCGGCAGCCACGTCAGGGTCGTCGCGGCCCCCCGTCCCGCCACCGCGCGGACCGCCGCCGCCAACCTGCACCGCGACACGCTGCGGATCCACTTCTCCCACGCGCCCAGCCCCCAGCCCCCGGCCCTCCTGCACAGCGCCGCCGCTGGCCTCCGCCGCTGACCAACGCCCATCCCTCGACCGGAAGCTCTGCTCTGACCACCACACCCACCGCCACCACCCGGCCTGGCGCGGACCGCCCGATCCGCAACGTCCTTCGCACCCCGCACGTCACCGTGCTGCTCACCGCCACCCTGGTGGGACGGCTGCCCACCGCGATGGCCCCGCTCGCCCTGCTGCTCGCCGCGCGCGCCGACCACGCCGGGACAGCGAGGGGAGCGCTACTGGCAGCGCTCTACGCCCTGTGCGGAGCCGTCGGCCAGCCGCTGCTCGGCCGGGCCGTCGACCGCCGCCGTCTGGCGGGCGTCGCGCTGGCCGCGGCGGGCGTCGCGGGCAGCGCGTTCGCCGCACTCGCCGTCCTCGGTACCGGCCGCAACCTGCTGCTCTCGTGCGCCCTGGTCGCCCTCGCCGGTCTGGCCACCCCGCCGCTGGAGGCCGGGCTGCGCGCGATGTGGCCGCGCCTGGTCGCCCCAAGCGACCAGCAGGCCGCGTTCGCCCTGGACGCCACCGCCCAAGAGCTGGTCTACGTGGCCGGGCCCGCCCTGGTCACGGTCACGTGCCAACTCGCCTCACCGGCTGTGGCGCTGATCGGCTGCGCGGTCCTCGGGCTGGCCGGCACGACGGTGGTCGCCTCCCGCCGCCCGGCCCGCGCCCTCAGCCCGGAGCGTCGGTCGGTCCACTGGCTGGGGCCACTTCGCTCGCACGGCCTGCTGGTCCTTCTGGGCGCCGCCGCCCTGCTGGGCGCGAGCCTGGGGTCGTTCAACGTGTACGCCCTGAGCGCGGCCGACCGCCACCACACGAGCTGGCTCGCCGGAGCGCTGCCGGCCGCGCTCTCGCTGGGCAGCCTGCTGGGCGGCATCGCGTGGGCGAGGGTCTCGCACCTCGTTCCCGGCGACCGCCTGCTGCGCGCGGTCAGCGTTCGCTTCGCCGTGCCGTTCGTGCTGTTCCTGCTCACGCCCGAGCCGACCCTGGCGGTGGCCGCCGCCGCCCTGCCGGGCTTCTTCCTCGCCCCATGGCTCGCCGAGGCGTTCCGTCTGGGAGACCGGCTCGCGCCCCAGGGAACAGCCACCGAGGCCGCGGCCTGGCTGGTCGCCGTCATCGGCCTGGGCGGCGCCGCCGGAACAGCCCTGGCCGGGCAGCTCTCGACGGTCGGACCCGTCGCCGTCGCCGGACTCACCCTGACGAGCGCCGCCGCAGCCTCACTGGCCCTGTCCCTGCGCCGCTGATGTGCCCCGGATCCGTCGGAGCCCCGGCCCGGCAGCGGATCAGCGACGCCAGCTCCACCATCAACTTCCGCTCGGAGTAGCCTTCTTGCCCCACGCCACCACGTCCGCCCCAGCGCCCGTCACCATCATCTGGGACTGGAACGGGACCTTGCGCGACGATGTCCAGGACCACCTCGACGCCCTCAACGCGACTCTGCCCGACCTGGGCAGCACCCCGATCACGCTGGAGCGCTACCGCGCCGCGCACCGCACCCCGATCCGCGCCTTCTACGACGCCCTCCTCGGCCGCACCCTCGACGACCAGCAGTGGCACGACGCCGACGCGGCCTTCCAGGATGAACTCGCCCGGCACCCGGTGCGGTTGCAGTCCGGCGCCCGGGGCCTGCTGCTGCGGCTACGGGCTCAGGGTGTCCGGCAGAGCCTGCTGTCCCTGTCCCTCCACGACCGACTGCTGGCCGAGGTCGGCAAGACCGGCATCAGCGGTCTCCTCGACCGGATCGACGGCCGCCACGAGCCGGTCGTCGGCAGCAAGGCGCCCGCCATGGCCCGGCACATCGCCGCCCTCGGCCACATCGTCGATCCGGCGCGCACCCTCGTGATCGGCGACACGGTCGACGATGCCGTCGCCGCCCTGTCCGTCGGCGCGGTGCCGGTCCTGCACGCCAGCGGCCTCCACTCGCCGCAACGCCTGGCCACCGCCGGCGTCCCGGTCGCCGACAACCTGGAGGCCGCCGTCGAGACCGGCCTGTCCATCATCAACTCGGCACAGTGGGAGCGGCGGTGAGCCCGGAGCCGCGAGCCGGGCGGCCCATCCAGGAGTGGAGGCCCCGCCAGGCCGGGAACGTCGACCTCGGCACCCGCCTGGTGTGCACCCGCCTTCAGGTCGAGCACCCGCGCCTGCTGCCCGGCTACGGCACCGCCACCCTCCACGGCGCCGTGGCCGACCAACTCGCCTCCGAGGCACGCCGCCTGGACGACATCCAGACCCGCATCGTGCAGCTGGCCACAGCCCTGCGGCGCGACCTGCAGCGCGTCGTCGAAGGCCGCGACGCCGACGAGCCCTCCATCAACGGCATCCTCTTCAATACCGCCCCGTCCATCGACCTGCTCGCCGCCCGCCGCACCGAACTGCACCGATCGCTGGTCTCCCTCGTCGAGGTCTACGAGACCCTGCCACCCTTCGCCGCACCAGCTCCGGCGCCCGCCGCTGCGGCGAAGACGACCCGGCAACGCGCCGCCTCCACCGGCGCACGGCGCTCGCCGGGCGAAGCAGCGGCTTCGGCGACCGCGGTCCCGGCGACCGCCGCGCGGCCACGGAGCCGATGAACGTCCGCCTGCCCGACGAAGGGACCACGACCTGACCAGCCCCTGGGACACCGGTCCGTACTACGACGCCGAGGGAACCCCGCTCCTCGCCGGCCAGCGCCTGGTGCGGCACCACCTGGACGTCTCCTCCTCGGACCTGCGGCGGCGCCACCGCGAGGACGAAGGCGCACACCGCGAACTGGCCGACCACGTCGACCTCCTGGCCCGCCAGCTCGACCTCCTGGACGACCAGATCCGCTCGAAGGCCGCCTCCATCCGCGACCGCCTGCTCCCGCTCTCCTGCGGCAACCACCGCGGCGTGGACACCAACGGCGTGCTGCGGCTGGGTGCCATGGACCTGGAGGTCCTCGGCATCCGGTACGCCCAGAGCCTCGAAACGCTGGAGCACGCCGTCCTGGCCTACCAGCGCGCCGCCCCAGCCCCGCCGCCCAATCGCGCCACCGCGGCCAACGCCCGTGGCGCTGTCCACTCCAGCCCGTCCCCCACACCCGCCCTCGCATCCGCCCCCAGCACCGGAGACCCCCATCACCGACGGGACCGAGCCGCTCCACGCCATTGACGAAGCCCTCCAGGTCGAGGGCCTCGAAGCCCACACCGAGGAGGACAAGAGCAGGTGGTGGGCGTTCGCCTACGAGAAGCAGGTCAGCGTCCTAGCCGTGCAGCACTCGGCCAACCCGCACTCGCCGCTGCTGACCGAGTCGTACCTCGTCGTCCACGACGCCACCATGACCTGGGATATCCCCGGGTCGCCGCAGCTCGCGGGGATCCACGTCCAGCGCGACCTGGGAGCCGGGACGTACCGGCTGGATTACGAGCGGGCACCGATCGTGGCGCTCGCGCAGAACTGGCTCGTCTCCCGCGGCGCCGACCTCGACCAGCTGACGCCGCACGCCGAGTGGCTGCCGACCACCGACCAGGCCAGCCGCGACCTGGAACGGCGCCTCGCCCAGGTCGGCGACCGGTTCTGGTTCGCGAACTCGTACACCTCCGACATGGTCCTGGACCCCGCCCACGCCGCGGGCGGGCCGCCCAGCGCCGCCGAGGACCTGGTCTACGACTTCAACACCTGGATCACCGCCGTGGACGAGCGGCCGGAGCCCGGACTGCACCCCGTCCGGGTGTTCTTCGAGGACGTCGACTACCTCGCCCGCACGTACACCCTGCGGGAGGGCGGCTTCCCCGACCGGGACGCCGCCTACGAGTGGACCAGGCGCGCCGGCGAGCCGGACAACCCCCTGCCGCCCGTCGAGGTCGCGCCCGTCTCCAGCCCGCGCACCGCTGCTGCCCGCGCCACCAGCCCAGCCGCCTCAGCGAGTGCCGCCCCGGCCGAGGTCGCTGCCCTGCCCACCGCCACCGACTCAACCGTCACCCGCCCCCGCACCCGGTGACGGCCCAACCCCCAGGAGTGCCCATCTCCACCGAAGTTCAGCGGGTGCGCCGCCGCCCGCGCACCACCGAGCCCCGGACCGCGCAGAAGTCCGTCCGTCTGACCCCGACCGCCCTCGCGGCCATCCGGGAGCGCGCGGCACACGAGCGTCTTACGACCTCCGGGTTCATCGCCAACGCCGCGCTGGCCGCCGCGCTGGCCGACGGACCGGTCGGCCGCCCCGACGCCGACCCCCGCCGACCGCTGGCCGAAGCGCTCGATCGCCTGGCCGGCGAGCTGCGTGCCCTCACGGATACCGTCCCCGAGCCCGAACGGGCGCAGGAAGCGCTGGCTCTGCTGCCCGGCCTGGCCGAGCGGACCTATGCCGCGCTCGACGCCGTGCTGGAGGCCGCGTGATCCCTGATATCTCCACCGGCAACACGCCCCGCCCACTGCTCAGTTATCTCTACGGCCCCGGTCGGCGCGAGGAGCACGAGGATCCGCACCTGGTCGCGGCCTGGGACATGTACGGGGCGCCCGACCCGGGCCGCGACCCGGGTGCCACCGTCGGCCAGCTGGCCTCCCGGCTGGACCAGCACGCCCGGCTGCGCGCCGCCGAACTCGGGGCGATGCCACCCAGCAGGGTCTGGCACTGCTCGGTGCGCACCGCCCCCGAGGACCCGCTGCTCACCGACGACCAGTGGGCCCAGGTCGCGCGCCGGATCGTCGCCGCCACCGGGCTCGCCCCCGCCCGCGGCCCGGGATGCCGGTGGGTCGCTGTGCGCCACGCTGTCCACCACATCCACATCGCCGGGGTCAGCGTGCTGCCGGACGGCTCGCGGCCGGCGATGCACCGCGACTCGACCCGGGCCCAGGCCGAGTGCCGGGCGATCGAGGCCGAGTGGGGACTGCGCCTCATCGGCCAGGGCGAGCGCGCAACGACCAGCTTCCCGACCACCGCCGAGATCATCAAGGCCGAGCAGCAGGGCTGGGCCGAACCGTCCCGGGTCTGGCTCCAGCAGCGGATGCACGAGGCTGTGGCCGGGGCCCGAAGCGTCGCGGAGTACGCCGCTGCCCTGGCGAGCGACGGCGTCCTGCTCCGCTGGCGCGTCGACGAATCCGGTGCCCGGATCGGCTACAGCCTCGCCCGCCCCGGTGACACCGGGACCAGCGGCATGCCGGTGTACTTCGCCGCCGGCCGCCTCGACTCCGCTCTCACCCTGCCGCGGCTGTCCCGGTTGCTTGCCGGCGACGCCGTCTCGCAGCCGTCCTGACCTGTGCCCGCCGCATCCCCTTCTCCATGTCGCCCTGCCTGCTCGGGCGCTCCCGAGCCGACCTCGCTGAGGAGGCGAACCCGCTGACGCCCGCCCCACTCGACGACTTCACCCGAGCGCTGGCCCTGCGCCTGCCCGGCCTGTGGAGCCCCTCGCTGCGCAGCAACACCACCGCCGGTCAGCGCAACGCTCTGATGGACCGGCTGTGGGACCTGGGCACCGCCCACTGGGCGCTGCTCGACTTCGCCAACGACCGCGTCGGCCAGGTCAACCACCAGGCGGGACTGGACCTGGTGGTCGTCCGACGGCCGGTTCGCTCCCACCAGTACCTCGTCGCTGCCCTCGTCCCCGTCGGCCACGGGCTCGCCCACCAACTCCAGGACTACGCTGTCCCGTTCGGGATCGCGGTCGCCGATGACCCCGCCCGTGCCGCAGCCTCCGTCGCCCGGCGCCTGCTGCCCGCCTACCAGCAGGCGCTGCGCACCGTCGGCCACAGCGCGGGCTGGAGCACCCTCACCGGGTTCCCGGCCAGCCGGTCGGTCGCCGCCACCGGCCGCAGTTCCCGTGACGTCACGGTCGTCGCCTCCCCGCAGGCCCCCGTATCCGCCCCGTCCGGCGCCAGCGCGCGCCGCGTCCGCACCTGATGGAGCTGCCCGCTTCTTGTCCACCGCCGCACCGCCCCGTCCCGACCTCCTCGTCCGCCCCGCCCACCTCGCCGGGCCAGGGGAAACCGACCTCGTCTATCTCCTCGCCTCCGAGCACGGCTGGTTCCGCCCGTTCAACGCCCCTGCCGACCTGGTCCTCACCAGCCCTCAAGAAGGGCTCACCCTCACCCGGCAGGACCGGCAGTGGACGGTGGCTGGCCCCGGCGGCTGGACGGTCCGCTTCTGCGACCGCGCTCCTGCCGAAGTGCCCTACGCCCTCATCTCAGCAGCTCAGGAAGCCGAGACCGCGCCCACCACCAACGCCGGACCGGCCACCGGCCACACGGCCACCGTGCTGCTGATGAAGTCCGGCTGGTCCGGGTTCAACCGCGATGGGTACCGGCTGGTCGCCGCGCCCGACCGCCGCGCCGCCCTCTCCTGGCCCGACACGGCCCCCGACCCGAGCCCGGTGCTCACTGCCGCCGCGCGTACCGGCGTGTGGACCGTCGAGTTCAGTCGAAGCGCACCGGACTACCTGCTCACCGCAGCCGCCGCAGCACTGCTGCGCCCCGTGCCGCGGCGGCCCGAGCAGATCCCGGAGCAGTTCCGGCACCTCGTCCGCGCCGCCCCACTCGCCCACAGCAGCGGTGACGGCCCCGTGGGGCGAACGGCCGCGGCCCGGGCACACGGCATCGCCTCGCACCCGGCCCTGCGACACCTTCCTCCGCCCACCTCTCCGCCTTCCACCGTGCACTACGGCCCAGCGGGACCAACCCGTCTGCGCCCGGATCCGCGCTGACGGGCACCGGCGGATCAGTGGCACCCCCAGGCCCCCGAACCGAACATCACGGAGAAATCGTGACCTCGCATCCTCCCGACTCCGTCGCCAACGTCACGGCCAGCGCCGCGACACCGCCGGCACTCGCCGACCACCCCGCCACGGTCGACACCGAGGCGGCAACACCAGCAGAGCTCACCGCCCAGCCCTTCGTGGCGATCCGGCACCCCCGCACGGGCGAGATCACCACCACCAGGTACAACGCCAACGCCCTTCGGATCCTGCTCCAGGCCGGCTTCGAGGAGGCTCCCAGCTGCGCCTGCCCAGCGACGGAGGCCGGCACGGACCGGACGCACGCGCCCGCTCGGCAGCCAGCGAGCTGCCCGCCGTCGACCGCTCCGTGCACCTGGGCCGGGCCCTCGGCCAGCCAGTGAGCGCCGACGGCGCGCCCCTGCCAGGCACGCCCGTACAGATCAGCGGCCCGCCTTCCAGCACGTTGTCAACCCTGCTCGCCCGCGCACCCGTTGAAGGATCTTCGCTTTGACCACACCCGGACCGCCCACCACTCCGGCACACGCCAGGCCCGGCGAACTGCGAGCCAAGGTGGCCAAACTACTGGCAGACCGGCCGACCGACACGCTCAGCACCACGGAGATAGCCAAGCAGCTGGGCCACTCCCACGGCGCCGTCAGCCAAGCCGCCCAGACTCTGGCGAAACGCGGCGAGGCTGATCAACTCGGCACCGGAAATCGGTTCCGCGCGAATGGGAAGACCGCTGCAGCCGCGCAGGTCACGGTGATCAGTCCACCGGGAACCCACTCTCCCCGCGCCGCCGCGGCCACAGCCCGCACGACCGCTCCCGCACCGACCACGCCCAAGCAGGTCGGCCCGATCCGCCGCGCGGGTGGCCAGCTCTACCACCCCCGGGAGCTGGCCGACCTGCCTGACGTCGAGGCGCTGAATCGCTTGCGCGACGCCGATGTGCCGGTGCTGCTCTACGGTCCCCCGGGCACTGGCAAGACCTCGTTGGTGGAGGCCGCGTTCCCGGACCTGCTCACCGTCGCCGGCGACGGCGACACCACCGTCGGCGACCTGATCGGCGAGTACACGCAGGACGACGCGGGAGCCTATGTTTTCCAGTACGGCCCGCTGGTCACCGCGATGACCGAGGGCCGCGCCCTGCTGATCGACGACGCCACGTTGATCTCGCCGAAGGTCTTGGCAGCGCTGTACCCGGCGATGGACGGCCGCCGCCAGATCCAGGTCAAGGCCCACAAGGGCGAGACCATCAAGGCCGAGAAGGGCTTCTACGTGGTGGCGGGCCACAATCCGGGCGTGCACGGTGCCGTGCTGACGGAGGCGCTGTCGTCCCGATTCAGCGTGCAGATCCAGGTCGGGACGGATTACGACCTCGCCATGGCGCTGCGGATCGACGCCCGGGTGGTCAGGGTCGCCCGCAACCTCGCCCGCCAGGTCGAACTCGGTGAACTTGGCTGGGCACCGCAGCTGCGAGAGCTGCTCAGCTACCAGAAGACCGAGAAGGTCCTCGGCACCAAGGCGGCACTCGCGAACTTGATCGGCATCGCGCCCGTCGAGGACCGCGACGCCGTCGTCGCCGCCGTCAGCAAGGTCATCGGCGTCAAGGACGTCGCTCCCCTCACCCTCGGCAAGCAGCTCCCCGCCGCGACCGCTTCGGCCGCCCGGCAGCCCCCGGGAAGCACCAGCTCCACGCCCCGGGGCCGCCAACGATGAGTTCACATCAGCACGTCCAGTCCTCCGCCACCGCGCCCGACGACGACGCCGACCTCGCACGCTGGGACGACGACGGTGCCCCGCCCGCACAGCCCCGTTCTTCCCCGGCCGCGTGGCTGCGTGTGGGAGCAGAGCTCGGCGATCGGCTGGTCGCCCTGTCCGGCCGCCAAGACCTGCTCGTCACCTGTCGTCCCGGCACCCGCAGCGGTGCACCGGCCGCCTTCTTCCCCGGGCTGGGGGAGGTCGAGTTCGACGCCGGCCTGTTCGCCCCCCTCCAGCCGCACGAGGTCAATCCGCGGATCGTGGGCGACGAGGACCGCTATCCCGCGGCCTGGGGCGTGTTCGTCCACGAAGCCGCCCATGCGGCCCACACCGCATGGACGAGGCTGCCCGGAGCGGACCCCCGTGTCGTCCAGGCCGCGCTTCTGCTGGAGGAGAGCCGTGTCGAGGGCGCCCACCTGATCAGGCGCCCCACCGACCGCAAGTACCTGCGCACCAGCGCCCGGACCCTGGTCCTGCCCGACATCGCCAACCCCACCTTCCAGGGCATCGAGCACGCCGCCAGCGTGGCGGCCCTGATCCTCGGCCGCCGGGACGCCGGCATCCTGGATGCTGGCGAGAGCCGGGCCGTCGCCGATCTGTCCGAGAAGGTGTTGGGCGCTGATCTGCTGGCCACCCTCACCGGCATCTGGACCGCAGCCCACCAGTGCGCTGACCACGACGACGCCACCATGCTCGCTCTCGGCCAGGACTGGTGCGACGCTCTGGCCACCGCTGCCCCTGCCGGGCCCGTGCCAGACGACCTCACCGACCTGCTGTCCGCCGCCGCAGCGGACGTCATGGACAGCATGGACGCCAACGACCGTGCCGACCTCGCGGCACAGGCCGCCGCAGCCAGCGCCATGGCCTCACAGGCCAAGGCACGAGCTCAGGACCGCGCCCAGCAGGCAGGCCAACGACGCAAGGCCGCCGCCACCGCCAAGTCGGTCTTCAACTCCCGCGGCGCCACCGTCAGCCCCGACGGCACACCGGCGCCCTACGACAACCCCGTCACCGGCACCCGCCGGCCGACCGCCGCCGAGAAGACCGCCGCCGCGCAGCTCAGCCGCGCACTCCGTGCCGCCGCCTACCGGGAGAGGACCGAGGAGCGAACCACCAGCCCCACCCCTCCTGGCCGCCTCAACATGCGTCAGGCCCTCGCTCGCGACGCGCAGCGCGCCGCCGGGTCGACGCCCACCGCGGAGCCGTTTACCCAGACCCGCCGCCGCCACTCTCCCACCCCACCGTTGCGCGTGGGCATCGCCGTTGACGTCTCCGGTTCCATGCGTGCCGCCTGCGGGCCCGTCGCGTCCGCTGCCTGGATCGTGGCCCGAGCAGCGGCCCTGACCGACCCCGACTCCCGCACCGCCACCATCGCCTACGACATGAGTCTGACCGCGCTGACCCGGCCCACCAACAGGGCGCCGGAGCACGTGACGACGTTCGACGCCCGCGGCGGCAGCCACAACCTCGGTGACGCCCTCGACGCCCTCGACCACGGCCTCGAACTCGGCCGCCCCGGCACCGGCCGCCTCCTCGTGATCGTCACCGATGCCCAGTACACCCCCTACGAAACCGCCAGCGCCGTCACCCGCATCAAGCGCCTCACCAACGCCGGCTGCGCTGTACTCCAGCTCACCCTCACCAAGGAGTCCCTCCACCTGCCGGGAACCACCCTGCTCCACCTGCCCCGGCCCTCCAGTGCCCCCGCCGCCATCGCCAAGGCCGCCACCGACGCCATCCGCAAGACACGCTGAGACGCGGAAGCCTGTCCGCCAGCTTCGCCGGGTCGAGTGGTCCACCACCGGCCAGACTCGCCGAGGCTCCGCCGGACTCATCGAAGCAGGACAATCACGCGCCGCCGCCCGGACCAATTCGGTCCGGGCGGCGGCGCGTTCGCCTGCGGCAGACAACCTGCACGAAACCCTTGACGGGACTATGTGATCCGGGCCTTCCCAAGCAAACATGGACCTCCGTCCGTGCCCCGCCCAGGAAGGTGAACCCGCTGACCGTCGTCCTGTCTGCACCCTCCGCCCCCAGCCTCCGCCCCGGCGACGCCGTGCCGAGCCGCAAGTGGCTCCTCGGCGAGGGGAACCCGAACGACCTGAACTGCTTCCTGTACGAGCACCGTTGGACGTACGTGATCGACGCCGACGGCGGTCTGCACGCCGCATCCCCGTGCACCCGCGTCTACCTGGGCTACCAGCCGGACAACCCGCGCGCCGACACCTGGACCATCTCCTTGGACGGCACCGCCCGCCAGCCCGGCTGGCGAGCCCGATTCGACCGCCACACCCCGGTCGAGGTCGTCCTCGCCGTGCTGCGCACCCTCGTCGAACACCCGGGCCGCTGAGCCCACCGGCACCTGCCCCCGCACGAAGGGAACGCCCATCTCCACCCTGCGCTCTGCCCGCGCCAAGGCCCGCCTGCTCCACCGCGTCGAGGCGGCCGAGTGGCTGACCGGCTGTGCCATGTACACCAGCTTCCTGCACGCGCTGCTGCTGTGGCCCGGCCGACCGCTGATGTCCGCCAGCGCCCTGCTGGCCGCCCTGCAGTTGGCGGTCATCTTCCTGATGCTGTGGTCGATGCCCCCGCTGGTTGCTGATGCCCTCGGTGACCGACCGCCGCGTCTTCGCCGACCGAACCGGTGAACCGACCGGCGCCGGGCCCAACGGCCCGGCGGCCAGTCACGGCACACCCGTGCCGCGCCAGTCCACCGCCCTCGGAGGCACCTTGTCCCTCCCGATCGAGCTGTCCGGGGCCGTCCTCGATCCCGCTGCCGTCCGCCGCGCCTTCGGCACGGCCTACGGCCCGCCTGATCCCGACGGCCACCGCGCAGCCTTCGCCGTGCTGGCTTACCTCGCCCCTGTCGACCGCTACCTGATCGCGCCCCTTGGAGCCCGCCCCGGCGGCACCGCACCATCGTCGCAACGCTGCGGCTGGGCGGAGCCCGCCGCTCTGGACGAGCTGGTGGTCGCCCACCCCATCCGCACCCAAGGCGGCGCCCGGTCCGTATGCCACCACCACATCCGGCCCGCAGCCCCCGGATCGTGCCGCACCTGCAGTATCCGGCCACCGCGTCCGGACTGCGGCTTCTTCCGCACCTCCCGCTACGCCCCCATCCCCGAGGAGGGATCCTGAACTTCGTGCCTGCTACCCGCCGCCAGCTGCGCCGCGCAGCCCTCGCCACGGCCGTGCTCACCGCTGCGGCCGGAGCGGAGTCCGCCGTCTTCGCGCTCTCCGGTCCCAGCGGGGCGACCACCGTCGCGCTGGTTACCCTCGCCGCCGGTGTGCTGACCTTGTACTGGATCTCTCGGAGTCTGGATGCCGACGCGGACCGCGCCGTGCGCGGCTGGCTCGACCAGTATCGCGAAGGCCGACTCGACGACGTCGCTGCCGGGACGGGCTTGCGTCCGGCGACGGCGAGACTCTCCCTGCTCCGACTGGCCCGCTCCGCTGCGGTGACCGTCTCCGGTGATCGGCGGTGTCCGGTGTACCGGCTCGCGGACTGACGCTCCTGCGACATGCCGAAGGGCGGTGGGGCACAAGGAACTTCCTTGTGCCCC
>NZ_JBFAQR010000031.1:0-82800 GCF_040678815.1 Kitasatospora sp. NPDC049285 | reverse complement strand
GGCGCCGCGGAAGCGGCGCCGGTCGCCGCCGGGGCGGGCGCCGCGGCGGCCGTCGGCGCGGTGGTGCGGGTCGGCGGCGTCGGCGAGCAGCACGGTGGGGTCGGGGGCGAAGCCGGGGCCGTGGCTGCGGCCGGCCACCACGGGGTGGGCGGCGCGGGAGGCCTTGGCCCGGTACTGGGCGGCGTCGGCGAGCCGGAAGAGGCGGTCGGGGGTGGTGACCGGGCCGATCGCGTCGCCGGTCGAGGCGATCCCGCAGGCGACGCCCTCACCGTCCGTCAGTTCCAGGGCGCGGGCGCAGAGTTCCTCGGCGACGGCGACCACCTCGTCGGCGGACTGGCCCTCCGCGAGCAGGCAGAACTCGTCGCCGCCGAGGCGCGCCGCCAGGCTGCCGGGGAGCTTGGCGGCGGACAGCGAGAGCTGGTGGGCGAACCGCTCCAGCAGCCGGTCGCCCATCTCGTGGCCGAGCTGGTCGTTGACCCGCTTCAGCCCGTTGACGTCGCAGACCACCAGGGAGACCACGGTGTGGTCCCGGGTGTGCGCGCGCAGCGCCTCGTCGAGGCGGGCGTCCACGGCGCGGCGGTTGGCCAGGCCGGTGAGCGCGTCGGTGAACGCGAGGCGGCGCAGGTCGGCGACCCGCTCGGTCTGGGCCAGGCCCGCGGAGACCTGGGCGGCCAGCAGCGTGGCGTACTCGGCGTCGGCGTCGGTGAACACCGGCATCCCGACCGCCCGGGCCAGGTACAGCTCGCCCCAGGCCTGGCCGTGCAGCACGATCGGCGCGACCAGGCAGCAGCCGCGTCCCCGCCGGCGCAGGCCGGCCGCCCGCTGCTGGCAGAAGGCGCCGGCGCCGGGGTGCTGGTGTCCGGTGTGCGGGGTGGAGTCCTCCGCGGTCTGGGTCCAGGCGCGGGGCAGCCGGCCGGTGGTCCAGTGCTCCTCCAGGTAGGTGACGATCTCCGGGAAGTCCGCCACCGGGTACGACTCGTCCTCCGGCAGCTCCTCCTCGCCGGGCGACAGCTCCCCGTGGTTGACCAGCACCCGCAGCCGGCCGGACTCCCGGTCCCACACCGACACCGCCGCCATGGTCGCCCCCAGCGCGGACACCGCCCGCGCCGCGGCGGCGCGCACCGCCTCCAGCGGGGTCAGCGCTCCCGCCATGTCCTGCGCCAGCTCGACCACCGCCTGCAGCCGGAGGTCCGGCGCGGCCGCCTCGAAGGAGGTCTCCTCGCTCATGGTCGCCTCGCTCACCGGTCGCCTCTCCTGCCCGCTGGTCCTTTCACCAGACTAGGAGGATTCCGGACGATTCAGGCGAAGGCAGGCGGACCGGTCAGACGCCGGAGGAGGTGGCCCGGGAGAGCAGCCAGGGTTCGACCAGGCCGAGGCCGCGGACCGGGCGGCGCCACATGGGTTGCAGGTGGAAGCGGTGGTCGGGGGCGGCGGGGGCCTCGGGGAGGCCCGCGGTGCCGTTCTGGTCGAGGGCGGCGGCGAGTTCGCCGTCGACCAGGACGGCGTCCTTGGGCGCGATCGAGGTGAGCCGGGAGGCGAGGTTGACGGTGGTGCCGAAGACGTCGCCCATCCGCGAGGTGACGGTGCCGAAGGCCATGCCGACCCGCAGGGCGGGCATGTTGTCCTCCTTGGCCAGGGTCTCGATCAGCGAGAGGGCGATCTCGGCGACGGTCGCCGGGTCCTCGGAGACGAACAGGATCTCGTCGCCCAGGGTCTTGACGACCCGTCCGCCCTGACCGGCGATCAGGTCGGAGCAGGTGTTCTCGAACCCCTCGACCAGCTCGCCGAGTTCCTCCTCCTCCAGGCGCCGGGAGAGCCGGGTGAAGCCGACCAGGTCGGCGAAGGCGACGGCGAGCCGGCCGGAGGTGACCTCGTGGTCCTCGGCGGCCGCGACGACCCGGCCGGTGACGGCGGCGAGCTGACGGCGCCACACGTAGACCAGGAACTGCTCCAGTTCGGGCAGCAGCAGCTCGACCAGCGGGTAGGCGACGTCGGAGCGGGTCATGCCGGGCTCGACGGGCTGGGTGAGGTTGTCGAGGAAGGTGTCCATCTGCCAGCCGGCCAGCCGCGCGGTGGTCTGGCCGGTGGAGCGGGCGACCTGGATCGCCATCGGCTCGCTGAGCAGCCCGGACTCGATCAGGCCGGCCAGCCGGCGCAGCGCGATCACGTCGTTGTCGGTGAGGGCGCGGGACTGGCCGATGTCGGGGAAGCCCATGGCGCGCCAGAACCGGGTGGCGAGGTCCATCGGCACCTCGGCGGCGCGGGCGGCCTGGTACGGGGTGTATCTGCGCGGTGCGTCGAGGATGAGCCGTTCCAGGTCGGCGGCGACGGTGTTCTCCTCCGTGCCGCCGTTGCCGGTCTTGGCGTCGCCGTTCTCTGTCACCGGTCCGTCCCCGTGCGGTCGCCGCACTTCGTCTCGTGCTCCTGCCTGTCCGGCTGCCGGTCCGGGCACGCGACCACCGCGGGGGTAGTGGCGAGCCTCACACCGCTGCCAGGTGGAATGTTCGCACGGAATCACGTAATCCGGGGCATCCGCCCATGACCCGGTCGACCGGTCCCGCAGGGTGAGACGTGCCGGGCCCGGGGCCGGTCAGGCCTGCGGGCGGACGTGCACCACGTCGCCCGCGGCGACCGGGTGGCGGGTGCCGTCGGGGGTGCGGACCACCAGTCGGCCGTCCGCGTCGATCGCCACCGCCTCGCCCACCAGTTCGCGCTCGCCCGGGAGTTGGACCCGCACCGGGCGGCCGAGGGTGGTGCAGCGGGCGGTGTAGGCGGGCAGCAGTCCGCTGGCGTGCGGGTCGCCGGCCGCGGCGGTCCACTCGCCGTACAGCTCGGCGAACTCGCGCAGCAGGGCGCGCAGCAGTGTCGCCCGGTCGGTGACCTCGGCGCCGGCCAGGGCCAGCGAGGCGGCGGTGGGGACCGGCAGTTCGGCCTCCCGCAGCGTGACGTTGAGGCCGAGTCCGGCGATCACCGCGCCGCCGCTGAGCTCGGTGAGGATGCCGCCGAGCTTGCGCTCCTCGCCGCCCACCTCGACCTGCAGGTCGTTGGGCCACTTCAGTCCGGTGCGCACCCCGGCGACCCGGTCGAGGGTGGCGGAGGCGGCGGTGCCGATCAGGATCGGCAGCCAGCCGTAGCGCTCCATCGGCACGCCCGTGGGGCGCAGCAGCACGGACAGGAAGAGTCCGGAGCGGGCGGGCGCGGACCACCGGCGGTCGAGTCGGCCGCGCCCGGAGTTCTGCGCCTCGGCGACCAGCACCGCGCCCTCGGGGGCGCCGTCCTTCGCCCGGGCGGCCAGGTCGCTGTTGGTCGAGCCGGTCTCGGCGACCACGTCGAGCGAGGTCCACAGCGACCCGGGGCGCAACAGGTCCAGCCGCAGCGCCGCCTCGTCCAGCGGTGGCCGGTCCAGGTCGGTCCACGGGGAGGGACCCCCGTGGCCGAAGCCACGCAGGCCGGAGCGACGGGGACGGGGGCTCTCGGGCTCGGTCACCCGGCCACCCTACGGCTTGCGGTCCTGCCCGCGAGGAAGGCCGCACGCCGCATCATCGTCCCGCAGAACGGGCAGTGACACGATGTGTCGATGGCCATAGCCGCCGAGCGCCGCGACGTGGCTACGCTACGGAGCGGTAGACCGCAGTGCCGCCCTGCCCAGCAACCCTCACGCGTCGGGCCAGCGGCCCAGGATGCAGGGAGAGCCCCCGGAATGACCGAGGCACCGCAGGACCCGCACACCACCGCCGGAAAGCTCGCCGACCTGCGCCGGCGCATCGACGAGGCGGTGCACTCCGGCTCGGCCGCGGCGGTGGAGAAGCAGCACGCCAAGGGCAAGCTGACGGCACGTGAGCGGATCTTGGAGCTGCTGGACGAGGACTCGTTCGTGGAGTTCGACGAGTTCGCCCGGCACCGCTCCACCAACTTCGGTCAGGAGAAGAACCGCCCGTACGGCGACGGCGTGGTGACCGGCTACGGCACCGTGGACGGCCGTCAGATCGCGGTCTTCGCCCAGGACTTCACCGTCTTCGGCGGCTCCCTCGGCGAGGTGTTCGGCGAGAAGATCGTCAAGGTGATGGACTTCGCGCTGAAGACCGGCTGCCCGATGATCGGCATCAACGACTCCGGCGGCGCCCGGATCCAGGAGGGCGTGGTCTCGCTCGGCCTGTACGGCGAGATCTTCCGCCGCAACGTGCACGCCTCCGGCGTGATCCCGCAGATCTCGCTGATCATGGGCCCGTGCGCGGGCGGCGCGGTGTACTCCCCCGCGGTCACCGACTTCGTGGTGATGGCCGACCAGACCTCGCACATGTTCATCACCGGCCCCGACGTGATCAAGACCGTCACCGGCGAGACCGTGGACATGGAGGAGCTGGGCGGCGCCCGCACCCACAACACCAAGTCCGGCAACGCGCACTACCTCGCCGCGGACGAGAAGGAGGCCATCGAGTACGTCAAGAGCCTGCTCTCGTACCTGCCCTCCAACAACCTCTCCGACCCGCCGGCCTACCCCGAGCAGGCCGACCTCGCGATCACCGACGAGGACCTGGAGCTGGACTCGATCGTCCCGGACTCCGCCAACCAGCCCTACGACATCCGCCGGGTCATCGAACACGTCCTGGACGAGGGCGAGTTCCTGGAGGTCCAGCCGCTGTACGCGGGCAACATCGTGATCGGCTTCGGCCGGGTCGAGGGCCACCCGGTCGGCGTGGTCGGCAACCAGCCGATGGACCTGGCCGGCTGCCTGGACATCGCCGCCAGCGAGAAGGCCGCCCGCTTCGTGCGCACCTGCGACGCGTTCAACATCCCGGTGCTCACCTTCGTCGACGTCCCCGGCTTCCTGCCCGGCACGGGCCAGGAGTGGGACGGCATCATCCGCCGCGGCGCCAAGCTGATCTTCGCCTACGCCGAGGCCACCGTCCCGCTGATCACCGTGATCACCCGCAAGGCCTTCGGCGGCGCGTACGACGTGATGGGCTCCAAGCACCTCGGCGCCGACCTCAACCTGGCCTGGCCGACCGCCCAGATCGCCGTCATGGGCGCCCAGGGCGCGGTCAACATCCTGCACCGCCGCGAGCTCGCCGCCGCCGAGGCCGAGGGCCGCGGCGAGGAGCGCCGCGCCGAGCTGCTCGCCTCCTACGAGGACACCCTGCTCAATCCCTACCTGGCCGCCGAACGCGGGTACGTGGACGCGGTCATCGCCCCCAGCGAGACCCGCCGCCACATCGTCCGCGGGCTGCGGGCGCTGCGCGGCAAGCGAGAGTCCCTGCCGCCGAAGAAGCACGGCAACATCCCGCTGTAGCAGAAGGGCACACACCCATGACACCCATTCAGGTGCTGCACGGACAGCCGACCCCCGAGGAGCTCGCCACCGTCCTGGCGGTGGTCCAGGCCCGGGCCGCCGCGAGCCGCAACACGGCGACCGCGAGCGGCCCGGCCACCACCTGGACCACCCACAGCCCCCGCCGCACCCTCCCCACCCCGGGCCCCACCGCCTGGCGAACCAGCCTCTGGCCGAGGTAGGGCAGCACCTCAGGTGGCAACACCCAGGGGCTCTGGGGGTACCCCCAGGGCCCCTGGAGGTGCCTACTTCTTGTCGAGCGCGAAACTTCCAGGACCGAGCGCGGCGATCAGCAGGAAGGCCCAGCAGAAGAGGACCGACGGCTCGCCGCCGTTCTGGAGCGGGAAGAGCGCGTGCTCCTGGTGGACGGTGAAGTAGGCGTAGGCCATCGAGCCGGAGGCGAGCAGCGCGGCCCAGCGCGTGCCCAGCCCGATCAGGACCAGGACGCCGCACACGAGTTGGATCACGGCGGCGTACCAGCCGGGCCAGTCGCCGGCCTTCAGGCTGCCGCCGCCGTGCGCGCCGCCGAGCACGCCGAACAGCGAGGCGGCGCCGTGGCAGGCGAAGAGCAGGCCGACCACCACGCGGTGGAGGGCGATGACGTGCGGGCGTACGCGTACCGCGGTGCCCGCGGTGACGAGTTGGGACATGGGTGATCTCCATCAGCCGGAACCAGTGGGGTGGTCAGTGCTGCGATGGTGCGTGCCCTGACCGTTGACGTGCCGTCAGGGATGGAGGGTCTCGGCGCCCCGCAACGCCGATCATGCACCCGACAAGTCAGTTGCTCTATTGCAGGGGCAACGGCACGCCGCGTCAAGACCGACCCGTGCCCGGCCGGAGAGCGCCGGGAGTGAGTACGGATACTCAGGCGCCGCGCCGAGCGGGCGTTGCAGGCTGGACGGGTGCTCTGGTCGGACCCCCGCGACGAACCGTCGCCCGAGGCGCGTGAGGTGCAGCAGCGGCTGCGCCGAACCGCGGTGGTGCTGGCGGTACTGGCGTTGCTGGCGGCGGCCCTGGTGCTGGTGTAGGCGGGCTAGGCTGGGCGCATGACCGCTCGCCGTCCGCTGGTTCTCGCGTCCGCCTCCCCCGCCCGGCTGGGCCTGCTGCGGCAGGCGGGGCTCGATCCGCAGGTGCGGGTGAGCGGGGTGGACGAGGACGCGCTGTCGGCGCCGACGCCGGGCGAGCTGGCGCTGGTGCTGGCGGTGGCGAAGGCCGAGAAGGTGGCGGGCGAGCTGGCCGCGGAGCCGGGCGAGCCGCCGCTGGTGGTGGGCTGCGACTCGGTGCTGGAGCTGGACGGGCAGGCGCTCGGCAAGCCCGCGGACCCGGCGGAGGCGCTGCTGCGCTGGCAGTCGATGCGGGGCCGCGCGGGCGTGCTGCGTACCGGCCACTGCGTGATCGACACCGCCACCGGACGGCAGGCGAAGGCGACGGCCTCCACCACCGTCCGGTTCGGCACGCCGGACGACGCCGAGGTCGCCGCGTACGTCGCCTCCGGCGAACCGCTGCACGTGGCCGGGGCGTTCACCCTGGACGGCCGGTCGGCGCCGTTCGTGGAGGGGATCGACGGCGACCCCGGGAACGTCATCGGACTCTCGCTGCCGCTGCTGCGCCGCCTGCTCGCCGAGCTGGACGTGCGCATCACCGACCTGTGGGTCTGACGGGCCGTCAGCCCGCCGCGGGCGCGTGCTTGGCCAGGTAGGCCTGGACGTCCGGCAGCGCGCCGTCCTTGAGCAGCGGGGCGCCGTGGTTGCCGCCGGGGTAGATCTTGACCTGCTTGTCCTCGGCGACCGAGGCGTCGTACAGGCTCTTCGCGTTGGCGTTGAACGGGGAGTCGAACTCCTCGGCGGCGAAGAAGCAGGGGATCTTCACCGACTTCACCGCGACCGCCGCGTTGAACTGGCTGTACGCCTCGGGCGAGCTGAGCGAGACCACGGCCCGGATCGGCAGCGGGCTGTCCAGCCGGGCGGCGACCAGCGAGCCGGCCGCGCCCTTGGAGGCGCCGACCAGCGCGATCGCGGTGACGCCCTTGCCCTTGAGGTAGCCGGCCGAGGCCTTGACCACCTCGGTGACGTCGCCCTCGGTGGTGGCGGCCAGCACCGCGTAGCCAGCCCTGGTGAAGGCGTCGAAGGTGGGCGCCCACTCGCAGAGCGAGCCGCCGAGCTGGTGCGAGAAGACCACGCCGACCTTGGCGCCGCCGGCGTCGGAGTCGCGGTAGTAGGCGTCCAGGCCGGTGCCGCCGGTGGTGCCGGCGTCGAGGGCGAAGGAGCCCCTTGGCGGCCTGGTCCGCGGTGAGGCAGCCGTAGGTCCTGGCGGCCGGGCTCGGCGAGCCGGGGGCCGGCCCGGCGGTGCCGGACCCGGAGCAGGCGGTGAGCAGCAGCGCGGACGCGGCCAGGGCCGCGGGCAGGATGGAGCGGTTCACGTTTCCCCCGTGAATCGTGTGGCGCGGTTGGTGGCTGCGACGGTAGGGACGGCCGCGATCACGGTCAATGGTCTGAACCAATCCGTTACGGCCGGAGCCGGAAGCGGCCGGGAAGCGGCAGCCCGGGTTCCGTTTGCGGGTGCGGATTCGGACAGAAGCGGGCCCGTACATCTGTCGCCCCGATCCAACCCGTCCTCCCCGGGCCGCCGTTAGGCTGGCGCAGCCGGAACGGAAAGGGGCGACGGGGAGCGGGAGATGACCGAAGGTGTGCTCAACGTCGTACTCGGTCTGATCGCCTCGGCGATCAGCGCCGGGCTGGGCTGGCTGGCGCAGTCGCTGCGGCGGCGGCGCAGGCTGGAGCGGCAGCGCGGGTTCTTCGGCCTGCCGGCCGGCGGCGAGGCCCTGCTGGTGGTCAACCGGCAGCCGGTGTCGACGAGTTCCAAGAGCGTGTCGCGCGAGGACGTGTACGCGCTGATGGAGCTGGCGGCGCTGGTCCGCGCGTGCGGGGCCCGGGCCGAGCTGACGGCCCATGACGAGGTGCGCCAGGGGCTGGGCGACAAGGCCGAGTTCTGCGTGGGCGGGCCGAGCAGCAACGAGCGGACCGCGGCGCACCTGGCGTCCTGGCTGCCGGGGGCGACGTTCGTCGCGCCGGCGGACGAGGCGGGCCACCGGGTGCCCACCCTGCTGGTCGGGGAGCGGGAGTTCGGCTACGCGCCGGCCGACCAGCAGCCCGGCGGGCGGGTGTTCGTGCTGCTGGCCCGGCTGCACGCCCGCCCGGGCAGCCGCCCGGTCTTCCTGATAGCCGGCCAGACCTCCACCTCCAACCACGCGGCGGTGCGCTACCTGGCGGCCAACCACCGGGCGCTGGCCCGGCGGCACGGCCGGGACGGCGCCTTCGCGCTGGTGCTGCGGGTGGTCAACTCGCAGGCGTACGGCGCGGACGTGGTCGAACTGGCGGCCGACGTCTCGGCCGCCGCGGCGACCGCCCGACCGGAGGCGAGCTGACCCTGTGGGCCTGACGGAGTGACAGCTGGGACCGGTGTGGCGAAGGCCACCCGTTCCCGCCCAAGTCCGCACGGAGCGGCAAAGCCGCAGCCCGCGGGGCCCGCACCTGCGGCGTCGAGCGGTCCCCGAGCACCGCTCGGGGCGCCTCACGCAGCGTGTGAGCACGCTCACCACCAGGGACTACTCGCCGGTAGGACCTTCCAATCCCTAGACTCAACGAGGTTCAAGAAGGGAGCCACAGTGCGCAAGGTGCTCATCGCCAACCGCGGAGAAATCGCCGTCCGCGTCGCCCGGGCCTGCCGAGATGCCGGTATCGCCAGCGTCGCCGTGTACGCCGAGCCGGACCGGGACGCGCTGCACGTCCGCGCGGCCGACGAGGCGTACGCGCTCGGCGGCGACACCCCCGCGACCAGCTACCTGGACATCGCCAAGGTGCTGAAGGCCGCCGCCGACTCCGGCGCGGACGCGGTCCACCCCGGCTACGGCTTCCTGTCGGAGAACGCCGACTTCGCCCAGGCCGTCCTCGACGCCGGCCTGATCTGGATCGGCCCGCCGCCGCAGGCCATCCGCGACCTCGGTGACAAGGTCACCGCCCGGCACGTCGCCCAGCGCGCCGGCGCCCCGCTGGTCGCCGGCACCGCCGACCCGGTCTCGGGCGCCGACGAGGTCGTCGCCTTCGCCGAGGAGCACGGCCTGCCGGTCGCCATCAAGGCGGCGTTCGGCGGCGGCGGCCGCGGCCTGAAGGTCGCCCGCACGCTGGAGGAGATCCCCGAGCTGTACGAGTCGGCGGTCCGCGAGGCCGTCGCCGCGTTCGGCCGCGGCGAGTGCTTCGTCGAGCAGTACCTCGACAAGCCGCGCCACGTGGAGACCCAGTGCCTGGCCGACCAGCACGGCAACGTGGTGATCGTCTCGACCCGTGACTGCTCGCTGCAGCGCCGCCACCAGAAGCTGGTCGAGGAGGCCCCCGCGCCGTTCCTCACCGCCGAGCAGAACGCCGAGCTGTACCGGGCGTCCAAGGCGATCCTGCGCGAGGCCGGCTACGTCGGCGCGGGCACCTGCGAGTTCCTGGTCTCCCAGGACGGCCTGATCTCCTTCCTGGAGGTCAACACCCGCCTGCAGGTCGAGCACCCGGTCTCCGAGGAGGTCACCGGCATCGACCTGGTCCGCGAGATGTTCCGGATCGCCGACGGCGAGGAGCTCGGCTACGACGACCCGGAGATCCGCGGCCACTCCATCGAGTTCCGGATCAACGGCGAGGACCCGGGCCGCAACTTCCTGCCCGCCCCCGGCACGGTGACCCTGTTCGCCCCGCCGTCCGGCCCGGGCGTGCGGCTGGACGCGGGCGTCGAGTCCGGCTCGGTGATCGGCCCCGCCTGGGACTCGCTGCTGGCCAAGCTGATCGTCACCGGCGCCGACCGCAAGCAGGCCCTGCAGCGGGCCAAGCGGGCGCTGGAGGAGTTCAAGGTGGAGGGCATGGCCACCGCCATCCCGTTCCACCAGGCCGTGGTCACCGACGCCGCGTTCGCCCCCGAGGTGCACGGCTCCTCGGAACCGTTCCGCGTCTTCACCCGGTGGATCGAGACCGAGTTCGACAACACCATCCCCGCCTTCGCCGGCGCGGGCGGCGAGGGCGAGGAGCCCGAGGGCCGGGAGACCGTGGTGGTCGAGGTCGGCGGCAAGCGGATCGAGGTCTCGCTGCCCTCCTCGCTCGGCGTCGCGGCCGCTCCGGCGGCCGGCGCGGCCGGTGCGGGCAAGGCCAAGCGGCGGGTCGGCGCGAAGAAGGCCGCCTCGGCGGTCTCCGGCGACACCCTCGCCTCGCCGATGCAGGGCACCATCGTCAAGGTCGCCGTGCAGGAGGGCCAGACCGTGGCCGAGGGCGACTTGATCGTCGTCCTGGAGGCCATGAAGATGGAGCAGCCGCTCAACGCCCACAAGGCCGGCACCGTCGTCGGCCTGAAGGCCGAGGTCGGCCAGTCCGTCTCCAGCGGCGCCGCGCTCTGCGAGATCAAGGACGTCTGACCCACCGTCACGACACGTCGAAGGGCTCCCGGTCCCCGGACCGGGAGCCCTTCCGGCTATTCGGCCGCCTGCAGCACCAACTGCTCGATGCCGCGCAGGAACCCGGCCATCTGCGCCCGGTCCAGCAGCGCGCCGTCCGCGGTCATCGACAGCTGCACCGCGCCGGGCACCGCGTTGACGTCCACCGCCATCGACACCCCGGGGCGCGCCGGGAACTCCGCCGGGAAGGTCAACTCGCTCTCCCCGGACGGCTCCTGGACCGTGCCGTCGGGCATCAGCGCGGCCAGCGGGTCGCGGGTGTCGTTCCAGAACACCGAGTGGTCGGCCAACTCCACGCCCGAGGACCGCAGTTCGTCCAGGTCGGCGTCGAGCCGCGGCTTCACGTAGCCGGCGTGCCGGTAGGCGCTGAACGCCGGGCCGTGGCTGCGGCGCACCGTCTCGGCGAACTCCCCGGCGAGCTCCGGCAGGTGGAACAGGCCCTCCTGGGCGAGGGTGGTGACGGCGTCGGCGGACTGCTCGGTGAACCGGTTGCCGACCACCACCTGGAACAGCACCTCGTCCTGCCCGCTGAGCCGGCCCAGTTCGGTGGCGGCGGCGGCCAGCAGCAGGGTGGCGTCGCTGGTGCGCAGCCGGGCCGCGGCCAGCGGCAGGGCTCTGGCCAGCGCCGGGGAGCGCAGCACCGCGAACGGGAAGCGCCGCTCCGGGTCCGGTTCTCCGGGCGGGCGGGGCAGCAGGACCCGCGGGCCCGTGGTGAGCTTGTCCCGCCAGTGCCGGCGGGCGGCGGCGTCCTTGCGGCGGCCGCGCGGGGAGTCCTGTTCGGCGGCCTCGTCCAGCGGCTGGGCGAAGGCCCGCTCCGCGCGCAGGTCGTCGGCGCTGCGCCCGCCGGCCAGCAGGGTCAGGTCGCGCACCAGCCGGCGCATCCCCCAGCCGTCGGCGGCGGTGTGCGAGAGCACCAGCACCGTGTGCCGGACCAGGCCGCCGTGTACCACCAGGCCGATCCGCAGCGGCCAGTCCCGGGCCTGGTCGAACGGCCGCGCGGCGTAGTCGGCGAGCAGCTCGGCGGCGGCCTCGGCGGCCTGCTCGGGCCCGTCGCGGTGCAGCACGGCGACCGGCAGGACGCCGTCCGGGTCGAGCAGTTGGACCGGCTCGCCGTCCTGGACGACCAGCCGGGTGCGCAGTGCGTCGTGCAGGTGCAGCAGTTCGGTGAAGGCGCGCAGCACCTCGTCCACCGGCAGCCCGGGGTCGACCGGAGCGGCCAGCCTGAGGTTGTAGCGGGGTGCCTCGGGGCCGAGCCGGACCAGGGCGGTGTGGATCGCCCGCTGTCCCCAGGTCGCGGGGCCGCGACCGCCGCGGGCCCCACTGATCGTCAATTCCCTTGTCTGGTCGATCGTTTCGCGCGAAGCGTCCATGGGGAGCGACGCTACAAGCGGCGACCGGCGGGCGGCCAGGGGTCGGTGGCCGCCGGGCCGGAACCGGTCAGCGGATCCGCTCGGCGAGCCGGGTGGGCGGCAGGGCGCCGTGCGGGGCGGGGCGGCGCTGTCCGGGCAGCGGGGCGCCGGGGGCGAGGCCGGGCGGCGGCACCGGCCGCCGCGGCACCGCGGGGACGGCGGGCTGCGGCGTCGGCGGGGCCTCGGTCGGCAGGCCGAGCGGGGCGACGGAGATCTGCACCCCGCAGTCGGCCAGCGCGTCCAGCTCCCGGGCGGTGGGGTCCTCGGCGGCGGCGTGCTCGTCGGTGACCAGCCGGGTGATCGCCTCGGTGGCGACGGTCTGGAACATGCTGTCCGCACCGAGCTTGGTGTGGTCGGCGAGCACGATCACCTCCGCCGCCGCCTGCACCAGCGCCCGGTCGACGCTGGCCGAGAGCATGTTGGCGGTGGACAGGCCGCGCTCCGCGGTCAGGCCGCTGCCGGAGATGAAGGCCTTGGTGACCCGCAGCCCGGACAGCGACTGCTCCGCGCCGCTGCCCACCAGCGCGTAGTTGGAGCCGCGCAGGGTGCCACCGGTCATCACCACCTCCACCCGGTTGGCGTGGGCCAGCGCCTGGGCGACCAGCAGCGAGTTGGTGACCACGGTCAGCCCGGGCACCCGGGCCAGGCGCCGGGCCAGCTCCTGGGTGGTGGTGCCGGCGCCGACCACGATGGCGTCGCCCTCCTCGACCAGGCCCGCGGCGAGATCGGCGATGGCGCTCTTCTCGGCGGCGGCGAGGTGGGTCTTCTGCGGATAGCCGGGCTCCCGGCTGAAGCCGCCGGGCAGCACCGCACCGCCGTGGCGGCGGTCGAGCAGCCCTTCGGCCTCCAGCGCCCGGACGTCCCGGCGGACGGTGACTTCGGAGGTCTGGACGACGCGGGCCAGCTCTCGGAGCGACACGGCTCCGTTGGCGCGCACCATCTCGAGGATCAACTGGCGACGTTCTGCTGCAAACACAGGACCGACGGTAACCTGAGTGACCGTCTGCTTTCAGGCGTTTGCACCTGGTAACGGGATTTGCTCACCCGGGAGCGGCGCACGACCGTACAATGCGCGCTCCGCCGCCCGGGTGAGCCGCGCGGCGTGCGCCCGGCTCGGCCCGGAGGGTTGACGCGCCGTCAGGAGGTCGCGCCCTCGCGCTTGCGGATGTGCAGCTGGCGGGCGGCCTCGGCGGTGGAGCCGGAGAGCGAGGGGTACACGGTGAAAGCGCTCGCGACCTGCTCGACGGTCAGGTTGTTGTCCACCGCCAGCGAGATCGAGTGGATCAGCTCGGAGGCCCGCGGGGCGACCACCACACCGCCGACCACGATGCCGGTGCCGGGGCGGGCGAAGAGCTTCACGAAGCCGTCCCGGATGCCCTGCATCTTGGCCCGCGGGTTTCCGCGCAGCGGGAGCTTGATCTCGACGGCGTCCATCTTCCCGCCGGAGACGTCCGCGGCGGTGTAGCCGACGGTGGCGATCTCCGGGTCGGTGAAGACGTTGGAGGCCACGGTCTTCAGGTTCAGCGGCTGCACCGCGTCGCCGAGCGCGTGGTACATGGCGATCCGGCCCTGCATCGCGGCGACCGAGGCGAGCATGAAGACGCCGGTGCAGTCGCCGGCCGCGTACACGCCGGGGGCGGAGGTGCGGGAGACCCGGTCGACCTTGATCTGGCCCCAGTCGTTGGTCTTCACCCCGGCCTCCTCCAGGCCGAGGTCGGCGGTGTTGGGGATCGAGCCGACCGCCATCAGGCAGTGCGTGCCGGTGATCACCTTGCCGTCCGCCAGCGTCACCTCGACGCGGTCGCCGATGCGCTTGGCGCTCTCCGCGCGGGAGCGGCCCATCACGTTCATGCCGCGGCGGCGGAAGACGTCCTCCAGCACCTCGGCGGCGTCCGGGTCCTCGCCGGGCAGCACCCGGTCGCGCGAGGAGACCAGGGTGACGTTGGATCCGAGCGCCTGGTAGGCGCCGGCGAACTCGGCGCCGGTGACGCCGGAGCCGACCACGATCAGGTCGCGCGGCAGCTCCTCCAGGTCGTACACCTGGGTCCAGGTCAGGATCCGCTCGCCGTCCGGCTGGGCGTCGGGCAGCTCGCGCGGGCGGACGCCGGTGGCGATCAGCACCGCGTCGGCGCGCAGCGACTCCACGGTGCCGTCGGCGTGCTCGACCAGCACCTCGCGGGAGCCGTCGATCGCCTGGCCGCCGGTGCCGAGCCGGCCGCGGCCGCGCAGCACGGTGACCCCGGCGCGGGTGACCGCCTGGGTGATGTCGTGGGACTGCGCGATCGCGAGGCGCTTGACCCGTCGGTTGACCTTGCCGAGGTCCACGCCGACCACCCGGGCCTGCCGCTCCAGCGGCGGGGTGTCGTCGGCGACGATGATGCCCAGCTCCTCGTACGAGCTGTCGAAGGTGGTCATCACCTCTGCAGTGGCGATCAGCGTCTTCGACGGCACGCAGTCGGTCAGCACCGCCGATCCGCCCAGACCGTCGCGGTCGACGACGGTCACCTCCGCACCGAGCTGGGCGGCCACCAGGGCCGCCTCGTATCCGCCGGGTCCGCCACCGATGATCACGATCCGAGTCACGTCGCCATTCTCCCGCATGCCGGAACCGAAACCGCGCCGGGGCCGTTGCTGTCGGCCGTCCCTCACCCCGTCTGCCGGATCGACGCCGCGACCAGCACCCCGTTCGCCACCGTGTAGGTGCCCTCGTAGATCTTCACCGTGCCGTCGGTCTGGGTCGCGTAGATCGTCGCCCGCACCTGCGAGGAGCCGAACTCGCTGACCGTGCCGAGGCTGATGCTCGCGGTGGTGGCGTACCCGGCCACCCAGCCCGCGTAGTTGTTCCCGCCGATGTTCCGGCCGCCGAGCGCCCAGGCCGCGGCGTAGTCGTGGTTGGTGATGTCCTGGTAGTACTGCTCGACCACGGCGGCGGCGTTGGTGAAGCCGGGCGCGGTGGCGGCGGGGGTGGTGGGTCTGGTGACGGTGACGGTCGGGTTGGGCGTCACGGTGACCGTCGGGGTGGGCGTCGGAGTGACCGTCACCGTCGGGGTCGCCGCCGCGGTCACGGTGACCGCGGACGGCGAGCCGCCGGCGCCCGCGCCGGTGGTGGCGGTCGATCCGCAGCCGACGACGACCGCCAGCAATAAGGCCGGGACTGCTGCCGCGGCCGGTGGAACACGCATCGCGGGGCTCCCCTCGGAGCGCACCCCTCCCCCGTCCCGGCACGTCGCCGCAGGGTGAGACCCTGCTTCCACGGTAGGCCCGCCCGGGGTGCGGAGGCCTGGCGGGCGGGTCCGCTCCCGTAGGCTGGCGGCATGTCGCTCTACGCCGCCTACGCCACCAACCTCGACGCCCGGCAGATGAGCCGCCGCGCCCCGCACTCCCCGCTGCGCGGCACCGGCTGGCTGGCCGGCTGGCGGCTCACCTTCGGCGGCGAACAGCTGGGCTGGGAGGGCTCGTTGGCCACCGTGGTGGAGGACGAGAAGGAGCAGGTCTTCGTCTCGCTGTACGACGTGGCGCCGATGGACCAGGACGGCCTGGACCGCTGGGAGGGCGTGCAGCTCGGCATCTACCGCAAGGTCCGGCTGCGCGCGCAGACCCTGGACGGCGAGGTCCCGGTCTGGACGTACGTGCTCAACGACTACGAGGGCGGGCTGCCCGCCGCCCGCTACCTCGGGCTGATCGCGGACGCCGCGGAGAGCGCCGGCGCACCCGACGACTACGTGCTGGACCTGCGCCGCCGCCCCTGCTGACTGGCGCATCCTCCGAACGGCACGCCGAACGACGGGACGAATGCTGTCGTTCTACGCAATCCGGGTAACGATCCGACATGGCTTGGGCGGGGTGTCTACGCGCGTAGGCCTATTTGACCTATCCTCGACCACGTGAACGCATCTCCTCAGTCGGTCGTCTCCGCCGACCCCTACGCCGCCGCCCGGGCCGCCGCCGACCGGCTGCGCGAACTCACCGGCGCCGAGCGCCACGACGTCGCCCTGGTCATGGGCTCCGGCTGGGTGCCGGCCGCCGACGCCCTCGGCGAGACGCTGGCCGAGTTCCCGGTCACCGAACTGCCCGGCTTCCCCGCGCCCGCGGTGGCCGGCCACGCGGGCACGATCCGCTCGGTGCGCATCCCCGGTGAGGGCGAGCGCCGCGCCCTGGTCTTCCTCGGCCGCAACCACTACTACGAGGGCCACGGCGTGGCGACCGTGGTGCACGGCGTGCGCACCGCCGCCGCGGCGGGCTGCCGGACCATCGTGCTGACCAACGGCTGCGGCGGCCTCCGCGAGGGCTGGGTCCCCGGTCAGCCGGTGCTGATCAGCGACCACATCAACCTGACCGCGGACTCCCCGATCGTCGGCGCCAACTTCGTCGACCTCACCGACCTGTACTCCAAGCGGCTGCGCGAGCTCTGCCGCGAGATCGACCCGTCCCTCGACGAGGCGGTCTACGTGCAGTTCCGCGGCCCGCACTACGAGACCCCGGCCGAGGTCCACATGGCCCGGGTGATCGGCGGCGAGCTGGTCGGCATGTCCACCACCCTGGAGGCCATCGCCGCCCGCGAGGCCGGCGCCGAGGTGCTCGGCATCTCGCTGGTCACCAACCTGGCCGCGGGCATCACCGGCGAGCCGCTCAACCACGCCGAGGTGCTGGAGGCCGGCAAGGCCTCCGCCGAGCGGATGGGCGCGCTGCTGGCGAAGGTCCTGGAACGGATCTGACGACCCGTCGCCGGGGGCGGCGGCCCGACGCCGCAGCCACCTGACGCAGAATCAGGGATCCGGCGGTGCCGACCCGGAGGGACCGACCGCCCGTGCGCCGAAGGACGCCCGGGCGGCTCGCGCCGTCCTCCGCCGACGCACCGCCGGCCCGCACGGAGTCGGCGGCGGCCGGACGCCCGGACGCCGCCGCACTCCCGCCTCACACCTCGTCACCACACGCACAGGGAGCAGGCCGCATGCCGAAGGCACCCACCACCGACCTCCTCGACCGGGCCCGTGCCTGGCTCGCCGAGGACCCCGACCCGGACACCCGCGAGGAGCTGGCCGCGCTGCTGGCCACCGCCGAGGGCCCCGAGGCCGAGTCCGAGGAGCGGATCGCCTGGTCCGAGCTGGCCGACCGGTTCGCCGGCCGCCTGCAGTTCGGCACCGCCGGGCTGCGCGGCGAACTCGGCGCCGGCCCGATGCGGATGAACCGGGCCGTGGTGATCCGGGCCGCCGCCGGCCTCGCCGCGTACGTGCGCAAGCACCCCGAGCTGGGCGACCTCGTGGTGATCGGCTACGACGCCCGGCACAAGTCCCACGACTTCGCCCGGGACACCGCCGCCGTGATGACCGCGGCCGGCCTGCGCGCCGCGCTGCTGCCCCACCCGCTGCCCACGCCCGTGCTGGCCTTCGCCATCCGCCACCTCGGCGCGGCGGCCGGCGTGGTGGTCACCGCCAGCCACAACCCGCCGCAGGACAACGGCTACAAGGTCTACCTGGGCGACGGCTCGCAGATCGTCCCGCCCGCCGACGGGCAGATCGCCGCCGAGATCGACGCCATCACCGCGCTGGCCGCCGTCCCGCTCGCCGCGGAGGGCTGGGAGGTGCTCGGCGAGGACGTGCTGGACGCCTACCTGGACCGCGCCGTGGGCGTCCTCGACGCCGACGGGCCGCGCGAGCTGGCCACCGTCTACACCCCGATGCACGGCGTCGGCGGGGACGTGCTGCTCGCCGCCTTCCGGCGGGCCGGCTTCCCGGCGCCCACCGTGGTCACCGAACAGGCCGAACCCGACCCGGACTTCCCGACCGTGGCGTTCCCCAACCCGGAGGAGCCGGGCGCGATGGACCTGGCGTTCGCCGCCGCCCGCGCCGCCCGCCCCGACCTGGTGATCGCCAACGACCCCGACGCCGACCGCTGCGCGGTGGCCGTCCCCACCGCCGACGGCGACTGGCGGATGCTGCGCGGCGACGAGGTCGGCGCGCTGCTCGGCGCGGCCCTCGCCGCCAAGGGGGCCACCGGCGTGTTCGCCACCACCATCGTCTCCTCCACCCTGCTCGGCAAGATCGCCGCCGCCGCGGGCCTCGGCTACGCGGAGACCCTCACCGGCTTCAAGTGGATCGCCCGCGCCGAGGGCATCCGCTACGGCTACGAGGAGGCGCTCGGCTACTGCGTCGACCCGGCCGGCGTCCGCGACAAGGACGGCGTCACCGCCGCCCTGCTGATCGCCGAACTCGCCGCCGGCCTGAAGCGCGACGGCCGCACCCTGGCCGACCTGCTGGACGACCTCGCCCTCGCGCACGGGCTGCACGCCACCGACCAGCTCTCCGTCCGGGTCGAGGACCTCGCGCTGATCGCCGACGCCATGCGCACCCTGCGCGACAAGCCGCCGACCGAGCTCGCGGGCCTGGCCGTCACCCGCGCCGACGACCTCACCGCCGGCAGCGCGGACCTGCCGCCCACCGACGGCCTGCGCTACTACCTGGCGGGCGACGCCGTCAGCTCCGCCCGCGTGGTGGTCCGCCCGTCCGGCACCGAGCCCAAGCTCAAGTGCTACCTGGAGGTCGTCCTCCCGGTCGCCGACGCCGCCGGGCTGCCCGCCGCCCGCGAGCGGGCCGCGGAGCTCCTGGCCGCCGTCAAGCGCGACCTCGGCGCCGCGGCCGGCATCGCCTGACCCGGGCACGTCCCGCGCCCGGACCCACCAGGTCCGGGCGCGGAACGTCCTAGATTTCCGCACACAAGTCCCTTCCCAACCCCCGCCGGCGGACCTACGTTCGCCGCGTGACCAGCACTCTTCACACGGACGTTCTCCGGCTCCCGGCCGCCGCGCTCCCCACCGCGAGCCCGCTGCCCCTCCTGCACGGCACCGAGGTGCACGCCCAGGCCCCCGGCGGCGACCCGGCGATGACCGCCCGGATCGCCTACGGCCAACCCGCCACCCTGCTCCCCTACACCCCGCAGGACCGCTACGACCGCGACCGCGCCGAGCGCGAACTGCCCACCGCCGTCCTGCAGAACGAGCACCTCACCGCCGTCTTCCTGCCCACCCTCGGCGGCCGGCTCTGGTCACTCGTCCAGCGCCCCACCGGCCGCGAACTCCTGCACCGCAACCCGGTCCTGCAGCCCGCCAACCTCGCCCTGCGCAACGCCTGGTTCGCCGGCGGCACGGAGTGGAACCTCGGCGCCACCGGCCACCACCCGCTCACCTGCGCCCCGCTGCACACCGCCCGCACCGAGCGGCCCGACGGCACCCCCGTCCTGCGAATGTACGAGTTCGAGCGGATGCGCCGCCTGGTCCTGCAGATCGACGCCTGGCTGCCGCCCGGCGCGGAGTACCTGCACGTCCAGATCTCGATCCACAACCCCGGCGCGGAGACCGTCCCCGCCTACTGGTGGTCCAACACCGCCGTCCCGGAACGCCCCGGCACCCGCGTCCTCGCCCCCGCCGACCACGCCTTCCACTTCGACTACGCCGCCGAACTGCAGCGCGTGCCGTTCCCCCTGCACGACGGCACCGACCGCAGCCGCCCCGCCGAACTCCCCTACGCCGCCGACTACTTCTTCGACGTCCCGGACGACCTCGACCGCCCCTGGGTGGCCGCCGTCGACCCCGACGGCACCGGCCTGCTCCAGTACTCCACCGACCGCCTGCGCGGCCGCAAACTGTTCAACTGGGGCACCGGCAGCGGCGGCCTGCGCTGGCAGGAGTGGCTCAGCGGCCCCGACTCCCGCTACCTGGAGATCCAGGCCGGCCTCGCCGCCACCCAGTTGGAGCACCTCCCGCTCCCCGCCCGCACCACCTGGACCTGGACCGAGGCCTACGGTCCGCTCCCCACCGACCCCGAACTCCCCCACCAGGACTGGCCCACCGCCGTCGCCACCCTCGACCGCCGGGTCCGCGCCCTGCCCCTCGACACCACCCCCACCCCGCCCGACGCCCCCCTCGAACCGCTCTCCCCCGGCAGCGGCTGGGCCGCCCTCGAACAGGCCGCGGGAGCCCTCCCCGCCATCCCCGGACTGCCCTTCCCCACCGGCGACCCCGAACAGGACCCCTGGCACACCCTCCTGACGGACGGTCACCTCCCCGTCCTGGACCCGCCCGCCGCCCCCGTCACCGGCGCCCACTGGCGCGAGCGCCTCGCCGACGCCACCGACTGGCACGCCCTGCACCACCTCGGCCTGCTCCACCTCGCCGCGGGCGACCCCACCGCCGCGAAGGCCGCCTGGCACCGCTCACTGGCTGCCGCCCGCACCCCCTGGACCCTCCGCAACCTCGCCGAACTCGCCCGCCTCGAAGGCGAATCCGCCCCCGCCGCGGAACTCCTCACCGAGGCCCACCGGCTGCTCCCGACCCTCCCCGAACTCACCATCGAAACCCTGGCCGCGCTCCTCGCCGCCGCCCGCCCCGCCGACGCCCTCACCCTCGTCGACGCCCTCCCCGCCGACCAGCGCCACCACGGCCGCATCCGGCTCCTCGAAGCCCGCGCCGCAACCGCCTCCGGCGACCCGGCCCGCGCTCACGCCCTCCTCACCGAAGGCATCGAGATCGCCGACCTCCGCGAAGGCGAGGACTCCCTCCACACCCTCTGGTCCACCACCCAAACCGCCCTCGGCAAGGACGAACCCCTGCCGCCGCACTACGACTTCAGGATGCACTCCTAGGCAAACGGGTCGGGAGGAACAGGGGCCCGGGGAACGGCGGGGGCGCGTGGCGGTCAGGGTGCGAGGGCGCGAAAAGGTCTGGGCGCATAGAGGTCTCCAAAGACCTACAGCCGACTTCAGACCACCAGACACTCGCCTCGCAGTTCCCCGAGCCCCTGGGTGGTGCAAGTGACCCGAGCTCCCTAAATCAGAGGCCGCTGCCTCAAATGGCCAGGATCACCGAGACCAGCGCCACCAACCCCACCAGGGTCGGGGCGATGATCCACCAGCACCAGTGGACCTCGACCTCGCCCTGGGCGCCCTTCGCGTTGGCATTCCGCTCGGCCATCTGCTGCAGCGACTCCACCACCGCGTCGGACCACGCGCGGGTGGGGTCGAGTTCACCGGGTCGCGGGGTGCGGGGCGTGCTCGGGGTGATGCTGAAGCGGGACGGCTTCGGGTCACCTGCGGCTGCGGCGCGAGCCGCCCTCGCGGTGGCCTTCTTGCGCTGGCGCAGCGACACCGGGACGGCCCAGATCTGGTACTTCTTGCCGGCGGCGAAGAGTTCGACCGAGTAGCCGGCCCGCAGTCCCTCGACGGCGCCCCAGGGGGCGATGACGGTCCGCAGGGGGTTGCGGACCAGCAGGCGGCGGTCGTTGGCGCGGACCACCGGTCGCAGCGTGTAGGCGGCCACGGGGAAGCCGAAGACGGGGGCGGCGGCGAGTGCGACCCAGGGGGTGGGGCCGCTGCCGGACACCACGGCGTCGCCGATCAGCCAGGCGGCGACGGCGAGCAGCATGACGCCGGAGATGATGCCGGGCACGGAACGGTAGACGCGGTCGGCGTACACCGGGTCGTCGGCGGCGGGGCCCTGGTCGGGCGTCCGGTCGGATTCGGTCATGCCGTCGATTCTGCCCCAGCGCCCTCACCGGCCCCAACGGCGACCCGGGCACGGGACGGTCACGAATCGTCCCGTGCCCGGGGGCCGGTGAGCGGGGCTGCGCGGCCCGCAGGCCTATGCGGTGCGGCGGCGCAGCGTGGCGGCGCCGAGGGCGAGGGCGAGCAGGGCGCAGCCGGCCACCACGGCGAGGTCGGCGATCACCCGGCCGCCGGCACCGCTCTGCGCGGTGATCCGGCTCATCGCGTCGACCGCGTAGGAGAGCGGGAGGACGTCGGAGATCCAGTGCAGCACCGGGGCCATCGCGCCCCGGGGGACGAAGAGCCCGCAGAGCAGGAGTTGGGGCAGCAGGACGGCGGGCAGGAACTGGACGGCCTGGAACTCGGTGGCGGCGAAGGCGGAGACCAGCAGGCCGAGGGCCATGCCGAGCAGGCCGTCGGCGACCGCGACGGCGAACAGCAGCCAGGTGGGTCCGGCGACGTCGAGGCCGAGCACCCCGATGGTCAGCACCGAGGCGAGGGCGGCCTGGAGCAGGGCGACGACGCCGAAGGCGAGGGCGTAGCCGAGCAGCAGGTCGAGCTTGCCGAGCGGCATGGTGAGCAGCCGCTCCAGGGTGCCGCTGGTGCGTTCGCGGAGCATCGCGACCGAGGTGACCAGGAACATCACGACCAGCGGGAAGATGCCGAGGAGTTCGGGGCCGATCCGGTTGAAGGTGGCCGGCTGGTCGTCGTACATGTACTTGAGCAGGACGAGCAGCAGGCAGGGGACCAGCAGCAGCATCGCGACGGTGCGCGGGTCGTGGCGGAGCTGGGCGAGCACCCGGCCGGCGGTGGCGAGGGTGCGGCGGGTCGCGGCGGCGGCCGGCGAGGGGGCGGGCAGCGGGGCGGCGGTGGTCATCTCGTGGTCTCCGTGGTCTCCTCGGCGGGCTGCCCGGGGCTGCGGACCAGGGCGAGGAAGGCGCTGTCGACGTCGGGGGCGCCGGTGGTGGCGAGCAGCCCGGCGGGGGTGTCGTGGGCGAGCAGCCGGCCGTCGCGCATCAGCAGGAGGAGGTCGCAGCGGGTGGCCTCGTCCATCACGTGGCTGGAGACCAGCAGGGTGGTGCCGGCGTCGGCGAGCGAGCGGAACAACTGCCACAGCTCCTGGCGGAGCACCGGGTCGAGGCCGACGGTGGGCTCGTCGAGGACCAGCAGTTCGGGGTGGCCGAGCAGCGCTGCGGCGAGCGAGACCCGGGCGCGCTGGCCACCGGAGAGCCGGGCGACGGGGGTGCGCCGGTGGGCGTCCAGGCCGACCTGGTGGATCACCCGGTCCGGGTCGCCCTTCGGGGCGCCGAGGACGGCGGCGAAGTAGTCGAGGTTCTCACCGACCGTCAGGTCGCCGTACACGGACGGGGCCTGGGTGACGTAGCCGACCCGGTTGCGCAGGGCGGCGCTGCCCGCGGGCTGCCCGAGGACGGTGACGGTGCCGCCCGCGGTCCGCTGCACGCCGACCACGCTGCGCAGCAGGGTGGTCTTGCCGCATCCGCTGGGGCCGAGCAGGCCGGTGACGGTGCCACGGGCGACCTCCAGGTCGAGGCCGGGCAGCACGGTGTGGTCGCCGCGGCGCACCACCAGTCGCTCGATGCGGATCGCGGGGTCGCCGGACGGCCCCGCCAAAGAATTCATCATGTGATGATTTTTGCGCCGCGGCCCGGCGGCCGTCAAGCTCCGTGCGGCGGATCCCCGCTACCGTGCTCGCATGACCGCGACCACGCGCACCGACACCCGCCCGCCCGTGCTCGACGAGGGCGAGCGGGAGACCCTGCTGTCGTTCCTGCGCTACCTGCGCGAGGCGGTGATCGGCAAGGCCCTGGGCCTGGCCGGCGAGCAGGCCCGCACCCCCGGCGTCCCGTCCGGCACCAGCCTGCTCGGCCTGGTCCGGCACCTGGCCGTCGCCGAGACCTACTGGTTCGAGGAGATCTACGCGGGCCTCGACGTCGGCGCGCTGGACTTCTCGATGGACCTGGCCGCCGGGGACACCGAGGAGTCCGTGGTCGCCGCCTACCGGGAGGCCGCCCGCCGGTCGGACGCGATCATCGCCGCGGCCGCCTCGGTCACCGCCCCCGCCGCCCGCGCCACCGGCCCGACCACGCAGCCCCGTTCGCTGCGCTGGATCCTGGTGCACATGATCGAGGAGACCGCCCGGCACGCCGGCCACGCCGACATCCTGCGCGAGCGGATCGACGGCGCCACCGGCCGCTGACGCCGCGTCAGCCGGGCGCCGCCGTGGCTTGACAGCGCCCGGATATGCGGTACGGCCACCGCGGCCCGGTTCGGTACGATTGCGGCGGCCGGCGGCACCGGAAGGGCCCGGCCCGCCGCTCGTCCCGAAGACGACCCGGCCCCTCGACACCCGCCCGCGGGCATCCCATACGGTGCTCGCCGGAGAGCATGGGAGCATCCCAGAGATGACTCGACAGTTGATCACCAGCGCGCTTCCCTACATCAACGGGATCAAGCACCTGGGCAACATGGTCGGGTCGATGCTCCCGGCGGACGTGTACGCGCGCTACCTGCGCCAGCGCGGCCACGAGGTGCTGTACATCTGCGCCACCGACGAGCACGGCACCCCGGCCGAGCTGGCCGCGCAGGAGGCCGGGCTGCCGGTCGCCGAGTTCTGCGCCCGGGCGCACGAGCAGCAGCGGGCGGTCTACGAGGGCTTCCGGCTCTCCTTCGACTACTTCGGCCGCTCCTCCTCGCCGCAGAACCGGGAGATCACCCAGGAGATCGCCCGCGAGCTGCAGGCCAACGGCTTCATCGAGGAGCGGGCGATCCGTCAGGTGTACTCGATCGCCGACGGCCGCTTCCTGCCGGACCGCTACATCGTCGGCACCTGCCCGCACTGCGGGTACGACAAGGCCCGCGGCGACCAGTGCGAGAACTGCACCCGCGTCCTCGACCCGACCGACCTGCTGGAGCCGCGCTCGGCGATCAGCGGCAGCGCGGACCTGGAGGTGCGGGAGACCAAGCACCTGTTCCTGCTGCAGTCGAAGCTGACCGGCGAGGTCGAGGCCTGGATCGCCGCGAACGGCGACAACTGGCCGGTGCTGGCCTCCTCGATCGCCCGCAAGTGGCTCACCGAGGGCCTGCAGGACCGCGCGATCACCCGCGACCTGGAGTGGGGCGTCCCCGTCCCGGCCGACGTGTGGCCCGAGCTGGCCGCCGAGGGCAAGGTGTTCTACGTCTGGTTCGACGCGCCGATCGAGTACATCGGCGCCACCAAGGAGTGGGCGGACGCCACCGGCGGGGACTGGAAGTCCTGGTGGTACGAGGCGGACGACACCGTCCGCTACACCGAGTTCATGGCCAAGGACAACGTCCCGTTCCACACCGTGATGTTCCCGGCCACCCTGCTCGGCTCGCGCCGGCCGTGGAAGAAGGTCGACTACGTCAAGGCCTTCAACTGGCTGACGTACTACGGCGGCAAGTTCTCCACCAGCCAGAAGCGCGGCATCTTCACCGACGTCGCCCTGGAGCTGCTGCCCGCCGACTACTGGCGCTACTACCTGATGGCCAGCGCCCCCGAGTCCGACGACTCCAGCTTCACCTGGGACCTGTTCGCGTCCACCGTCAACAAGGACCTGGCCGACACCCTCGGCAACTTCGTCAACCGGGTGCTCTCGTTCAGCCGCAAGCGCTTCGGCGACGAGGTCCCGGCGGGCCCGGAGGCCGGCGAGGCGGAGCTCCAGCTCGGCGCCCAGATCGGCGAGCTGCTCGCCGAGTACGAGACCCAGCTGGACGCGCTGAACTTCCGCAAGGCCGCGCAGGCGCTGCGCGCGCTCTGGTCGGCCGGCAACGCGTACCTCGACGTGACCGCCCCGTGGACGCAGATCAAGACCGACCCGGAGGCCGCGGCGCGCACCCTGCGCACCGCGATCAACCTGATCCACCTCTACGCGGTGGTGTCCGAGCCGTTCATCCCGGCCGCCGCGCAGGCGATCCGGGAGTCCTTCACCCTCGACGGCGACACCCGCACCTGGGTGAGCGCCGACGAGGCCCGGGCTCTGCAGCTCGTCCCGGCCGGCACCCCGTTCACCGTCCCGCCGGTGCTCTTCGCCAAGATCACCGACGAGGACCTGGCCTCCTGGACCGAGCGCTTCGGCGGCGGCGAGGCCTGATCACCCGTCAGCCCGTCAGGTACCCCTGGATGGTGCGGCCCAGCAGTGGGACCAGCGCCTCCGGGGGTGCCGAGGCGAGGGGTTCGACGGCGATCACGTAGCGGGCCATGGCCAGCCCGACGATCTGCGACATCACCAGTTCGACCCGCAGCTCGGGCTGGTCGACCTCCAGCAGGTCGGCGACCCGGTCGACCAGTTCGGTCACCATGAAGCCGCGCATCAGCGCCGCGACCTCCTCGCTGCCGGCCGCGGTGCGCACCAGCGCCAGCAGCCGGTCGCGGACCGTCGGCTCCTCCCACAGCCCGAGCACGAAGCCGGCCACCCGCTCGCCGATGCCCGCCAGATCCCCGGCGAAGACCTGCTCCACCACCGCGCGCGGATCGAGCGGGAACTCCAGCGCGGCCATGAACAGCCGGTCCTTGCTGCCGAAGTAGTGGTGCAGCAGCGCCGCGTCCACCCCGGCCGAGCGGGCGATCGCCCGCATGCTCGCCTTCTGGTACCCGTGCTGCGCGAACTCCGCCCGCGCCGCCGCCAGCACCGCTCCCCGGGTGTCCTCACCCCCGGGCCGCCGCCCCCGCGTCTTCGTGCCAGTCATCCCGCCATTGTCCCCGAACCCGCTCGGGCGCCCCGCCCGGGCATGAGGACGGGCCCGCACCAGGGGGGGAGAAGTGCGGGCCCGTCGGCGGCCGTCCGCCCCCGGGGGGGGTAGGGGCGTGGGGACGGCCGGTCTGTGTGGAGTTGAACGGTCCGGGGGCTAGATGCCCATCGGGTGCCAGACCGTCTTGGTCTCCAGGAAGGAGAGCAGTCGCCCGGTGCCGGGCGCGGCCGTCCAGTCCTCGGCGGACGGGTCGGCGGCCGGTCGGACCACTCGCTTCAGCGTATCCGCCGCGGCCTGTTCCAGGGCCGCCGCCGCGCCGGGGCCTTCGGGGTCGATCGCCCCGGCGAGGTCCAGTGCGTTGACGTCCTGGTGCGAGGCGAGGGTGGGCGCGATGTCCGCGGTGCGGCCGGAGATCAGGTTGACCACGCCGCCGGGCAGGTCGGAGGTGGCGAGCACCTCGCCGAGCGAGAGCGCGGGCAGCGGCGCGTGCTCGGCGGCCGCGACCACCACGGTGTTGCCGGTGGCGATCGCCGGGGCGATCACCGAGACCAGGCCGAGCAGCGAGAAGCCCGCTCCGGTGCGCGGCGCGACGATGCCGACCACGCCGGTCGGCTCCGGGGTGGACAGGTTGAAGAACGGCCCGGCCACCGGGTTGGCACCGCCCGCGATCTGGGCGACCTTGTCGGTCCAGCCCGCGTACCAGACCCAGCGGTCGATCGCCGCGTCCACCAGCGCCGCCGCCTTCTTGACGCCGACGCCCTCGCCGGCCGCCACCTCGGCGACGAACTGCTCGCGCCGGCCCTGCAGCATCTCGGCGACCCGGTACAGCACCTGGCCGCGGTTGTACGCGGTGGCGCCGGACCAGCCCTTGACCGCCGCGCGCGCGGCCAGGACGGCGTCCCGGGTGTCCTTGCGGGTGCCGAGCGGGGCGTTGGCCAGCCACTGGCCCTTTGCGTCGGTCACCTCGTACACCCGCCCGCTCTCGGAGCGCGGGAACTTCCCGCCGACGTACAGCTTGTAGGTCTTGAAGACATCAAGACGCAGTGCCACATCAGACATCGAGGTAGGCCTCCAGACCGTGGCGGCCACCCTCGCGGCCGTAGCCCGACTCCTTGTAACCGCCGAACGGCGAGGTCGGGTCGAACTTGTTGAAGGTGTTCGCCCAGACCACGCCGGCCTTGAGCCGGTTCGCGGTCCAGAGGATGCGCGAGCCCTTCTCCGTCCAGATGCCGGCCGACAGCCCGTACGGGGTGTTGTTGGCCTTCTCGACCGCCTCGGCGGGGGTACGGAAGGTGAGCACCGACAGCACCGGGCCGAAGATCTCCTCGCGGGCGATCCGGTGGGCCTGCGAGACGCCGGTGAACAGCGTCGGGCGGAACCAGTAGCCCGCGCCGGGCAGGTCGCACGCGGGCGCCCAGCGCTCGGCGCCCTCCTGCTCGCCCGCGGCGGCCAGCTCGGTGATCCGGGCCAGCTGCTCGGCCGAGTTGATCGCGCCGATGTCGGTGTTCTTGTCCAGCGGGTCGCCGACCCGCAGGGTGCCCATCCGGCGCTTGAGCGCGTCCAGCAGCTCGTCCTGGATCGACTCCTGCACCAGCAGGCGGGAGCCCGCGCAGCAGACGTGGCCCTGGTTGAAGAAGATGCCGTTGACGATGCCCTCGACCGCCTGGTCGAGGGGCGCGTCGTCGAAGACGATGTTGGCGGCCTTGCCGCCGAGCTCCAGCGAGAGCTTCTTGCGGGTGCCGGCCAGCTGCTTGGCGATGGCCCGGCCGACCGGGGTGGAGCCGGTGAAGGCGACCTTGTTGACGTCCGGGTGGGCGGTCAGCGCGGCGCCGGTGCGGCCGTCGCCGGTGACGATGTTCACCACGCCCTTGGGCAGACCGGCCTGCCGGCAGATCTCGGCGAACCGCAGCGCGGTCAGCGGGGTGGTCTCGGCCGGCTTGAGCACCACGGTGTTGCCGGTGGCCAGCGCCGGGGCGATCTTCCAGGCCAGCATCAGCAGCGGGAAGTTCCACGGGATGACCTGGCCGGCCACGCCCAGCGGCTTCGGGTTGCCCCCGAAGCCGGCGTAGTCGAGCTTGTCGGCCCAGCCCGCGTAGTAGAAGAAGTGCGCGGCGACCAGCGGCAGGTCGACGTCGCGGGTCTCCCGGATCGGCTTGCCGTTGTCGATCGACTCCAGCACCGCCAGCTCGCGCGAGCGCTCCTGGATGATCCGGGCGATCCGGAACAGGTACTTGGCGCGCTCGCTGCCCGGCAGCGCCGACCAGTCGGCGAACGCCCGGCGGGCCGCGGCGACGGCGCGGTCGACGTCCTCGTCGGTGCCCTGGGCGAACTCCGCCAGCACCTGCTCGGTGGCCGGGTTGACGGTCTTCAGCGCCTCCGAGCCGGAGGAGTCGACGAACTCGCCGCCGATGAAGTGCCCGTAGCTGGTCGCGATCTCACCCGCGGCGGCCGGGGACTCCGGCGCCGGGGCGTACTCGAACAGGCCGGACGCCTTGGCCGGCTGCTCTTCGGTCTTCTTGGTCTTCGCCATCGTCCTCAGTCCACCGTCACGTAGTCGGGACCGGAGTACCGGCCGGTGCGCAGCTTCTGACGCTGCATCAGCAGGTCGTTCAGCAGGCTGGAGGCGCCGAACCGGAACCACTCGGGGCTCAGCCAGTCGTCGCCCAGGGTCTCGTTCACCATCACCAGGTACTTCATCGCGTCCTTGGTGGTGCGGATGCCGCCCGCGGGCTTCACGCCGACCTGGGTGCCGGTGGCCGCGCGGAAGTCTCGCACCGCCTCCAGCATCAGCAGGGTGACCGGCGGGGTGGCGTTGACCGCGACCTTGCCGGTGGAGGTCTTGATGAAGTCCGCGCCCGCGATCATCGCCAGCCAGGAGGCCCGGCGGACGTTGTCGTAGGTCTGCAGCTCGCCGGTCTCGAAGATCACCTTCAGGTGGGCGGCGGTGCCGTCCGGGCGCCTGCACGCCTCCTTGACCGCGGCGATCTCCTCGAAGACCTCCAGGTAGCGGCCGGAGAGGAAGGCCCCCCGGTCGATCACCATGTCGATCTCGTCGGCGCCGGCCGCGACCGCCTCGGCGGTGTCGGCCAGCTTCACCGGCATGCCGGCGCGGCCGGACGGGAACGCGGTGGCCACCGAGGCGACCTGGACCCGGCTGCCGCGCAGCGCGTCCTTGGCGGTGGCGACCATGTCCGGATAGACGCAGATCGCCGCGACCTGCGGGGTGGTGCGGTCGCCGGGGTCGGGGCTCAGGCCCTTCGCGCACAGCGAGCGGACCTTGCCGACCGTGTCCGCGCCCTCCAGCGTGGTCAGGTCGATCATCGAGATGGCCAGGTCGACGGCGAACGCCTTGGCGGTCGTCTTGATCGAGCGGGTGCCGAGGGACGCCGCCCGCGACTCCAGGCCGACCTGGTCGACGCCGGGCAGGCCGTGCAGGAAGCGGCGCAAGGTGGCCTCGGACGCCGCGACGTCCGTGAGACCGCTGCCCGCTGCACCGGGGGCATTGGCTGCAAGAGTGGACATAGTCACCAGACCAGCATATCTACGCGCGTAGGAGGATGGTAGGCGGGACGGGAGTTCGATGCGCGACCGAGATGTGCCGCGCTCCGCGCGCCCCCGGGTGTGGGCCCCGTCACGGCGGCGGACCGCGGGGTTCCGACCCGCCCGCAGGATGCGTCAGACTGGTGTCTCGTGAGTGACTCCCCGCTGAACCGTCGCCCGGTATCCCGCGTCATCCTGCTGTCGGGTCCCTCGGGCTCCGGGAAGTCCTCGCTGGCCGAGCGCAGCGGCCTGCCCGTGCTGCAGCTCGACGACTTCTACAAGGACGGGGACGACCCGACCCTGCCGCAGCTGCCGGACGACGGCGGCACCGACTGGGACTCCCCGCTCTCCTGGCACCGCGAACAGGCGCTCGCCGCGATCCGCGCGCTGGCCGGCGGCGGCACCACCGACGTGCCGGTCTACTCGATCCCCGACAACGGCCGGATCGGCAGCCGCCCGCTCGGCCTGGACGGCGCCCCCGCGTTCGTCGCCGAGGGCATCTTCGCCGCCGAGCTGGCCCGCCAGTGCGCGGCCGAGGGCCTGCTGGGCGACGCCCTGTGCCTGCGCAACCGGCCCTCCACCACCGCCTGGCGGCGCTTTCGCCGGGACGTCCGCGAGGGCCGCAAGTCCGTCCCGTACCTGGTCCGCCGCGGCTGGCGGCTGATGCGCGCCGAGCGCGGCATCGTCGCCCGGCAGGTCGAACTCGGCTCCTACGCCTGCTCCGGACTGGAGGCCGGCCGCCGGATCGCCTCGCTCGCCCGCCACCCCGAGTACGTCTGACGCCGGCTCACTCCTCGGTCAGGCCACGGCGTACCGCCCACGGCAGCACGAACCACAGGCCGGTGAAGACCAGCGCGACCACCGCGGTGATCGGGATCGCCGCCGCCGCGCCGAGCACCACCGTCAGCACCAGCAGCACCGCGCCGGACAGCGCCGTCGCCAGCAGCACCAGGCCGACCTGCGCGATCCGGGCGGAGACCCGCACGATCCGGACCCGGTCGGGGTGGTGGAACAGTCCGCGGTGCAGCGCGACCGGGGTGGCCAGCACCGCCGCGGCGATCACCGCGAGCAGCAGCACCACGACGTACAGGTCCTGCTCGGAGTCGTGCAGCTCGGCGAAGCGCGGGGTGAACGCGACGCCGAGCAGGAAGGCGAAGACGATCTGCACGCCGGTCTGCAGCACCCGCAGTTCCTGCAGCAGCTCGATCAGCCGCCGGTCGGCCCGGGCCTGCGGGCTCTCGGCGGGAGGGGTGGGGGCGGCGTCCATCGGGTCATTGTCACCGCGGCGTGCCCCACCGGAGGAACGACGCGGCGGGCCCCGGTGCTTCTCCCCCGCACCGGGGCCCGCCTCGTCAGGGCTGAGGGACCTCCCCCCGGCCGCCGCTCCCCCGAGCGCGCCGTCGTCCCACCGCCCCCCTTCACCCGTCCCCCGACGGGAGTTTCCGGGGTGTCAGTTCCTGATCGTCCGTCAGGCGACCAGCTCGCCGAAGGCGTGCACGGTGTCGCCCGAGCGGTTGAGCTGCTCGTCCTCGCGCATCCGGCGCAGCGCGCGCCAGATGGAGCTCTTCACGGTGCCGACGCTGATGCCCAGGATGTCGGCGATCTCCGGGTCGGTGCGGCCTTCGTAGTAGCGCAGCACCAGCATGGTGCGCTGGTTCTCCGGGAGCTTGGCCAGCGCCTGCCAGAGCACGGCGCGCAGCTCGGTGCCGCCCATCGCGTCGGTGTCGCCGGCGTACTCCGGCAGCTCCTCGGTCGGGTACTCGTTGACCTTGCGGCGCCGCCAGGCGGAGATGTGCAGGTTGGTCATGGTGCGGCGGAGGTAGCCGCCCACCGCGGCCTTGTCGGTGATCCGGCCCCACGCCCGGTAGGTGGAGAACAGCGCGCTCTGCAGCAGGTCCTCCGCCTCGTAGCGGTCGCCGGTCAGGTGGTAGGCGGTGGCGTACAGGGAGGCGCGGCGCTCGCGCACGTACGCGGTGAACTCGGCGATGTCGCTCGCCTCGTCGGCCGCGGCGGCCGGGTGCTCCCCCTGCACGCCTCCCTGGTCGCCCTGCTCCCCCCGGAAGGTCTGCGGAGCGATCCGCAGCACCCGTCCCGCGGCCGGGCTCCCCACCCGGCCGTGTGCCTCCCCGCCCCTGGTGGCCCCCGCCACCGGGCGGCGGGTTCCGGCGCTGTGTGCGCACCCCCGTACGATCACGGCGCCGGAGCTCTCCTCCTCGCAGTTCGGCCGGTTGGTGCCCAGGACGGCACGCGGCCCCGTGGTGCGGGTCGTCAGCGTTGCGGTCATCGGGCACCCCCATGGTCGGTACGAGTGGTTCCTTGCGTGTGCCGCAACACCGGCGTTGAGCTGGTGCGTCCTTACGCGGCGACAAGGAAAATCCTGCCCGGCGCTCGTCATGGCGGTGTCCGTCGACTGTCACAGGGCTGTCACAAGCCCGGCCGGACGCGGACACACCCGTGCCTGCCGGAGCGGACGCCGGAGAGCGCCGGTCCGGTTCCCGACTGATTACGGGTCACCCTGGTGGGTGCTTCGCGGGGCCCGGTGGGTCACAATGACCCCCGTGTCTTTCCTGCTTCTGATCGAGGACGACGACGCCATTCGCACCGGCCTCGAACTCGCCCTCACCCGCCAGGGCCACCGGGTGGCCGCCGCCGCGTCCGGCGAGGAGGGCCTGAAGCTGTTCAAGGAGCAGCGTCCGGACCTGATCGTCCTGGACGTGATGCTGCCGGGCATCGACGGCTTCGAGGTCTGCCGGCGGATCCGCCGCAGCGACCAGCTGCCGATCATCCTGCTCACCGCGCGCTCCGACGACATCGACGTGGTGGTCGGCCTGGAGTCCGGCGCCGACGACTACGTGGTCAAGCCGGTGCAGCCGCGGGTGCTGGACGCCCGGATCCGCGCCGTGCTGCGCCGCGGCGAGCGGGAGAGCACCGACTCGGCGGCCTACGGCGGCCTGGTGATCGACCGTTCGGCGATGACCGTCACCAAGGACGGCCAGGACCTGCAGCTGACCCCGACCGAACTGCGGCTCCTGCTGGAGCTCAGCCGCCGCCCCGGCCAGGCGCTGTCCCGCCAGCAACTCCTGCGCCTGGTCTGGGAACACGACTACCTCGGCGACTCCCGGCTGGTGGACGCCTGTGTGCAGCGGCTGCGCGCCAAGGTCGAGGACGTGCCGTCCGCGCCGACCCTGATCCGCACCGTCCGCGGCGTCGGCTACCGTCTCGACCCGCCCGCGTGACCCACTCCTTCGTTCTCTGGATGAGCCCTTCTTGACCGACCATCAGACGGTGCCGCGCCGTGCCCGCCCGGGCTCCTGGCGACGGCTCAGTTCGCTGCGGGTCCGGCTGATCGCGGTGTTCGCCGCGGTCGCGCTGGTCACCGCGGTCTCCGCGTCCGGGATCGCCTACTGGCTGAACCGGGACGCGGTGCTCAAGCGCGCCCAGGACACCGCGCTCAACGACTTCCGGGTCTCGCTCACCCGCAACGTCTCGCAACTGCCGCTGCACCCCAGCTGCCAGGACCTCACCACGCTCGCCGTCCAGGTGGCCAGCTCCGGCCTGGCCTACGACGTGGTGGTGGTCGACGAGTCGCAGCCCGGCTGCACCGCCTCCTCCGACCCGGGCCGGTTCACCGGCGGCCAGGTGCCCGCCCCGCTGGCCGCCGCGGTCGCCAAGCCGCGCGAGACCGGCTCCGGAAACCCGTACCCGTACCACCTGTACTGGCAGCGGGTGAACCTCGACGGCCCGTACGTGATCGGCGGGACCAAGGTGGTGCCGACCGGTCCGACCGCCTACATGTTCAAGTCGCTGCAGAACGAGCGCGCCGACCTGAACACCCTCGGCTGGTCGCTGGCGATCGCCACCCTGCTCGCGCTGGTCGGCTCCGCGCTGCTCGCCCAGGGCGCCTCCGCCACCGTGCTGCGCCCGGTCCGCCGCCTCGGCGACGCCGCCCGGCAGCTCGGCGAGGGCAAGCTGGACACCCGGCTCGACGTCGACGGCAACGACGAACTCGCCGACCTGGCCCGGACCTTCAACAAGACCGCGGAGTCGCTCTCCGAGCAGGTCGCCGAACTCAGCGCCCGCGAGGCGCAGTCCCGCCGCTTCGTCGCCGACATGTCGCACGAGCTGCGCACGCCGCTCACCGCGATGACCGCCGTCACCGACATCCTGGAGGACGAGGCCGACTCGCTCGACCCGATGATCGAACCGGCGGTGCGCCTGGTGGTCTCCGAGACCCGCCGCCTCTCCGACCTGGTCGAGAACCTGATGGAGGTCACCCGCTTCGACGCGGGCACCGCCAAGCTGGTCGCCGACGAGGTGGACATCGCCGACCTGATCATGTCCTGCATCGACGGCCGCGCCTGGTACGACGCCGTCGAGGTGGACGCCCCGCGCGGCATCCAGGCCGTCGTCGACCCGCGCCGCCTCGACGTGGTCTTCGCCAACCTGATCGGCAACGCCCTCAAGCACGGCGGCTCCCCGGTCCGGGTGAGGGTCCGTCAGGACGACTCCGCCCACACCGTGGTGGTCCAGGTCTCCGACTCCGGCCCCGGCATCCCCGAGGACGTCCTCCCGCACGTGTTCGACCGCTTCTACAAGGCCGACAAGGGCCGGGCCCGCTCCGAGGGCAGCGGCCTGGGCCTGTCCATCGCGATGGCCAACGCCCAGATCCACGGCGGCGCCATCACCGCCGCCAACAACCCCGACGGCGTCGGCGCGGTCTTCACCCTCACCCTGCCGCTCACCCAGCCGCCCGCCGGGACGGAGACCACCTGATGACCGTCCGTCGGCTCCTGCTCTCGGCCCTGCTGCCGGCCACCGCGCTCGCCGCGCTGACCGGCTGCGGCATCCGCCCCACCGACGTCCCGGTCGACGCCGGGGCCCCGGCCAGCCGGACGGCCTGCCCCAACCCGGTGCAGGTCCCCAACGCGCCGGCCGTCTCCAGCCCCGCGCCGTCGCCCGCGGCGAGCCTCTCCCCGTCGGCGGTCCCGTCCGCGGTCCCGTCGGCCAAGGTCACGGCCGCGCCCGCGAGCCCGCCCCCGTCCCTCACCCCCACCGGCGTCTTCGGCGCCCCGTCCAGCACCCGCTGCCCCGGCTGACCGCGGTACCCGGGTGATGGTCGTGCCCGGTGATCGTCACGCCCGGGTGGTGTGCGCACCACCCGGCGGGACCACCCGGGACGACCGCCCGTCCGGCCGGAACCGTCCCGGCCGGACCTCGCGTCCCTGACAGCGTGCACACCACCGCGCATCCCGACCCCGCGACCGAGCAGGCGCCCGCCGAGGCACCCGCCGGGTCGGCGGCGCCGCACCGACTCCGGACCGCGGCCCGGTTACTGCTGGCCCTGCACCTGCTGCTGCTCGCCTGGTCGAGCCTGCGCCCGCTCCCGGTCAGCTGGACCTACCCGCCCAACCTGACCCCGTTCGCCTCGGTCCACCAGGCACTCGCCGTCGGCGGCCTGGCCGGCGCCCGCCAGCTCGCCGCCGGACTCCTCCCGCTCGCACCCGTCGGCGTCCTGCTGCCGCTCGCCTTCGGCGGTGCCGACGCCCCCTGGCTGCCGTCCTTCCTGCGCACCACCGGCGCGGTCGCGCTGCTCGCCACCGCCCTGGAGATCGCCGAGGGCTGGGCCCCCGGCCACGTCCTCAACGTGGACGACATCCTGCTCGGCACGCTCGGCGCGGCCGTCGCCCACCTCGCCCTGGTCCCGCTGCTGCGCCGCCTCGCGCTGCGCCACCGGCCCGCGGTCCACCTCCCGGCGCCCCGCCCGGAGCGCCGCGCGCTGCCCGGAACGGCAGCCCGGCCCGCCGTGCCCGCGCTCACCTCGACCGGGCCGCAGCGCCACTGACGGGGTCTCCCGGACCGCCTGCCCGGGACCGACCCGCCGGGAACGGCGAAGGGCCGAGCGGAGCGCGTTCGCGCCCCACCCGGCCCCTGACTCCGGATCAGCCCAGGTACTTGCCGCCGTCGATGACCTGCGCGGCCGGCGGCACGGTGACCGTCACCGGCTTGTCGAAGTCGCTGAACTGCATGCTGCCCTGGTCGTCGCCCGTGGTGATCAGCGACAGCACGTACGGCTCGCCCTCCTCGGCGATCGCGATCTCGGCCGCGGTACCGGCGTCCTGGTCCTTGATGATCAGGGCCTTGACGCCGTCGACCTGCTTGCCGCCCGACTTGGTGCCGGCCACGTCGGAGCCGTCGTCGTTCTGGCCGACCTGCTTCAGCGTCTGCAGGCCGAGGTCGCAGAAGGTCGCGAACTCCTTCGCCTTGGCGGCGTCGGCGCCCAGCTTCATGTACTTGCCGCCGACCACCGCGGAGGAGCCCGGCGCGAAGGCGTTCAGGAACGCGGTGTCCGGCTTCAGGTAGAGGGTGGCGCCCTGGCGCAGGATGTCCGCCTGGCCCTTGCCCTCGAACCCGATCTTGCCGGCGCAGTTGCCCTTGCCGTCCTCGGCGACCGCGCCGGTCATGGTGGTGCTCGCGTCCATCTTCAGCTTGAACGTGAGCTTCACCGAGGTCACCTTGGCACCCGCGGCCTGCGACTTCTTCAGGATGTCCCCGACCGACAGGCTCTCCAGGCCCCCGGCCGCCGCGGACGGCGACGCGGACGCGGACGCCTTCGGGGCGGCCGCGTCCTTGCTGCCGCCGTCGTCCGGCCCGCAGGCGGCTACGGCCGAGACCCCGAGGGCGGACAGCATGGTGACGGCCAGAAACCTGGATGCGCGCATCGAACGAGTTCCTCTTGCTTGGGAGACGATCAGGTCCGCGAGTCTGCCAACGCCCCCCGACCCGCCCGCCCACCGCCTCCCCCTTCTTTAACCCGCCGTTACATCCGGACGATTCACCCCGGAAGGCAGCGGAGGGCGGGACCACCGGGAATCACGACTCGACATGCTCCTTCCGCAGGCGCTCCAGCACCTCGAGCCCGCCCTCGGCCACGATCCCGGAGGTCACCGCCCGGTCCGGGTAGCACCACCGCTCCCGGGCGGCCAGGGTGACCCTGTGCGGTGTCGAGAGCAGCGTGCCGCCGGTGATGAACCGCGTGATGTCGCCCGGAAAGGACCGTGAAGACATCCGCCACCGGTTCGACGAACGCCCACGGCTCCTCGTCCTGCGCGGCGATGACCAGCAGCCCGTAGTCGGTGTGCGAGCCGATACCCCGCTCGGTGGTGGAGTCCGCCGACGGGAACCGCAGGACCCGCATGTGGTGCCGGCCGTTCTTGTCAACGGTCCCGTCCCTGGCCTCGGATGCGGATCGGCGTCGCGCTGCAGAACGCCACGGGGTACGCGGAGACCCTGCATGGGGAACGGATCCGTACGGACGCCGGTTCGCCCCCGTTCTCGCCGGGGCCGGGTGGGCCCACTCGGGGTGGGGCCCTGAGGCGACCCCGAGAAACGGAGTCCTCCGGGAGGTGCGGACTTCGGGGGTGGGATCGGCATCGGGGCGGACGAAAAGCGCTGGTCACGGCGGAAGGATGGGAGTCAGCCCGGTCGGAGGGACCGCACCGGGAGAACTCCTCGGAGGAGACCATGAGCACCCTCGCCCGTCCTCGCCACAACCGCGTCATCGGCGGCGTCTGCGCCGGCCTCGCCAAGCGCTTCGGGCTCACCCCGTGGACGGTCCGGGTGCTGTTCCTGGTCTCCTGCCTGCTGCCCGGCCCGCAGTTCCTGATCTACCTGGCGCTGTGGCTGCTCCTCCCGCAGGAGCCGTGACCGCACCCGTGACACGGCCGAGGGGCCGTCCCCCCACGGGACGGCCCCTCGGCGCGGGTCGGGCGGGCGTCAGCCGCCCAGGCCCGGCAGGCCCGGCGCGCCGCCGCCGGTCGGGGAGAGGCTGCTGAGCGTGCCGACCACGCCGCCGACCGGGGTCTTGGCCAGGCCCTGGCCGCCGGGGACGGAGTCCAGGCCGCCGATCCGGTTGGCGTGCGCGGCGGGAGCGGCCTGCATCGGCGCGGCGGCGTCCATCGGCATCGGGGCGGCGGCGGGCGCCTGCTCGGGCGCGGGGGCGGCCTGCTCGGCACCGCCCGGGCCGGTCTGCTCGACGGCGCCGGGCGCCTGCTCCGGCGCGGGGGCGGCGGCCGGGGCCTGGGCCGGCTTGCCCGCGGTCGGGTTGAGGGTGCCGGTCACCTGGCTCACCGAGTCACCGCCCGGCAGCTTGCTCACGGCGCCGGTCGCGGCGTTGGTGAGCCCCGGGTTGGTGAGCGCGCTGGTCGGCAGCCCGAGGCCGCCGGGCGCCGGCGCGGCGGAGGCGGAACCCGCGGCGACGGCGGCGATCGCGACGCCGAGAGCGGCCGTACCGGCTGCCTTGAGAGTGGCCTGCTTCATGTGTGCGTCCTCGAGTCCTGGTCGGGCGGCGCGACGGCGGCGAGCCCCACGGGGGACGGGCCCGGTCGTCACACCGAGTCAGCAGTGACCGGCCCACCGTAGTGACCATGTCGCGTGCGGATCAAAGGCCACTCACTCTTCGGAGGGATAAGTCGGATGAGCGCCATGGACGTTGAGATCCATGGCGCTCATCCGACGATCCGACGGCGCGTCAGTCCCGCGGGCTGAACAGCCACTCGGCCTTCAGCTCGGCGTACCCGGGCTTGATCACGTCGTTGATCATCGCCAGCCGCTCGTCGAAGGGCAGGAACGCCGACTTCATCGCATTGACGGTGAACCACTCCATGTCGCCCAGCGTGTAGCCGAAGGCCTCCACCAGGTGCCCGAACTCCTGGCTCATGCTGGTGCCGCTCATCAGCCGGTTGTCGGTGTTGACGGTGACCCGGAACTTCAGCCGGCTCAGCAGCCCGATCGGGTGCTCGCCGTACGAGTCGGCCGCCCCGGTCTGCAGGTTGGAGGTCGGGCACATCTCCAGCGGGATCCGCTTGTCGCGCACGTACGCGGCCAGCCGGCCCAGCTGCACCCGGCCGTCCTCGTCGAACGCGATGTCGTCGACGATCCGCACGCCGTGGCCGAGCCGGTCCGCGCCGCAGCACTGCAGCGCCTCCCAGATCGACGGCAGCCCGAAGGCCTCGCCGGCGTGGATGGTGAAGTGGTTGTTCTCGCCCTTCAGGTAGTCGAAGGCCGCCTGGTGCCGGGTGGGCGGGTAGCCCGCCTCGGCGCCCGCGATGTCGAAGCCGACCACGCCGTGGTCCCGGTAGCGGTTCGCCAGTTCGGCGATCTCCTGCGAGCGGGCCGCGTGCCGCATCGCGGTCAGCAGCGTGCCGACCCGGATCCGGTGCCCGCGCGCCTTGGCGTTCGCCTCGCCCAGCCGGAAGCCCTCGTTGACCGCCTCGACCACCTCGTCGAGGGTCAGCCCGCCCTCCAGGTGCTGCTCCGGGGCATAGCGCACCTCGGCGTACACCACGCCGTCCGCCGCCAGGTCCTCGGCGCAGTCGGCCGCCACCCGGATCAGCGCGTCGCGGGTCTGCATCACCGCGCAGGTGTGGGCGAAGGTCTCCAGGTACCGCACCAGCGAACCGGAGTCGGCCGCCTCCCGGAACCACACCCCGAGCTCCTTGGGGTCCGTGGTCGGCAGGCCTTCGTAGCCGCAGTCCGCGGCCAGCTCGACGATCGTCTCGGGCCGCAGCCCGCCGTCCAGGTGGTCGTGCAGGAGCACCTTCGGGGCACGGGCGATCTGCTCGGGAGTGGGAATGCGCGGGGCCGTGGTGCCCGCAGTGGCAGGGATCTGCTTCTCCATTGCGAGAGCATAGCCCCTACGCGCGTAGATTTCCTAGAACGCCACGCCAGAGCAGCGGCAGAACCAAGAGTGAACATCCCGAGACGCCCCCCGCGGGCGCGGCCCGGCCGAACCTCACCCCCGCCCCGACCGGAGGTCAACCCCGCCGCCCGCTCTCCCCCACCCCCCGCCCCGACCGGAGGTCAACCCCGCCGCCGACCCCATCACGCCCCGCCGCCCGCTCTCCCTCACCCCCCACCCCGACCGGAGGTCAGTCGTGGGTCAGGATGCTCCCTCTCCGCGAGAGCACGAAGTCGCGGAAGGCGGCGGCCGGCGGGGTGAGGGGCCGGGTGGTGTGCCAGGCCAGGCCGATCGCGCGGCGGGTGCGCGGGGCGGTGACCTCCAGTTCGACGACGCCCGGGCGGGGCACCAGCGCGGGCGGCAGGAGGGCGACCCCGAGTCCCGCCGCGACCAGTCCGCGCAGGGTCTCGACCTCCTCGCCCTCGAAGGCGATCCGCGGGGTGAAGCCGGCCTCCGCGCAGAAGCCGTCCATGATGTGGCGCAGCCCGTAGCCCTCCTCGACGGTCACCCACGGCTCCGCGGCGACCTCGGCCAGCCGGATCCGCCGCCGTCCGGCGAGGCGGTGGTCGGCGGGGACGGTGAGGAAGAGCCGCTGCTCGTCCAGCGGACGGGCCGTCAGGTCGGGGTCGTCCGGCAGCGGGGAGACCAGGCAGAGGTCTAGTTCGCCGGCCCGCATCCGCTCCAGCATCGCGGCGACGTAGTCCTGCACCAGCTGGAACCGCACCCGCGGGTGCCCGGCCCGGAAGCCCCGCAGCAGGGCCGGCACCGCGTCGGTGCCCATGGTGTGCAGGAAGCCGAACGCGACCCGGCCGGCCGCCGGGTCGGCCTCCGCGCGGGCCGCCTCCGCGCCGCGCTCGACCTCCAGCAGGGCGCGTTCGACGGCGTCCAGCAGCAGCCGTCCGGCCCGGGTGAGGCGGACGGCGCGGCCGTGCCGGGCCAGCAGGTCGACTCCGAGCTCGGCCTCCAGACGGGCCACCGCCCGGGAGAGGGTGGGCTGCGGCATGCCGAGCAGTTGCGCGGCCTGGGTGACGTGCTCCAGCCGGGCGACCGCCGCGAACTCCGCCAACTGCGGTGCGAGGCACGTCACATCGGCGTCCGGACCGAGTTCGGCGAGGCGGACCGGGGCGGAGCTGCTCTCATACGTCATGGCATGGATCTTCGCGTATTCATGCATTGGACGCATCAACCGGCGCGGTCCTAACGTCGACCGCATGCAGCCCGCCAGTATCGAGGCGCCGTCCGCGCCCGCCGCCGAAACCCCCACCGACCTGCGTCTGCGCCCCGGCACCCGGGACTTCCGCCGCGCCAACCTCGCGCTGTTCGCCGCGGGCGTGGCCACCTTCGTCCTGCTGTACTCCACCCAGGGCCTGCTGCCGATCCTCTCCGCCGACCTCGCCCTGACGCCGGGTCAGGCCAGCTGGACCGCCTCCGCCGCCACCCTCGGCCTGGCGCTCGCGCTGCTCCCCGCCAGCGCGCTCTCCGACCGGTACGGGCGCACCGCGGTGATGACCGCCTCCACCCTGGCCGCCGCGCTGCTCGCCGTCGCCCTGCCGTTCGCCCCCGACCTCACCACCCTGGTGGTGCTGCGCGCCGTCCAGGGCGCCGCGCTGGCCGGACTGCCCGCCACCGCGATGGCCTACCTCGCCGAGGAGGTCCACCCGGCGGCGCTCGCCTCCGCGATGGGGCTGTACGTGGCGGGCAACTCGATCGGCGGGATGGGCGGACGGCTGGTCTCCGGCTGGGCCGCCGCCGCGTGGGGCTGGCGCTGGGGCCTCGCGGTCTCCGCCGCGCTGGCGCTGCTGGCCGCGCTCGCCTTCCGTGCGCTGATCCCCCGGGCCCGGCACTTCCGCCGCGCCGCGGTCGACCCGCGGGCGCTCGCCGCGACCGTCGCCGGGCACCTGCGCAACCCGCTGCTGCTGCGGCTGTACGCGCTCGGGATGCTGTTCATGGCGGTCTTCGGCGCCGTCTACAACACCATCGGCTACCGGCTGACCGGCGCGCCGTTCCACCTGCCGGAGTCGGTGGCCGCCTCGATCTTCGTGGTCTACCTGGTCGGCACCGCGTCCTCGGCCTCGGCCGGACGCCTCACCGCCCGGCTCGGCCGCCGCGGCACCCTGTACACCGCGATCACCGTCACCGCCGCGGGCCTGCTGCTCTCCCTCGCCGGGACGCTGCTGTGCACCGTCCTCGGCCTGGTCCTGATCACCGCGGGCTTCTTCGCGGGCCACGCCACCGCGTCCTCCGCGGTCGGCCGCACCGCCACCACCGGCCGCGCCCAGGCCTCCGCGCTGTACCTGATCGCCTACTACCTCGGCAACAGCCTCGGCGGCACCCTCGGCGCCGACGCCTACCACGCCACCGCCTGGCCCGGCACCGCCGCCGTGGGCCTCACCGCCATGGCCTGCGCAACCGGCGTCACCCTCTACGCCACCCGACAGGCCATGGCCACCCGCCGGGTCGCCACCACCGTGCGGGCCTGAGCACCGGCGTCCTGCTCACGTACTCCTGACGGAGCGTCCGTGCGCAGGACGCCGACGGGGCGTCAGGCGATGCGGTCGAGGATGATCGGGGCCGGGGTGAAGGCGGTGCCGGTGGGGGCGATCTCGATGGCGCCTTCCAGGGACTCCAGGGCGTAGGGGAAGCGCTCGGGGGTGTCGGTGTGGAGGGTGAGGAGGGGCTGGCCGGCGGTGACGGTGTCGCCGGGCTTGGCGTGGATCTCGACGCCGGCGCCGGCCTGGACCGGGTCCTCCTTGCGGGCGCGGCCGGCGCCGAGACGCCAGGCGCAGACGCCGACGCCGTAGGCGTCGAGGGCGGTGAGCACGCCGGTGGCGGAGGCGGTGACGACGTGCTGCTCACGGGCGACCGGGAGGGGGGCGTCGACGTCGCCGCCCTGGGCGGCGATCATGCGGCGCCAGTGGTCCATCGCGGAGCCGTCGCGCAGCGCGTCCGCCGGGTCCTTGCCGTGCACCCCGGCGGCGGCGAGCATCTCGCGGGCGAGCGCCAGGGTGAGCTCGACGACGTCGGCGGGGCCGCCGCCGGCCAGCACCTCGATCGACTCGCGGACCTCCAGAGCATTGCCCGCGGTGAGGCCGAGCGGGGTGGACATGTCGGTCAGCAGGGCGACCGTCGCGACCCCGGCCGAGCGGCCCAACCCGACCATGGTGCGGGCGAGTTCGCGGGCGTCGTCGAGGTTCTTCATGAACGCGCCGGAGCCGACCTTGACGTCCAGGACGAGCGCGCCGGTGCCCTCGGCGATCTTCTTGGACATGATCGAGGAGGCGATCAGCGGGATCGCCTCGACGGTGCCGGTGACGTCACGCAGGGCGTAGAGCTTCTTGTCGGCGGGGGCCAGGCCGTCGCCGGCGGCGCAGATCACCGCGCCGGTGGAGCCGAGGACGGAGAGCATCTCCTCGTTGGAGAGCAGGGCCCGCCAGCCGGGGATGGACTCCAGCTTGTCGAGGGTGCCGCCGGTGTGGCCGAGGCCGCGGCCGGAGAGCTGCGGGACGGCGGCGCCGCAGGCGGCGACCAGCGGGGCGAGCGGGAGGGTGATCTTGTCGCCGACGCCACCGGTGGAGTGCTTGTCGGCGGTCGGGACGCCCAGCGAGGAGAAGTCCATCCGCTCGCCGGAGCGGATCATCGCCTCGGTCCAGCGGCTGATCTCACGGCCCGTCATGCCGTTGAGCAGGATCGCCATGGCGAGGGCGGACATCTGCTCGTCGGCGACCTCACCGCGGGTGTACGCGTCGATCACCCAGTCGATCTGGGGGTCGGTCAGCTCGCCGCGGTCGCGCTTGGTCCGGATGACGGAGATGGCGTCCATACAGGTGCTCCAGAAAGGTGTGAAATGCGAAGAGTGCCGCGGGATGTCCTCCCGCGACACTCTACGCGCGTAACAGTGCAAATAACTACAGGCACTCGGGGCCGAATGCGTCCGGCAGCACCTCGCTCATCGGCCGTACCCCGGAGGGCAGGTCGACCAGCAGGTCGGGTCCGCCGTGCTCGTAGAGCAGCTGGCGGCAGCGGCCGCACGGCATCAGGAGCCGGCCGCTGCCGTCCACGCAGGTGAAGGCGGTCAGCCGGCCGCCGCCGGAGGCGTGCAGCGCGGAGACCAGCCCGCACTCGGCGCACAGCGCGAGTCCGTAGGAGGCGTTCTCCACGTTGCAGCCGACCACCGTACGGCCGTCCTCGACCAGGGCGGCCGCCCCGACCGGGAACTTGCTGTAGGGGGCGTACGCGTGCCGCATCGCCGCGCGGGCGGCCTCCCGCAGCGCCTCCCAGTCCGGGGCGGGGGCCGTCACTTGGCCTGGCCCTTGCGGTAGATCTGACCGTCCGCCTTGGGCGGCCGCAGCCGCTGCGAGGCGAGCGCGAGCACCACCAGGGTGATCACGTACGGGGTGGCGACGATCAGCGGACGCTGCACCGCGTCGGTGAGGGCGTACCAGGTGGCGACCGCGCCGGCCACCAGGATGCTGATCACGCCGGCGGTGAACTGGCGGCGGTAGGACTGCCACAGGGCCAGCAGCGCCATCGCGATGGCGACGATCAGCAGCAGCACGTGCACCGAGTCGGCGTCGCGCAGCTGGAGGCTGTCGGTGAAGCCGAACAGGCCCGCGCCGGCGGCCAGGCCGCCCGGCATCCAGTTGCCGAAGATCATCGCGGCCAGGCCGATGAAGCCGCGGCCCTGGGTCTGGCCGTCCCGGTAGAAGTGCGCGGCGACCAGCGAGAGGTACGCGCCGCCGAGGCCCGCGAAGGCGCCGGAGGCGATCACCGCGAGGTACTTGTACTTGTAGACGTTGACGCCCAGCGACTCGGCCGCGGTCGGGTTCTCGCCGCAGGAACGCAGCCGCAGGCCGAACACGGTGCGCCAGAGCACGAAGTAACTGGCGATCAGGAAGACCGCGGCGATCACGATGACCACCGACAGGTTGGTGACCACGCCGCCGACGATGCCCGCGATGTCGGAGAGCAGGAAGTAGTGGTGGCCCTCGATCGTCTTGAGCCAGCCCGACAGGCCCGGGATGGTGATGTTGGGCAGCGAGTCGGCGGGCGGCGACTGGTTGGCGCCGGCCCCGTCGGCCACGTAGTCCTTGTAGTAGATCCGGTTGACGTAGGCGCAGATGCCGGGGATCAGCAGGTTGATGCCGACGCCGGAGACGATGTGGTCGACGCCGAAGGTGACGGTGATCAGCGCGTGCAGCAGACCGCCGAGCGCGCCGCCCGCCATGCCGGCCAGCAGACCGACCCACGGGTTGACCAGGAATCCGGCCCAGGCGCCGCAGAAGGTGCCGGCCACCATCATGCCTTCGAGGCCGATGTTGACCACGCCCGCGCGCTCGGACCACAGACCGCCGAGACCGGCCATGGCGATCGGCACCGCGGAGGAGAGCGCGGCGCTGATCTGCCCGGAGGAGGTCAGACCGTGGTTCCCGGTGGCCATGCCGACCGCCGAGAACAGCACCAGGGCACCGGCGATCAGCAGCAGCACCACCGGCCAGGTCAGCTTGGGCTTCTTGGCGGGCGCGTTGGGCGACTTGGGCTTGCTCGCGATGGCCGTGCTCATGCCGCGACCTCCTTCTTGGCGGCCGCGGCAGCCTGCGCGGCGAGCTCGGCGCCGACCTTCTGCTGCTGGCGCTTGAGGCCGTAGCGGCGCACCAACTCGTAGGCCACGACGACACAGATGACGATGGTGCCCTGGATCACCGGGATGATCTCGGACGGGAAGTCGCCCTGGGTGGGCAGCTGGGCGCCGGAGGCGTCCAGGAAGGCGAACAGCAGCGCCGAGAAGACGATGCCGATCGGGCTGTTACGGCCGAGCAGGGCCACCGAGATGCCGATGAAGCCCAGGTTGGTCTGCACGTTCTGCCCGAAGTACGGGGTGTTCTGCATCAGTTCGGGCAGGCCGATCAGGCCGGCCAGCGCACCGGAGACCACCATCGAGGTGATCACCATGCGCCTGACGTTCACGCCGGACGCCTTGGCCGCCGACTCCGAGCGGCCGGTGGCGCGCAGGTCGAAGCCGAACCGGGTGCGGTTCAGGGTGAACTGGAAGGCCACGCCGACCAGCGCCGCGATCACGACGAAGCCCCACAGCGTGCCGCCCTGGGTGCTGATCGAGAAGAAGTGGCTGGACTCGGAGATCTTGCCGGTCTGGATCGAGTTGCTGGTGCCGTTGGTCTTCGGCGCGAACACGCCGGGCACCAGCAGCACACCGATCACCGCGGTGGCGATGGCGTTCAGCATGATGGTCGAGATGACCTCGCTGACGCCGCGGTAGACCTTCAGCAGACCGGCGATCGACGCCCACAGGCCGCCGACCAGCATCGCGGTCACCAGCAGCAGCGGGATCTGCAGGAAGGCCGGCAGGTCGACCTGGCTGCCGACGTACGCGGCGAACAGCATGGCCAGCTTGTACTGGCCCTCGACGCCGATGTTGAACAGATTCATCCGGAACCCGAACGCGGCGGCGGCCGCGGCCAGGTAGTAGACGGTGGCCTTGTTCAGGGTGGCGACCTGGCCGTCGGAGGCGGTGCCGTAGTCCCACATGATGCGGAACGCCTCGAACGGGTCGCGGCCGGACACCGCCAGCAGCGCGCCGGCGATGATCAGCGAGAGCAGCACCGCCAGCACCGGCGCGGCGAGCCCGAGCGCGATGCGCTCCAGGTCGATCCGCTGCCGCAGTGACGGCTTGGCCGCGTTCGCGGCCTCGGGGTTGGGACTGGTCATCTGGCTACTCCCCCGCCTGGTCGTCGTCGGCGGTGTCGGTGGACGGGCCGGCCTCGGCCTCGGCCTCGGTGCCCTCGGCGGCGGCGGCCTGCGCCTCGGCGAGGGCCTCCGGCTCGGACTCGATGTGGCCGCGGGCGGCGCCGGTCATCGCGGTGCCGAGGTCCTCGGCGGTGACGGTGGCCGGGTCGGCGTCGGCGACCAGGCGGCCGCGGTAGATGACCCGGATGGTGTCGGACAGGCCGATCAGCTCGTCCAGGTCGGCGGAGATCAGCAGCACCGCCAGGCCGTCGCGCTGCGCGGCCCGGATCTGCTCCCAGATCTGCGCCTGCGCGCCGACGTCCACGCCGCGGGTCGGGTGGGCGGCGATCAGCAGCTTGGGCTGGTGGCTCATCTCGCGGCCGACGATCAGCTTCTGCTGGTTGCCGCCGGAGAGCGAGGCCGCGGTGACCTCGATGCCGGGGGTGCGGACGTCGAACTCCTCGACGATCCGCAGGGTGTCGGCGCGGGCGCCGGCCGGGTCGAGCAGCACGCCCTTGGAGTTGGGGCGCTCGGTGACGTGCCCGAGGATCCGGTTCTCCCAGAGCGGGGCCTCCAGCAGCAGGCCGTGCCGGTGCCGGTCCTCCGGGATGTAGCCGATGCCGGCCTCGCGGCGGACCCGGGTGAGCTTGCCGGTGAGGTCGACGCCGTCCAGCGAGACGGTGCCGGCGTCCAGCGGCAGCATGCCCATGATGGCCTCGACCAGTTCGGCCTGGCCGTTGCCCTCGACACCGGCGATGCCGAGGATCTCGCCCTTGCGGATGCGCAGCGAGATGTCGTCCAGCACCACGCGCTCGATGCCCTCGGCGTCCGCCTTGGCGATCCGCAGGCCCTCGACCAGGAGCATCTCGGCCTCGGTGACGGTGGACTCGCGGCTCTCCGGCGAGGGCAGTTCGGCGCCGACCATCAGCTCGGCGAGCTGACGGGCCGTCACGGTGTGCGGGTCGGCGTCACCGACCGTGGTGCCGCGGCGGATCACGCTGATCGCGTCGGCGACCGCGAGCACCTCGTGCAGCTTGTGCGAGATGAAGATGACGGTGACGCCCTCGGCCTTGAGGTCGCGCAGGTTGTCGAAGAGCGCGTCGACCTCCTGCGGGACCAGCACCGCGGTCGGCTCGTCGAGGATCAGGATCCGGGCGCCGCGGTACAGCACCTTGAGGATCTCGACCCGCTGCCGGTCGGCGACGCCGAGGTCCTCGACCAGCGCGTCCGGCCGCACGCCGAGGCCGTACTGGTCGGAGAGCTCGCGGATCTTCGCCTTGGCCTTGGCTCCTATTCCGTGGAGCTTCTCGCCGCCGAGGACGATGTTCTCCCAGACGGTCAGGTTGTCGGCCAGCATGAAGTGCTGGTGCACCATGCCGATGCCGCGGTCGATGGCGTCACCGGGGGTGGAGAACTCCACCTGCTCGCCGTTGACGGCGATGGTGCCCTCGTCCGGCTTCTGCATCCCGTAGAGGATCTTCATCAGGGTGGACTTGCCGGCGCCGTTCTCGCCCATCAGGGCGTGCACGGTGCCGCGCTGCACGGTGATGTCGATGTCGTGGTTGGCCACCACGCCGGGGAAGCGCTTGGTGATGCCGCGCAGTTCGACGGCCGCTGTCGCCGTCCCCGCGCTGGGGGTGCCGTCTGTGGGGACGGAGTCGGAGGGGGTGATGGCGATCTCCTGCTGGTCGTCGGGCGCGTCGTTGCGCTGGGGAGCTCAGGGGAATCTCTGGCGCGGCCCGGGCGGTCGGGGCCCGGAACGGCAAGGGCTCGGGGGATGCGCGGCCGCGCACCCGTCCGAGCCCCTCCCGTGAAGTGTCATCAGTTCCCTTCCGCCGCCCGGCAGGAGGCGGCGGAAGGGTGGCGGATCAGCTCTGCGGAGCGGTCGGAACCTTGGTGGCGCCGCTGGTGATCGCCTGGGTGGCCGCGTCGAGCTTCGCCTTGATGTCGTCGATGTGGCCGCCGGTGGTGGCCAGCGAGACGCCGCCCTCCTTGAGGTCGAAGTTCTTGACCCCGGTCAGCGGGTTGCCGTTCTTGATCGACTCGATGTACTTGAACACGGCGGTGTCGACGTTCTTCACCATCGAGGTGAGGATGTGGTCCTTGTACTTCGCCAGGGCCGGCTGGCTGGCCTGGTCGGAGTCGACGCCGATGGCCCACTTGCCCGCGGTGGAGACGGCCTCGATGGCGCCGGTGCCGGAGGAGCCGGCGGCGGAGTAGATGACGTCCGCGCCCTTGTCGAGCTGGCCCTGCGCGGCCTGCTTGCCCTTGCCCGGGTCGGCGAAGCCGGTGAAGTCCGGCGGGGTGGTGAGGTAGGTGACCTCGACCTTGATGTTCGGGTCGACGGACTTGGCGCCCGCGGTGTAGCCGGCCTCGAACTTCTTGATCAGCTCGGACTGCACACCGCCGATGAAGCCGACGTGCTTGGCGGTCGACTTGTTGGCCGCGGCGACGCCCGCCAGGTAGGAGCCCTGCTCCTCGGAGAAGGTGAGCGAGGTGACGTTGCTGGGCTGGTCGGCCGAGGCGGAGTCGATGATCGCGAACTTGACGTTCGGGTTGTCCTTGGCGACCTTGTTGACCGCGTCCTGGTAGACGAAGCCGACCGCGACGATCGGGTTGTAGCCACCGGTGACCAGGCTCTTGAGGCGCTGCTCCTTGTCGGCCTCGGCCTCGCCCTGCTTGGCCTCCGCCTCCAGGACGGTGGCGCCCAGCTGGGACTTGGCCTGGTCCAGACCACGCGCGGCGGAGTCGTTGAACGACTGGTCGCCGCGGCCGCCGATGTCGTAGGCCATGCCGACCTTCAGGCCGGAGCCGCCGGAGGCACCGGCCGAGGCGGAGCTGCTGTTGTTGTCGGTGCTCTTTGCGCCGCAAGCGGCGAGCGAGGCGATGCCCAGGGAACCCGAGAGCACTACCGCGGCGAGCTTCAGTGAACGGCGCAAGGGAATTTCTCCTTCTCACACACCCGGTTGGCGTGGTCGAGCGCCACCGTAACGCGCGTAGAACACGGTTGTGTTACGGCCTGCAGAGCCATTCGGGTTGTTATCAAAATGTGGTCGTACGCCCGGTCAAATCCGGACATAGGCGCCCAGCTGTTCAACCCGCAGTCATTACCGACTGGTATCGGGCCACCACCGTACGCCCCTCGGCCACCCCCCGAGAAGCAGCCGCGCCGATCTCCCCGCGACGCGGCCGCCGGTCCGGCCCCTGGTCAGACCCGGCCGTGCTCCAGGGCGAGCGAGGCGAACAGCTCCACGCCGACCGCGATCGCGCGCTCGTCCACGTCGAAGTCGCCCTGGTGCAGGTCGCGGACGCCCTTCTCGTGCGGGCCGCGGACGCCCAGCCGGGCCAGCGCGCCGGGGGCGTGCTCCAGGTACCAGGAGAAGTCCTCGCCGCCGAGGCTCTGCTCGGTGGGCTCGACCACCGGACCGCGGCCCTCGGCGAACCGGGCGGTCATCGCCGCCTCCAGCTGGGCGATCGAGTCGACCTCGTTGACCACCGGCGGGACGCCGCGGTGGTAGTCGATCGACCACTTGGCGCGGTAGGTCTCGGCGAGGTGGGCGACCAGTTCCTCCAGCACCTCCGGGGCCTCCCGCCAGCCGGCCAGCTCCAGGCAGCGGACGGTGCCCTCCAGTTCGGCGTGCTGCGGGATCACGTTGGCGGCCGAGCCGCCGGCGATCCGGCCCCAGACCAGCGAGACGCCCCAGCGCGGGTCCATCCGGCGGGACAGCGCGGCGGGCAGTTCGGCGGCCAGCTTGGCGACCGCGGTGACCAGGTCGGTGGTCAGGTGCGGCCGCGCGGTGTGCCCGCCCGGGCCGTCGATCGACAGCAGCAGCCGGTCGCAGGCCGAGGTGATGGCGCCGGTCTTCAGCGCGATCCGGCCGACCTGCACCTTCGGGTCGCAGTGCACCGCGAAGATCCGCCCGACGCCGTCCATGCCGCCGGCCTTGATGACGTCCAGCGCGCCGCCGGGCATCACCTCCTCGGCGGGCTGGAAGATCAGCCGCACCGGCCGGGTCAGCTCGCCGTCCGCCATCGCCCGGGCGAGCACCAGCCCGGTACCGAGCACCACCGCGGTGTGCACGTCGTGGCCGCAGGCGTGCGCCCGGCCGGGGAGCGTGGAACGGTACGGCGCTTCGGTCTTCGCGTCGTCGATCGGCAGCGCGTCGATGTCCGCGCGGAACGCCAGCAGCGGGGTGCCGGGCGTGGTACCGGGCGGGACGAGGTCCACCAGCAGGCCGGTGCCGCCCGGCAGTACCCGAGGCTCCAGGCCGGCCGCCACCAGCCGCTCGCGCAGCAGCCGGGTGGTGCGGAACTCCTGACGGCCGAGCTCCGGGTGCCGGTGCAGGTCACGGCGCAGGTCGATCAACTCGGCCTGGTGGGCCCGGACCCGTGCGCGCAGGTCGGCGGCGGGGCGGACGGCGGTGACGGCGGCCGCGGCGGCGGACTGAGGATCGTTCACCTTGTCAATCGTAGGCCGGTGGGGGGGTTTTGGCCCGGCTTCCGTCGAAGTCCTCACCGGATGGGCGCATAGCGGCCGCGGGGATGGGTATGACACTTCGATTCAGCCGCCTCTCCGGTCGTTCCCTGTCCTGTGCAACGACCTGGACCGGCCCGCGGACACGGCGGCTGCTCCGGCTGGGCGTCGGCGTTCGACGCGGCCGATCCGTCACTCCCGATCAGGTCATGACCGGGTAAAGCTTTCGGACGCGCTCTTGAGCGGCGCACATCAGTCCGAATAGACAGCTCTCGCACAGTCAACTCCGGTGCCGCGGTGGGGGGTCATCCGCTCGCGGCACGCCGTCGCGCCCTCACAAGGGGTCGTCGACGCTCCAACGAACCGAGAAGGGGGGACCGACGTGCCCATTGCGCGCAACCGGCTCGCCAAGAGCATCGCCCCGGCCACCGTCGCCGCCGCACTGATCCTCACCACCCTCGGCGCGGCCGTTCCGGCCTCCGCCGCCACGCCGACCTCGGACAACGCCCCCCAGGCGCTCCCCGGCACCCACCCCGAGTGGGCGACCCCGGCGGCCGACGCCGGTGCGGTCGCCGCCGACGCTCCCGCCAGCGCCCGCGTCTACCTGGCCGGCCAGGACTCCAGCGGCCTCGCCGCACTCGCCAAGGCGGTCTCCGACCCGAACTCGGCCGGCTACGGCCAGTACCTGACGGCCGATCAGGTCCAGGCGCGCTTCGGCGCCACCCCGGCCCAGGTCAAGGCGGTCACCGACTGGGTGACCGGCGCCGGCCTGACCGTCTCCGCCACCACCGGCCACTACGTCCAGGTCTCCGGCTCCACCGGCGCGCTGGCCAAGGCCTTCGGCACCGACATCCACAACTACCGCACCGCGGACGGCGTGCACCGCGCGCCCGCCAAGGACGCGCAGCTGCCCGCCTCGGTGGCCGGCGTGGTCCTCGGCGTCTCCGGCCTCGCCGACGCCATCCACCAGAACAGCTCCACCGCCACCTCGGTCCGCGAGGCCGAGCAGCGCGCCGCCGCCAAGCTGGCCGCCGCTTCCCCCGACAAGAAGGCCCCGGCGACCCTGCCGACCGAGCCGACCTGCTCCGAGGACGGCTACGGCTCGAAGATCGCCAAGGGCGCGCCGGAGGGCTACGAGAAGAACGAGCCGTTCGCTCCCTGCTCGTACGTCCCCAGCCAGCTGCGCAAGGCCTACGGCGTCACCGACGCCAAGGTCAGCGGCAAGGGCGCCCGGATCGCCATCATCGACGCGTACGGCCTGCCGACCATGGAGCAGGACGCCAACCACTTCTCGTCCCTGCACGGCGACCAGCCGTTCAAGACCGGGCAGTACACCGAGTACGTCACCCCGGACAAGTGGGTCCACCAGGCCGAGTGCGGCGGCGCCGACGGCTGGGCGGGCGAGGAGGCCCTCGACGTCGAGATGGCCCACGGCCTCGCGCCCGACGCCAACGTGGTCTACGTCGGCGGCAACTCCTGCTACGACGACGACCTCTACGACGCGATGGCCAAGGTCGTCGACCAGCACCTGGCCGACGTGGTCTCCAACTCGTGGGGCGAGATCATGCACGGCACCTCCGGGGACATCGACCCGGCCGTGGTCGCCGCCGACAACAAGCTGTTCCAGCTCGGCGCCGTCACCGGCATCGGCTTCACCTTCTCCTCCGGCGACTGCGGCGACAGCTCCCCCGGCGCCGCCGCCACCGGCGTCAACTGCCAGGCCGACACCAACCAGGCGCAGGCCGACTGGCCGTCCGCCTCGCCGTGGGTCACCTCGGTCGGCGGCACCGCGCTGGAGCTCGGCGACAAGTCGGGCCGCTGGGCGCACGAGGTCTCCATGGGCGACCAGCGCTCGGTGCTCTCCGCCGACCAGAAGTCCTGGAACCCGATGCCGGGCTTCTTCTACTTCGGCGGCGGCGGCGGTGTCTCCAAGGACTTCGCCCAGCCGTGGTACCAGCAGGGCGTCGTCCCGGACTCGGTCAGCAAGACCGCGGCCGACGGCACCCACTCCGCCACCCCGCTGCGCGCCACCCCCGACATCGCGATGAGCGGTGACCTGGTCGCCGCCACCACGGTCGGCTACACCTCCGGTGGCGTCTACTCCGAGGGCGGCTTCGGCGGCACCTCGGTCTCCGCCCCGGAGACCGCGGCGATGTTCGCCGACGCCTTCGAGGCCCGCGGCGGCCGCGCCCTCGGCTTCGCCAACCCGGCCCTGTACGACCGGGCCGGCACCGGCGCCTTCCACGACGTCGACGACTCCGCCGTCCACAACAAGTTCGGCAACGTGGTCGACCTGGGCACCGTCAACGGCGTCCTGAAGGTCCGCCTCTACAAGATCGCCTCGGACTTCGGCCTGAAGGCGACCGACGGCTACGACACCGCCACCGGCCTGGGCTCCCCGGGCAGGAACTTCTTCAAGTCCTTCCACATCAAGAAGTAGTAGCGCGCACGACGGAGGGGGTGTCGGGGCTCAGGCCCCGGCACCCCCTCCGTCATCCGTCAGGTCAGAACCGGTCGACCGGAACGTAGGTGCCCCACACGCCGCGCAGGGCGTCGCAGACCTCGCCGACGGTGGCCCGGGCGGCCAGGGCGTCCTTCATCGGGTAGAGGACGTTGTCGGAGCCCTCGGCGGCCTTGCGGAGCTCGGTCAGCGCGCGGTCCACCGCGGAGGAGTCGCGGTCGGCGCGCAGCCGGGCGAGGCGCTCGGCCTGCTGGGACTCGATCGCCGGGTCGACCCGCAGCGGCTCGTACGGCTCCTCGGCGTCCAGCTGGAAGCGGTTGACGCCGACCACGGTGCGCGCGCCGGAGTCCTGCTCCTGCTGGATGCGGTAGGCGGTGCGCTCGATCTCGCCCTTCTGGTAGCCCTGCTCGATCGCCGCGACGGCGCCGCCCAGGTCCTCCACCTTGGTCATCAACTCCAGTGCGGCGGCCTCGAGTTCGTCGGTCATCGCCTCGACCACGTAGGAGCCCGCGAACGGGTCGACGGTGGCGGTGATGTCGGTCTCGAAGGCGATCACCTGCTGGGTGCGCAGCGCGAGCCGGGCGGACTTCTCGGTGGGGAGCGCGATCGCCTCGTCGAAGGAGTTGGTGTGCAGCGACTGCGTGCCGCCGAGCACTGCGGCGAGCGCCTGCACCGAGACGCGCACCAGGTTGACCTCGGGCTGCTGGGCGGTCAGCTGGACGCCCGCGGTCTGGGTGTGGAAGCGCAGCATCTGCGACTTGGGGTTCTTCGCGCCGAACTCCTCCTTCATGACGCGGGCCCAGATCCGGCGCGCGGCACGGAACTTGGCGACCTCCTCCAGCAGCGTGGTGCGGGAGACGAAGAAGAAGGAGAGCCGCGGCGCGAAGTCGTCCACGTCCATCCCGGCGGCGACCGCGGTGCGCACGTACTCGATGCCGTTGGCGAGGGTGAAGGCGATCTCCTGCGCGGGGTTCGCCCCGGCCTCGGCCATGTGGTAGCCGGAGATGGAGATGGTGTTCCACTTCGGGATCTCGGCCCGGCAGTACTGGAAGATGTCGGCGATCAGCCGCAGGCTCGGCTTCGGCGGGAAGATGTACGTGCCGCGGGCGATGTACTCCTTGAGCACGTCGTTCTGGATGGTGCCGGTCAGCTTGTTCGACGGCACGCCCTGGGCCTCGCCGACCAACTGGTAGAGCAGCAGCAGCAGCGAGCCGGGCGCGTTGATGGTCATTGAGGTGGAGACCTCGCCGAGCGGGATGCCGCCGAACAGCACGCTCATGTCCTCGACGCTGTCGATCGCCACGCCGACCTTGCCGACCTCGCCGTGCGAGATCGCCGCGTCCGAGTCGTAGCCCATCTGGGTGGGCAGGTCGAAGGCGACCGACAGGCCCATGGTGCCGTTGGCGATCAGCTGCTTGTAGCGGGCGTTGGACTCCGCGGCGGTGCCGAAGCCCGCGTACTGGCGCATGGTCCACGGCTTGCCGGTGTACATGGTCGGGTAGACGCCGCGGGTGAACGGGTACTGCCCGGGAGCGCCGAGCCGGCTCGCGGCGTCGAAGTCCGCCAGGGTCTCGGGACCGTACACCGGCGCGATCGGCAGGCCCGACTCGGTGCGGCGGGGCTCGGCTGCCATGGATGTCCTCCGCGGGGGGAATGGGAAGTTAGTGCTGATTAACGGGTCAGCTGGATACGCAATGTAGTCGCGCCCGCTGAAGGCAAACAGATGCGACGCCTGGGAGCTTGCTCACAACACGCATCGACCGCCCCTTGGGATGATCGGTCCATCGACCGGACACACGAGGAGTGGACATGACGGAGCAGAAGGTGGCCGTGGTCACCGGCGCCAGCAGCGGCATCGGCGCGGCGACCGCCCGCCGGCTGGCGGCGGACGGCTTCGAGGTGGTGCTGACCGCACGGCGCACCGAGCGGATCGAACAGCTGGCGAAGGAGATCGGCGGCCGGGCGCACACTTTGGACGTCACCGACCGGGCCGCGGTGGACGCCTTCGCCGCCGGGGTCGGCCGGGTCGACGTGCTGGTGAACAACGCGGGCGGCGCCCTCGGCGCGGACACCGTGGAGAACGGCGACCCCGAGGACTGGCGCACCATGTTCGAGGTGAACGTGCTCGGCGTGCTGCACCTGACCCAGGCCCTGCTGCCCGCGCTGCGCGCCACCGGCGACGGCACCGTACTGATCATGTCCTCCACCGCGGCGCTCGCCGCGTACGAGGGCGGAGGCGGCTACGTGGCCGCCAAGCACGCGGTGCACTCGCTCGCCCAGACGCTGCGCCTCGAACTCGTGGGCGAGCCGATCCGGATCATCGAGATCGCGCCCGGCATGGTGCAGTCCGAGGGCTTCGCGCTCACCCGCTTCCGCGGCGACCAGGCCAAGGCGGCCGCGGTCTACGCCGGCGTCCCGGACCCGCTCACCTCCGAGGACATCGCCGACACCGTCTCCTGGGCGGTCACCCGACCCGCGCACGTCAACATCGACCTGCTGGTCGTCCGGCCGCGCGCCCAGGCCGCCAACCACAAGGTGTATCGGGTCAGTTGATCGGCTGCCGATGAACGTCGAGGGCGGCGGGTCACAACTTGATAGCTCGATCGAGTGAATTCGGCCCGCCGCCTCCCCAACTGATGAGCGCTCAACTACCGTGGAGGCGCTGCCCCGTCGGCCTGTGTCGACGTTGCCGGGCATCTTCGTCGCCCCCACTCATCCCCCTACCTTTCGTCTCTGGAGCACTCCCCTTCCTGCCCTCACGAGGAGGATCCGCTGGCCAGCGACATCCCGCCGCAGCGACTCGACGCGCGGACGGAACCGTCCCTGCTGGGGCTTCACCGATTCAACGAAGCCGACACCGGAGCCGCAGAGGAAGCCCTGCTCGCCTGCTGCGGCAGCCACCGGTGGGCCCTCCGCCTCACCGCCCACCGGCCCTATCCCGACATAGCGTCCCTGCTCGCCGCCGCCAGCGAAGCCAGTTACGACCTGCGCCCCGCGGACCTCGCCGAGGCCCTCGCCGACGAGAGCTGGATGCCCCAGCCCCTGCTCGGCATGCGCGCACCGGGAAGCCAGGCCGCGCACACCGCGCTGCGGGCCGCCCACGCCGCGTACGAGGCGCGGTTCGGCCACGTCTTCGTGGTCTGCCTCGACGGCGTCGACCCCGAGGAGATGCTCGACGCCGTCCTGACCTCCATCCGCACCCGCCTCGCCAACGACCCCGACGAGGAACGCCTCATCTCCGCGGAGGAGTTGAGGCGAATCGCGCTGATCCGACTCGAACACCTGGTGGCCATGCACGGGTGAATCCTTCGGGGGCTCTGGGGGTACCTCCCGGCCCCCCTTGGGGCTGGGGGCGGAACTGCGAGGCGAGTGGCGGAGGGTCTCAGTACGGCTGGTGGCCTTGGAGACCTCCATGCGCCCGGACCTTGCAGCGCCCCGTCGCCCTACCGCCCCGCACCGCCGCCGCTCCCCGGGCCCCTGGGTGGTTGCAACTTGCCCAATTGCCTTTTGATCACCTCCGCGTCCGGCGCCGCAGGCTCGTGGCCGGTGGTGTCGAGGGTGGTGAAGACGGTGAGGATGTCGCCGGTGCGGGTCAGGAGGGCGCGTTGGGTGAGGGTCGCGCCGCCGGTTTCATTCGTGAGGGTGAACGCGGTGGCGGCGTCGGCTCCTTCGGGGGTGGGCGTGTCGAGGCGGGTGATGACGTGGCGGCCGGCGCCGGAGGTGAAGACGCGGCAGCGGATGAGGACCTGGTCGAGCTCGGTGTGGACGACCGCGGCGCGGCCGGGCCGGAAGGCCAGGATCGCGGTGTAGAGGGAGGCCCGGTCGTCCGCGGTGCGGGCGATGTCGAGGTCGGCTTCGGCGAGCGGGCCGGCGGAGCCCTTCGCGGGGGCGAGCGCGTCCAGCACGGGCTGGCAGGCGGGTGCGTCGGCGGTCTGCGGGGGGCTGGTGATGTCGCCCTGGCCGGGCTGCATCACGGTGACGTGCCAGCCGGGGCCGAGGTCGGCGTCGGTGACGGCGAGCTCGCGCAGGCTCGGCGCGTCGTAACCGGCGCTCGCGCTCGGCGACGCGTGGTCGGCGGACGGCGGGGCGGCGGTCCGGGTGCAGGCGGCCGCGAGGGTGAGGGCGGCGAGGCCGGTGAGCAGGGGCTGGGGGCGCACGGCGGGTCTCTCTTCTGGGCGTCGGTCCGGGTGCGGCGGGACGACACCGTAGCGTGGCGAAGGAGTGACGCAGCGTCACTGTTCCCGATTTCGTTAGGCCGTGCGTGCCTGATTGATCACACCAGGGGCCCCCGGCGGCTGGAGCGGACGCGGCGTCGATAGGATGCTCGCGGCCGGTGGACCGTACCCGGCCGGGCTGACCGACACCGAAGCCGGCCGAGCCCCCAATCGCTTCCGGAGGGTTTTCCGTGCCGGCTGGAACGCTGTACCGCGGCCGGGAAGGCATGTGGAGCTGGGTGGCTCACCGAGTCACCGGCGTCCTGATCTTCTTCTTCCTGTTCGCACATGTCCTTGACACCGCCCTGGTGCGGGTGTCGCCCGAGGCCTACGACTCGGTCATCGCCACCTACAAGAACCCGCTGGTGAACCTGATGGAGTACGGCCTGACGGCCGCCATCCTGTTCCACGCGTTGAACGGCCTGCGGGTCGTGGCGGTCGACTTCTGGGCCAAGGGTCCGAAGTACCAGAAGCAGATGCTCTGGACCGTGGTCGGCGTCTGGGTCGTCCTGATGGGCGGCGCCTTCTACCCCGTGCTGCAGCACACCCTTCGCACCTGGTTCGGGGGCTGATCCTGATGTCGACCGACACCAATGACCTGGTGGTCCCCTCGCTCCAGGCCCACACCGGCAAGGGCCTCGGCACCGGTAACCCGGCCGACGCCTTCGTCGTGGAGCCGGCCCGGACCCGCACCAAGCGGACGCCGCGCCGCACCCGCACCAACTTCGAGATGCTCGCCTGGCTGTTCATGCGCCTGTCGGGTGTCGTCCTGGTGGTGCTGGTCCTCGGCCACCTGCTGATCAACCTGATGCTCGACGGCGGCATCACCAAGGTCAGCTTCGCCTTCGTGGCGGGCCGCTGGGCGTCCCCGTTCTGGCAGGGCTGGGACCTGCTGATGCTGTGGCTGGCGATGCTGCACGGCGCGAACGGCATGCGCACCGTCATCAACGACTACGCGGAGAAGGACGCCACTCGTCTGTGGCTGAAGGGTCTCCTGGGCGCCGCGACCGTGTTCACGGTCCTGCTCGGCACCCTGGTGATCTTCACCTTCGACCCGAACATCTGACGAGCCACCAGAGGCGACTGACCCCCATGCAGATTCACCAGTACGACACCGTCATCGTCGGCGCCGGCGGCGCCGGCATGCGCGCGGCCATCGAGTCGACGCAGCGCAGCCGCACCGCCGTCCTGACCAAGCTCTACCCGACCCGGTCCCACACCGGCGCGGCGCAGGGCGGCATGTGCGCCGCCCTCGCCAACGTCGAGGAGGACAACTGGGAGTGGCACACCTTCGACACGGTCAAGGGTGGTGACTACCTGGTCGACCAGGACGCCGCCGAGATCATGTGCAAGGAGGCCATCGACGCGGTCCTCGACCTCGAGAAGATGGGCCTGCCCTTCTCCCGCACCGACCAGGGCCGGATCGACCAGCGCCGCTTCGGCGGCCACTCCCGCAACCACGGCGAGGCCCCGGTCCGCCGGTCCTGCTACGCCGCGGACCGCACCGGCCACATGATCCTGCAGACGCTGTTCCAGAACTGCGTCAAGCACGGTGTGGAGTTCTTCAACGAGTTCTACGTCCTCGACCTGCTGATCAACGAGGGCAAGACCGCCGGTGTGGTGGCCTACGAGCTCGCCACCGGCGAGATCCACGTCTTCCAGGCCAAGGCCGTGGTGTTCGCCTCCGGCGGCACCGGCAAGATGTTCAAGGTCACCTCGAACGCGCACACCCTGACCGGTGACGGCCAGGCCGTGGCGCTGCGCCGGGGCCTGCCGCTGGAGGACATGGAGTTCTTCCAGTTCCACCCGACGGGCATCTGGCGGATGGGCATCCTGCTCACCGAGGGCGCCCGCGGCGAGGGCGGCATCCTGCGCAACAAGGACGGCGAGCGCTTCATGGAGCGCTACGCCCCCGTCATGAAGGACCTGGCGTCCCGTGACGTGTGCTCCCGCGCGATCTACTCGGAGATCCGGGCCGGCCGCGGCTGCGGCCCCGACGGCGACCACGTCTACCTGGACCTGACGCACCTTCCGCCGGAGCAGCTGGACGCCAAGCTGCCCGACATCACCGAGTTCGCCCGGACCTACCTCGGCATCGAGCCCTACACGGACCCGATCCCGATCCAGCCCACCGCGCACTACGCGATGGGCGGCATCCCGACCAACGTCGAGGGTGAGGTCCTGAGCAACAACACCGACGTCGTCCCGGGCCTGTACGCCGCGGGCGAGGTCGCGTGCGTGTCGGTGCACGGCGCCAACCGCCTGGGCACCAACTCGCTGCTGGACATCAACGTGTTCGGCCGCCGCGCGGGCATCGCCGCCGCCGCGTACGCCGACAAGCACGACTTCGTCGAGCTGCCGGAGAACCCGGGCGCGGTGGTCGAGGCGCTGGTGGAGGGCCTGCGGGAGTCCACCGGCACCGAGTCGGTCGCCAAGATCCGCCTGGAGCTGCAGGAGTCGATGGACGCCAACGCGTCCGTCTACCGCACCGGCAAGACCCTGCAGCAGGCCGTGGAGGACGTGGCGGCGCTCAAGGAGCGCTTCAAGAACGTCTCGATCCAGGACAAGGGTTCGCGCTACAACACCGACCTGCTGGAGGCCATCGAGCTGGGCAACCTGCTCGACCTGGCCGAGGTGCTGGTCGTCTCGGCGCTCGCCCGCGAGGAGTCCCGAGGCGGTCACTACCGCGAGGACTTCCCGACCCGCGACGACGTGAAGTTCATGCAGCACACCATGGCGTACCGCGAGGTGGCCGAGGACGGTTCCACCTCGATCCGCCTCGACTACAAGCCGGTCGTGCAGACCCGCTACCAGCCGATGGAGCGTAAGTACTGATGTCCACTCCGACCGTCGAGACGCACTCGGCCGCGCTGGACGCGGCAGAGTCGGCCAGCGTTCAGCTGATCAACGTCACCTTCCGGATCCGCCGGTTCAACCCGGAGGAGCACCCGGACCCGGTGTGGGTGGACTACCAGCTCCTGATGGACCCGAAGGAGCGCGTCCTGGACGCGCTCAACAAGATCAAGTGGGAGCAGGACGGCACGCTCACGTACCGCCGCTCCTGCGCGCACGGCATCTGCGGTTCGGACGCCATGCGGATCAACGGCCGCAACCGGCTGGCGTGCAAGACCCTGATCAAGGACGTCAACCCGGAGAAGCCGATCACGATCGAGGCCATCAAGGGCCTCGCGGTCCTCAAGGACCTGATCGTGGACATGGACCCGTTCTTCCAGGCGTACAAGGACGTCATGCCGTTCCTGATCACCAACGGGAACGAGCCGACCCGCGAGCGCCTGCAGTCGCAGGCCGACCGCGAGCGCTTCGACGACACCACCAAGTGCATCCTGTGCGCCGCGTGCACCTCCTCGTGCCCGGTGTTCTGGAACGACGGCCAGTACTTCGGCCCGGCGGCCATCGTCAACGCGCACCGCTTCATCTTCGACTCGCGCGACGAGGGCGCCGAGCAGCGCCTCGAGGTCCTCAACGACCGCGAGGGCGTGTGGCGCTGCCGCACCACCTTCAACTGCTCCGAGGCCTGCCCCCGCGGCATCGAGGTCACCAAGGCGATCCAGGAAGTCAAGCGGGCGCTGGTCACCCGCCGCTTCTAGGCTCCGCCACACCGAAAGGCCCGTCCTGGAGTTCAACTCCGGGGCGGGCCTTTCGGGTCTTCAGGGGCCCGGGTGAGCGAAGCTCACAAGGGGCCCGGGGAACGGCGGGAGTGCGTGGCGGCGAGGGTTCGAGGGCGCTGCGAGATCTGGGCGCTCAGAGGTCTCCATGACGCACAGCCAGCCCGAGACCGCGAGTCACTCGCCTCGCAGTTCCCCGAGCCCCTGGTTCGGTCCTCCCGACCTGACCGTTGCGAGGGTCAGGAGGAGTGGGCCGAGGAAGAGCGCCGGGGCCATCGTGCGGTAGTCCTGGTTCGCGGCCGAGGCGGTGAGGGCGAGTTGGACGCCGAGGAGCGCCGCGCCGGCTACCGGGACGATCGCGGCGAGCCGGTGCCGCCAGGCGTAGAGGACGGCGGCGGCCAGGCCGAGGTAGGCCCAGAGGGCGCCGCGCCAGAGGATCCAGTCGAGCTGCGGGGCGCGCAGCAGGGTGGTGCTCCAGGTGGCGACGGAGTGCAGCGGGGCGAACAGGCCGCGGGAGTCGGGGTCGGCGGGGGCGACCAGGGTCTCGGCGTGCTGGTCGGCGGTGCCGGCCCACACGCCCCAGGCGAGGCGTCCGCGGCAGAGCCGGGCGTCCAACACCCGGTCGGGGTGGTCGCGGAGCAACTGCTGCCAGATCTCGGCGAGTTGCGGGCCGCGCCGGGCCGCGGCGGCCTCGCCCCAGCGGGCGGTGAGCGCCGCTGTGGAGGAGCAGTCGGCGCCGGCCGCGTCCCAGGCGGTGAGCGGGGCGACGGCGGCGAGCACGGTGCGCTGCGCCGGGGTGAACTGGGTGGGGTCGCGGTGGTAGGCGAGTGCCAGGTCGGCGGCGCGCAGGGTGTGGAGGTCGCCGGCGTGGCTGGCGGGGTGTCCGAACAGGCCTAGGGCGATCGGCACGGCCAGGGCGACGGCGGTGAGCAGGGCGAGCCGGGCCCGTACCCGGGGCAGGAAGAGCAGCAGCACGGCGACGGCGACCAGCGCGGTGCCGGCTCCGCGGGTGCCGGTGAGGGCGAGTACGAGGACGGCCGCGAAGAGCGCGGCGAGGTCGAGTCGCTGGGCGGGGCCGCCGCGGTGCAGGGTGCCTTCGCTGCGGCGGACGAGCAGCCGCAGGCCGACCCCACTGAGCATCAGGACGCCTGCGGTGTACGCGACCTGGGGGGTGAGCGAGACGACGAAGCCGCCGGTCGGCGGCAGTGCGGCGAGTGCCAGGGCGACCGGTCCGGTGTAGCGTCCGCGGACTCCGAAGCGGGCGAGTGCGGCGGTCAGGTAGCCGAGGGCGAAGGCCACCGCGAAGGTCTGCAGCAGGGTGATCGTGCCGGTGGTGCCGGTGAGCCGGGTCGTCCAGCGGACGGCCGCCGCGTACAGCGGCGCCGAGCCGTCCGGGTCGCCCGCGGTGAACGCCGGGTACGCGGCCAGCCACCACAACAGCAGCACGGCCTCGCTGGCCGCGGCGACCGCGAAGGGCAGTCGTAGCCGGGACTTGGCGCGCCGGTGCCGCCGTTCCCGTTCCTGCCGCACGCCCCACTCCGGCCTGGCGTGGTCGAGGGTGGCACTGGTGCTCATCGCGAGCCTCCCCAAGTCCCCTGCTCCCCGGGCCCGGCGACAAGCCCCTCGCCCGCCGCCGCCCGGAACTCGTGCCGGGCAGGCTAGCAGCAGGATCCGGCCACCGACAGAGTGTTCACGTCAGATCCGGGAGCGCTGTTCGGCGGGGCTGTTCGCGGGGCTATTCGGTGGGCTGCGCGACGGCGGCGCGCTTGAGGGCGCGCAGCCCGCGGACGCCGATCCAGCCGATGGCGAGGCCGAGGGCGAGGGAGGTGACGGCGAGCAGCAGGTGGACCCAGAAGAAGGCGGTGGGCTGGCCGTGGTCGCCGTTCACGAAGGCCTGGCCGCCGGAGTCCTTCCACAGGTTCTTGACGAAGGTGGTCCAGATGAAGACCGACCAGACGCCGAAGGCGGTGAGGAACCAGGAGACCGGGCGGCTGAGCTTCATGACGGGTCCTTCGCGGCAGACGGGATGCCCGTCCAGTATGCGGGGAGCGCCGAACGGAGCAGCCGGGGGTACTCGTTCGTGGCGTCGGCGGGCGGGGTCCGGGAAGGGCGGGCGGCGGCTGGGGACCGTTCCGGTATGCAGATAATCCGCCGACTGGTCCACGGTTCGGCCGCCGCTGTCCTGGTGGTGTCGCTCGGCGCACCCGCCGCCCGCGCCGACGGCGCGGACGCCCCTCCGCCCGCGGTCGTGGGCGGCGAGCGGCTGGGCATGGCGGGGGTGCAGGTGTCTCCGCTGCCCGGGGCGCCGCCGCTGCCCACCGGTCTGACCGGCAAGTCCTGGATGGTCGCCGACGCCGGCAGCGGCGAGGTGCTGGCCTCGTTCAACCCGCACAGCCAACTGCCGCCCGCCTCCACGCTGAAGATGCTGTTCGCGGTCACCGTGCTGCCGAAGTTCCCGGCCGCGACGGTGCACCGGGTGGCGCCCGCCGAGCTGATGGGCATGGGCGCGGGCAGCAGCCTGGTCGGCATCAAGGAGGACCTCGACTACAAGGTCGAGGACCTGTGGCGCGGGGTGTTCCTGAGCTCCGGCAACGACGCCGTGCACGTCCTCGCCCACATGAACGGCGGCGTCGAGCCGACCGTCGCCGAGATGCAGGCCCGCGCCGAGGCGCTGCAGGCCCGCGACACCCATGTGGTCACCCCGGACGGCTACGACATGGACGGGCAGCTCTCCTCGGCGTACGACCTGACGCTGTTCGCCCGGGCCGGGCTGAAGAACGCCGACTTCCGGGCGTACTGCGGGACCCGCTCGGCGCAGTTCCCCGGTGCGGTGGACAAGACGACCGGGCAGCGCGGCAGCTTCGGGATCGCCAACACCGACCGCCTGCTCGGCACCTACCCGGGCCTGATCGGGGTGAAGAACGGCTACACCACCAATGCCGGGGCGACCTTCACCGGCGCCGCCGAACGCGGCGGCCGCACCCTGCTGGTGACGGTGATGCACACCGTCACCAACCCGAAGGTGTACGACGAGACCGCGGCGCTGCTGGACTGGGGCTTCGCCGCGGCCGACAAGGTCACCCCCGTCGGGACCCTCGCCGAGGACCGGGGCGTTCCCGTGGCTCCGGCGGCCGAGTCCTCGCCGAGCCCGGCCCCGCAGCCCGCCGCGGGCCCGCCGAGCAGCGCGGCGCAGCCGAACGGCGCGGCGCAGCCGCCCGCCGGCCCGGCCCGTGCCGCGCACGCCGCGGCGAGCGACGGCCCGGACATGGCCACCTGGTGGGCCGTCGCGGTGTGCGCGGCGGTCGCGGGCGCGGGGCTGCTGCGGCTGCGTGCGCTGCGCCGCCGGGCGGCCCGCCGCGGGGCCTGACGGCAGGTCAGGCCCGGGGGGGGCGACGGGCCGTCAGGCAGGCTTGCGGTTGCGGGCCGCGCGCAGCGCCTTGCGGGCGGCCCGGGCGGCGATCGGCGGGAGGACGTCGAGGGCGACCCGGCGGGCGGTGGAGCGGTGGGCGGCGGGGGACGGCTCGTCGTAGGCGAGGCGGTGGCAGCGCTGCCCGGCGAGCTGTTCCTCGTCGATCCGGAAGCCGTCGCCGCGCCAGTCCCGGGCGAGCAGGTCGTCGCGGACGGCGTCCGGGTCGCCCCAGGTTCCGTAGAACTTCTCCGGGGTGAGCAGCACCGGCCGCAGGCCGAGGGTGAAGACCGCCTCCCAGACCGCGGCGGCCACTCCGGGGGTGTGCGGGGCGCGGTAGTCGTCGAGGGCGACGATGCCGTCCTTGGCCAGTGCGTCCCGGGCGACCAGGATGTCGCCGGCCACGTGCTCGTACAGGTGCGAGGCGTCGACGTGGACGAAGCGGCAGCTGCCGGTGCGGATCCGGCCGTCGGCGAGGACCGAGGTCGGGGCCTGGACGATGGTCGGCAGTTCGGGGTGGAACGCCAGGTAGTTGGTCTCGAAGGCGCGCCGGGTGAGCGTGGAGCGGTACGACATGTTCATCTCGGCGGAGTTCCCGTCGTCCGGGGCGTCCGAGTCGAACAGGTCGCAGACGGTGAACGACTCGCCGGGCTGCAGGTGGTCGCCGAGCAGGATGGCGGAGCGACCGAGGTAGGCGCCGAGTTCGAGCAGGTCGCCGGTGACGCCGGCGCCGGTCTGTCGGCTCAGCAGCCAGCCGAAGACCTCGCGGTCCACTCGGAAGAACCAGCCGGGGACGTCGTCGGGCGTGGCGGGCTTCGCCGGCGCGGCGGTGGTGTCGGTGCTGGACACGCGACCTCCAGAGAGCTCGGTGCGGCTGGGCTCAGGGGGGTCGACCAACCGACTGTGACCGGGATCATAGTCATTCGTCCGGATGCTGGACAGGGGGAAACTCCGGAGATCCTTCGGCGTTTTCGAGGGCTTTGCGTGCCTGCTCGACGGCGCGCTGCCGGGCGGCCTCCGGGTCGGCCAGCGCCGTCCAGGCCGCGCAGTACATCAACAGCCGCGCGACGAAGTCGATCCAGAGCAGCAGCGCCACCGGCACGCCGAACGCGCCGTACAGGCTGCGCCCGGCGACCGAGCCGAGGTACGAGGAGAGCAGCAGCTTCAGCAGTTCGAAGCCGACCGCGCCGATCAGCGCGCCCGCCAGCAGGGCGCGGCGGCGCTGGCCGTGGATCCGCGGGAACGGGCCGAGCAGGTAGGCGAAGAGCAGCAGGTCGGCGCCGACGGCGATCAGGAAGCCGAGCGCGGAGAGCAGCCAGCGGGCGGCCCCGCCACCGAGGTCGAGCCAGTCGGCGAGCCGGTGGGCCAGCGTGGTGGCGGCCGCGGAGGCGGCCAGCGAGGCCAGGCAGACCACGCCGAGGCCGAGCAGCACCAGGCAGTCGCGGGCCTTCACCAGCACCGGGTTGCCGCCCTCCGCGGGCAGCCGCCAGGCGGCGCGCACCGAGCCGCGCATGGTGTCCACCCAGCCGAGGCCGGAGACCAGCAGCAGCACGCCGCTGACCAGGCCGATGGTGCCGGCGTTGGCGACCATCGCGTTCAGGTCGAGCGAGTCGGACAGGCCGGGCAGTTGCTCGGAGATCTTGTCCTGGAGCTGGTGCACCCGGGAGTCGGAGAGGGTGGCCAGCGCGATCGCCAGCGCCACGGTGAGCAGCGGGAACAGGGCGAGGAAGCCGAAGAAGGTGACCGCCCCGGCCAGCCGGTTGCCCTGGACGTCGGTGAACAGCAGGTACACCCGGTACGCGCGGCTGCGCAGCACCCACGAGACGAGCGGGCCGATCACCGGCAGTTTGGTGAGGAAGTCCACGCCTCGCTGTATACCGCGCCGCCGGTGGAGGGCCCGGGAGCGACGCGTGCGGGTGGGGTGAGGGTCCGTCAGTGCCGGACGGCGCGGCGGGCCTTGGCGAGCACCCGCAGGCTCTGGAAGCCGAGGTAGCTGCCGCGGCTGAGCAGTTCGCCGCGCACGCCCTCGGGGCCGGCCGGCGGGCGGTAGCCGTCGGGGCGGAGCCGGGCGCAGTGGTCGGCGGCGCGGCGGAAGTACTCGCGGCGGTCGCCGGCCGGGACCCGGCCGGGCTTGCCGACCACGGTGGCCAGGTGGCCGAGCATCAGCCGGTAGATCACCGGGCGCCAGCGGTCCAGGTCGGGGCGGGCGTCCAGGAAGGCGAAGACCCGGTCGTACTGGTCGAAGACGTCGAAGTGCTTGCGGGAGGCGGTGGCCAGGATGTTGCCGCCCTCGCGGCGCTGCCGGTAGTGCACGCCGACCTTGTCGAGCAGGGTGATCCGCTCGGCGGCGAGCAGCGCCGGGTAGGTCCACGGGGTGTCCTCGTAGTACCCGGCGGGGAAGGTCAGGCCCTGCTGGGCGACGAACTCGCGGCGGTAGGCCTTGTTCCACACCACCTGCAGCAGGTCGAGCAGGTCGCGGCGCTCGTCCAGGGTGAAGACCTCGGCGCCGGGCCTGGCGAACACCGGGGCGGAGGCGGAGCGGACCACCCGGCCGTCCCAGTAGGAGCGGGCGTAGTCGTAGACCAGCAGGTCGGGGTCGTCGGTGGCGCGCAGCCGGGCGTCGGCGGCGGCCAGCAGGTCGGGGGTGAGGGTGTCGTCGCTGTCCAGGAAGAGCAGGTAGTCGCCGGTGGCGAGTTCGATCCCGGCGTTGCGGGCGAGGCCGAGGCCGACGTTGCGCTCCAGGTGGCGGACGGTGATCCGCGGGTCGCGGGCGGCGGCCTCGTCGAGCAGCGCGCCGCAGCCGTCCGGGGAGCGGTCGTCGACGGCGATCAGTTCGAAGTCCCGGAAGGACTGCGTGAGCACCGACTCCAGGCAGGCGGGCAGGTACTCCTCGACGGCGTGGACCGGGACGATGACGCTGAACCGGGGCATTTCTCACTCTCCTGGACCTGGCCTGGCCAGGCGCAGACTAGCAACAATCGGGAGGTAGGATCGCCGCTGGTAACGGTCCGGATTACTCGCATTTTCGGGCAACCCGGTCGCACCTCCTGAGGAAAGGCTCTGCGCTACCGATGGCCCCCCGTCTGTCCGTCGTCGTCCCGATCTACAACGTCGAGCGCTATCTCGAGGAGTGCCTGGACTCCATCGCCGCCCAGACCTTCGACGACTTCGAGTGCGTCATGGTCGACGACGGCTCGAAGGACTCCAGCGCGGCGATCGCCGAGGCGTACGCCGCCAAGGACTCCCGCTTCCGGCTGGTCAAGCAGGTGAACAAGGGCCTGGGGGCGGCCCGGAACACCGGCTACCGGCACATCGCCGAGGGGACCGAGTTCCTCGCCTTCGTGGACAGCGACGACACCCTGCCGCCGTCCGCGTACGAGCTGATGATCGGCACCCTGGAGGAGACCGGCTCGGACTTCTGCACCGGCAACGTGCTGCGGTTCCGCGCGATCGGCTACTACCAGTCCGGGGGCCACAAGAAGCCGTTCGCGGCGACCCGGCTGCGCACCCACGTCACCGAGATCCCGGCGCTGGTCACCGACCGCACCGCGTGGAACAAGATGTACCGGCGCGCGTTCTTCGACGAGGCCGGGGTGCTGTACCCCGAGGGCATCCTGTACGAGGACGCGCCGGTCAGCGTGCCGCACCACTACCTGGCCCGCCGGGTGGACGTGCTGGCCGACCCGATCTACCACTGGCGCGAGCGGGAGGTCGGCGAGATGTCGATCACCCAGATGAAGACCAACCCGCGGGGCGTCACCGACCGGGTCAAGTCGATGGAGCTGGTGCGCGACTGGATGACCTCGCAGTCCGACCCGAAGTTCCGCAAGTACCTGCGCTCCTACGACGAGAACAACCTCGTCGAGGAGATCCCGATGTTCTTCAACTCGGTGCTGGAGGGCGACGAGGCGTACAACGCCGCGTACCTGGAGTCGGTGACCCGGCTGCTGCGCGCCATCGGCCCGGACCAGGTCCGCAGGATGCGGGCGCCGCTGCGGCTGAAGTACCACCTGACCCTGCAGGGCCGGATGGACGAGCTGATCGAGCAGCTGCGGTTCGAGAAGGAGAGCAACGGCGCCGCCCCGGCCCGCGGCCTGCTCCGCCCGTTCGCCGACTACCCGTTCCTGCGCGGCGGCCGCAAGTCCGTCCCGGCGGACGTGCTGCGGCTGAAGAACGCGCTGGTGATGCGCTCTCGGCTGTACGAGGCCCGCTGGGAGGACGGCAAGCTGCAGCTCGCCGGGCACGCCTACCCGGAGCACCTGGGCGCCGAGCACAAGCACGACATGGTGCGGGCGCTGATCCTGCGCGAGGCGACCGGCCGCCGGGTGGTGGGCGTGCAGACCCGCGCCGAGTACAGCCCGGAGGCGACCGCCAGCTCCAACCACGACCTGTACAGCTGCGACTGGGCGGGCTTCTCCGCCACCATCGACCCGCAGCGGCTCAAGCACCGCGGGGAGTGGAAGGAAGGCTCCTGGCGGGTGCTGGTGGCCGGCGCCGGCAAGGGCGGCGTGTACAAGGGCCGGGTGGCCGGCGGCTGGCACGACCGCGCCGAGCACCCGCCGGTGCACTGGGTCGCGGACGACGTGCGGATCGTGCCCTGGCTGCGCGACACCTACCTGCTGCTGCGGGTGGAGCGGGTGCGCGCCCGGGCGGTGTCGGTGACCGCCGAGCGCGGCGGCCTGGAGATCCGCGGCCTGGTCCGCTCCGGCCCCGACCTGGCCGGTGCGGAGCTGCGGCTGAAGCACGTGGAGTCCGACCGCGACGTGGTGGTGCCGCTGGAGCTCGGCGTGCCGCAGGGCCGGGACGTGCCGTTCACCGCGCAGGTGGCGGTCGAGGCGCTGACCGCGGTCCGCAAGGCCTGGGACGCCCTCGACCCGGCCGCCGCGGAGCGGCTGCGCGACCGCTGGGACGTCGAGCTGAAGCTCGCCGAGGGCGGCGCGCTGCCGGTGGTGCTGGACGACCGCGAGGCCGTGCCGACGCTGCACACGGCGATCGCCGAGGGCACCCGGGCGCTGTACGCCAAGCCCTCCCCCGGCGGCTACCTGCAGCTGTCCGACCAGGTGCTGCAGCCGGTGGTGGAGGAGGTCGCCCCGGCGCAGGGCACCGAGGGCTTCGTGGTCTCCGGTTCCTTCCCGCTGCCCGGTGAGCACCGCTACGAGCTGGTGATCCGGCACAAGACGCTGCGCGAGGAGCACGCCTACCCGGTGGAGATCGCCGACGGCCGGTTCCGGGCGGCGCTGCCGGCCGTGCCGACCGCGTCGTTCGCCGGCCGGGTGCCGCTGCACAAGGGCACCTGGACGGTGCTGTTCCGCCCGGTCGGCGCCGCCGCGGGCAGCCGCTGGCCGACCGCGCTGGTCGGCGCGTCCGCCAACGACGCGCTGCCGCTGGAGGTGGACGCCCGCGGCAAGACCATCGCGCTGGAGCGCCGCCTGTTCGACGGCCTGTCGCTGGAGGCGTACGACGCGCTGGCGCCGGAGGAGCGCAGCGGCTACCGGCAGCGCGAGCAGCGGCTCGCCTTCGCCGAGCTGCAGCGCGCCCCGCTGACCGACACGGTGCTGTACCACGGCGTGCGCGAGGACCGCTGGTCGGCGCTGGGCGGCGCGTACGCCGACTCGCCGCGGGCGGTGCACGAGGAGCTGGTGCGCCGCGGCCTGCCGCTGCGTCACCTGTGGACCTCGGTGGACCTGCAGACGGAGCTGCCGCAGACCGCGGAGCCGCTGCGGCACCGTTCGCCGGAGTGGTTCGAGGCGCTGGCCACCGCGAAGTACGTGGTCGCCTCCACCCACCTGCCGACGTTCTTCCGCCGCCGCCCCGGCCAGGTGGTGCTGCAGACCTGGCACGGCGTCCCGCTGAAGCGGATCGGCCACGACTTCGAGAAGGTCTGGTTCACCGACTCCGACTACCTGGAGCACCTGGCCCAGGAGGTCCCGCAGTGGAGCCTGGTGCTGGCGGGCAACCGCTGGTCGGCGCCGGTGCTGCGGCGGGCGTTCCGGTACGAGGGCGAGGTGCTGGAGAGCGGCTACCCGCGCAACGACGTGCTGTTCGCCGCCGACCGGGAGAAGACCGCGGAGCGGGTGCGCGAGCAGCTGGGCCTGCCGGAGGGCAAGCGGGTGGTGCTGTACGCGCCGACCTTCCGGGAGGACCGCCGGCTGCCGGACGGCGGCTACCAGCTGGACCTGCGGCTCGACCTGGACGCCGCGAAGGCCGCCCTGGGCGAGGACCAGGTGCTGCTGGTGCGCAGCCACGAGGTGATCTGCGGCCAGGTGCCGGACGCCGGCAACGGCTACGTCTGGGACGTCTCCAGCTACCCCGACATGGCGGAGCTGCTGCTGGTCGCGGACGTGCTGGTGACGGACTACTCGGCGTCGGTGTTCGACTTCCTGTGCACGGGCCGGCCGGTGCTGTTCTTCGCCTACGACCTGGAGCACTACCGGGACAACCTGCGCGGCTTCAGCTTCGACTTCGAGGCGCAGGCGCCGGGTCCGCTGCTGCGCACCTCCGAGGAGGTCGTGGCGGCGCTCGGCCGGGTGCCGGAGCTCGCGGCGGAGTACGCGCAGAAGTACGCGGCCTTCAAGGAGGCGTACGGCGACCTGGACGACGGCCAGGCGTCGGCGCGGGTGGTCGACGCGCTGCTGGCGGCCGCCGAGAAGTAGCGGGAGCGCGGTAGCCCCCGCTTCGGGAGCCCGCGCTACGCCCGGGTGTTCGCGCCGCGCGGGACGGCCTGACGGTTCGTCGGCTGTCCCGCGCCCTCGCAGGGGCCCGGCACCGGGAAGTACGCGGCGAGGAACTCCCGTACCGCGTGCGCCTGTTCGGCGGCGGGGCGGTCGCCGCCGTCGGCCAGGCAGAAGACGTCCAGGTCGCGCCGGTCGAGCAGGTCGGCGAGGCGGGCGCGGTCGGCGGGCCGGTCGGTGGCGAGGTAGGCGTGCGTCAGGGCGCCGTCGACGGCGCGGCCGGTGAGCAGCGCGTGGTAGGCGGCGAGGGTGATGGGGGCGACGTCGGTGCCGGCCCGGAAGCCGGAGCGGCCGGTGGCCCGCAGTTCGGGGGCCCAGCGGCGTTCGGCGTCGCGCAGCAGGCTGCGCCGCAGCGGGTAGGGGACGTGGCTGAGCACCCGGGTGAGGGCGCGGCCGTGGTCGCGTTCGAGCAGGCGGCGGGTGGTCTGCTGGGCGGCGGTGTAGACGTCGGTGCCGGGGGCGGGCGGCGGGACGATCCGGGTGTCGCGGAAGACCTTGGGCAGTCCGCTGCCGAGGAAGAAGTCCTCGGGGCGGACCGGCCGGCCGAGGAACATGTCGTCGTTGAAGTACAGGAAGTGCTCGGCCAGGCCGGGGATCCGGTGCAGTCCGGTCTCGATCGCGTGCGAGTTGAACACCGGCGGCCCGCAGCTCGTCCTCGCGCAGCCGCTGCGGATCGACGGGGGCGGACGGCGGGGGCGGCAGCAGTCCGCACGCCCGCAGGGCCCGTCCGGCGGCCCGTCGGACCGGCCTCAGCACCGTCTTGGCCGCCATGTCTCTCCCGCCGCGCCTCGTTCCTGGTCGCGACGCTAACAAGGACACAACGGCGGGCGAAGTGCCGACGAAGCTTTCTCATCGAACTGGCAGTGCCTGCGGGTGAAACGGTCAGACCGCCCTCAACCTGCACTCATGCGCTGTTCAGCGGGCGCTCAGGCGATGCCGAACCGGTAGCTGCGCCAGGGCCGCCAGACCTCGTCGGCGCCGAACCGGGAGAGCACGAACTCGGCGACCTCGAAGGCGGCGCGGAAACCGCGGGCCTTCTCGTACGCCTCGTCCAGCACCGGCTCGCTCAGGCCGTGCGCGACGGTGACGTGCGGGTGGTACGGGAAGGCGAGCTCGCGGGCGAGCGGCCCGGAGCGGACCTCGGCCTCCAGCACCCGGCACTCCTGGGCGCCCTCCTCGACCCGGATGAACACCACCGGGGAGATCGGGCGGAAGGTGCCGCTGCCCTGCAGCAGCATCCGGAACGGCCGCTGCAGCGCGGCCACCGCGCGCAGGTGGCGGTCGATCTCCGGCAGTCGCCCGGTGCCGGCCTCGGTGGGCGGCAGCAGGGTGACGTGGGTGGGTATCGCCCGGGCCTGCGGGTCGCCGTGCCCGGCCCGGGCGTCCTGCACCTGGCTGCCGTACGGCTCCGGCACGTGTATGGACACGCCGATGGTGACGGCCTCGTCGAGGTCGTCACCACCGGGGACGGCAGCCGTCGGCATCAGCGCTTCGGCGCCAGGAAGCCGATGCGGTCGTACACCTGGGCCAGCGTCTCGGCCGCCACCGCGCGGGCCTTCTCGGCGCCCAGCGCGAGCACCCGGTCCAGCTCGGCCGGGTCGTCCAGGTACTGCCGGGTGCGGGCCTGGAACGGCGTCACCCACTCGGTGAACAGGTCGGCCAGCTCGGTCTTCAGGGCGCCGTACATCTTGCCGTCGAAGTGCGCGACCAGTTCGTCGATGCTCATCCCGCTCATCGCGGAGTGGATCCGCAGCAGGTTGGAGACGCCGGGCTTGTTCGCCTCGTCGTAGGTCACCACGGTGTCGGTGTCGGTGACGGCGCTCTTGAACTTCTTGGCGCTGGTCTTCGGCGGGTCCAGCAGGTTCACCAGGCCCTTGTCGGTGGCCGCGGACTTGCTCATCTTCGCGGCCGGGTCCTGCAGGTCCTGGATCTTCGCCGTCTCCTTGAGGATGTACGGCTTGGGGACGGTGAAGGTCTGCCCGTAGCGGGTGTTGAAGCGGTCCGCGAGGTCGCGGGTGAGCTCCAGGTGCTGGCGCTGGTCCTCGCCGACCGGGACGGCGTCGGCCTGGTAGAGCAGCACGTCGGCGACCATCAGGATCGGGTAGGTGAACAGGCCGACCGTGGTGCGGTCGTTGCCCTGCTTGGCCGACTTGTCCTTGAACTGGGTCATCCGGGAGGCCTCGCCGAACCCGGTGAGGCAGTTCATCACCCACGCCAGCTGGGCGTGCTCGGGCACCTGGGACTGCACGAACAGGGTGCAGTGCTCCGGGTCGAGGCCCGCGCCGAGCAGCTGCGCGGCGGAGATCCGGGTGTTGTTCCGGAGCGTCTCCGGGTCCTGCTCGACGGTGATCGCGTGCAGGTCCACCACCATGTAGAAGGCGTCGTTCTCCTTCTGCAGGTCGACCCACTGGCGCACCGCGCCGAGGTAGTTGCCCAGGTGGAACGAGCCTGAGGTGGGCTGGATGCCGGAGAGCACCCGGGGACGGTCCTTCACGGGACCGGTGACCGCTGCGTTGACCATGCGGTCATTCTTCCAGTTCCACCGGTCGCTCAGGAAACCTCCGGCCCGACCGGATGGGCCAGTGTGACCGCGCTCACCCGGACCCGTTCGATCCGCCGGCCGTCCATCCGGGCGACGGTCAGCCGCGCCCCCGAGTCGGCGACCACCTGGTCGCCCTTCTCCGGCAGCCGGCCGAGCTCGCGCACCACGTAGCCCGCGACCGTCTCGTACGGGCCCTCGGGCAGCGCGAAGCCGGTCTCCTGGGCGAAGTCGGCGAGGTTGAGCAGGCCGTCGAGTTCGACCCCGCCGCCGGCCAGCCGGCGGGTGGCGGTGGTGTCCTGCTCGTCGTACTCGTCGCGGATCTCGCCGATCACCTCCTCGACCAGGTCCTCCAGGGTGACGATGCCCGCGGTGCCGCCGTACTCGTCGACCACGATCGCCAGGTGGTGGCCCTCCCGGCGCATCTCCCCCATCGCCTCCAGCACCCGCTTGGTGGCCGGCAGCAGCTTGACCGGCCGGGCCAGGTCGCGGACCCGGGCGGCCTGCTCGCCGCGCACCCCGTACAGGTCGCGGACGTGCACGAAGCCGGTGACCGCGTCGTACGAGCCCTCGGTGACGGGGTAGCGGGAGTGCGGGGAGGAGTCGGCCTCCGGGCGGACCTCGCTGACCAGCCGGTCGGCGTCCAGGAAGGTCACCTCGGTGCGTGGGACCATCACCTCGCGCAGCTGGCGCTCCCCCGCGGCGAACACGTCGTTGATCAACTCGCGTTCGTCGCTGCCCAGTTCGGTGTTGGCGGCGACCAGCCCGCGGAGTTCCTCGGGGCTCATCGCGCCGCGCCCGGCGGTCGGATCGCCGCCCAGCAGACGCACCATCAGGTTGGTCGAGTGGCCGAGCAGCCAGATCACCGGCCGCAGCGCCACCGACATCACGTCCACCACCGGCGCGGCCAGCAGCGCGATCGACTCGGCCCGCTGCAGGCCGATCCGCTTGGGCGTCAGCTCGCCCAGCACCAGCGAGGCGTACGAGATCACCAGGGTCAGCGAGACCAGCGCCACCGCGTCCGCGACGCCCGTCGAGAGGCCCGCGTCCACGAACACCGGCGCCAGCTTCCCGGACAGCGTGTCGGCGCCGAACGCCGCCGACAGGAACCCCATGCAGGTCACCCCGACCTGCACCGCCGCCAGGAACCGGTTCGGGTCCGCCGCCAGGTGCGCGGCCCGCGCGGCCCGCCGCGACCCGGCCGTCTCCAGCGTCCGGATCTGCCCCTCGCGCAGCGAGATCAACGCGATCTCCGCGACGTTGAACAGCCCGCCCAGCACGATGAACACCAGGACGAGCGCCGCGTCCTGCAGGGTTTCGGTCACAGGCCGCATCCTAGGGCGCGTCTGTCGACTCACGTCGGATCAGCGGGCGTCTCCCCCAGCCCCAAGGGGGGCCGGGGCCATGGGCGACTGACGGGAAGCCGTCGAGGTGCGTGCCCCGGCGGCGCCCGCCCGGCGTGAGTCGGCAGACGCGCGCCGGCCCGGGAAGGCCGAAGGCCCCGGCTCGGCGAGTCGGGGCCTTCGGTGCCTTCGGTGCCTTCGGGGTGGCGTCAGGGGATCAGCGGGTGATCCAGCGGTAGGCCGCTCCGGGGAGCTGGGTCAGGAAGATCGGGTCGGTCGACCGGGATCCGGTCGGGTAGATGCCGACGCCGCCGCCGACGGACACCCCGATGTTCCCGCCAGGCCCGGGCGGCGCGCCGGTGATGCAGCCGCCGACGCCGTCGAACCCGCAGATGCCGCCGCTGCCCAGGTTCTGGTCCGGCGGCATCTTGTTGTTCACGCCGACGGAGATGCCGCCGCCCAGGCCGGCCTTGACGGCGCTGCGGAACGTGGAGAACGCGCCGGGCTTGGCGAGGTCCGAGTCCTTGGTCAGGAAGGGCGCGTTGACCGAGAACGACCCCCAGACGTAGCCGCCCTGGAAGGTGGCGTTCGCGCACACCACACCGATCACGCAACCGGAGGCCGAGATCTGGCCGTGCAGGGCCAGCCACTCCCCGAGCCCGTCCGGAGCGGGGCGCTCCAGGCCGCAGGCGCCGCTGGCGTGCGCCGCCTCACTCGCGCACGGGTCTCCGGGGTCGAGTGAGCCGGCGAACTTGTCGTCGATCTCCGCGTAGCAGTTGATGTCCTTCTTGCACATCTCGACCCACTCGCGGTACTCGGCGTAGTCCTTGCCCGCCTGCGTCTCCGCGTCCTTGCCGAAGAGCAGCGACACCATGTTGATGTGGGACGTCTTGATGATCTTCGAGTAGGTGATCATCTTCTTGTCGTAGTCGCTCAGCTTGGCGTTCGGGTCGTCGCCCTGGCCGCACTTGACGGTGTGGGCACACCCCGGCGGATCCTGCGGCGTGCCCGTACCGGTGCCCGTGCTCGGCGGGGCCGGGGTGGGGCAGGCGTGGGTGTCGCACCACTTGCTGTCGGGGTCGGGTCGCAGGCCCGAGGGGTCGCTCTTGACCACCGGGTTGCTCGCCGAGTAGTTGTACCCGCCGAGCTGCTGGGCGTCGTCGGCCGCGAAGAGCGGGTCCAGACTGGCGAACCGGCCGGTGACCGGGTCGTACTGCCGGGCGCCGAGGGTGGTGAGCCCGGTGGTCCCGTTGGCGGGCGCGTTGAGGAAGCCGCGGTTGTCGGGCCAGGTGGCCGCGGTGCCCCGGGGTGCGCCGTAGGGGGTGAACTGGCGCCAGGTCGGCGTCTGCGCCGTGCTGTCCAGGCTCAGGGTCGCCGTCCCGTGCGGGTCGGCGATCTCGAACCGGTAGCTGGCGCCGAAGCCGGTGCGCACCACCGTGCCGCCGCCCGGCAGCGCCGTGTAGCGGACGCCGGTCGTCGCGCCGCCGGCCAGGGTGATCTGCTCACCGGGCAGGTAGAGGACGGTGGAGGCCGGGTCCTTCTGCAGCAGGACCTGACCGTTGGCGTCGTACACGTAGGTGGTGTCGCCCGCCGTGCCGTGCACCTTGGCGAGGCGGCTGGCGTCGTCCCAGGTGAGGGTCTGCGCGCCGTTGGCCGGGGTGGTCCGCTGCAGGGTGTTGCCGGCGGTGTCGTAGGTGAAGGCGGAACCGTTGCTGGTCGAGGTGAGGCTGTGGGGCTGGTTCGCCCCGTTGCCGTTGTAGGTGTAGGTGGTGGCGGCATCGGCGCCGCCGGTGGTGGAGTGCTCGGTCTGGACCGTCCGGTTGCCCAGCACGTCGAACTGCCAGTCGGTCCAGTACGCGCCGCCGCCGATCGGGTCGCCCACCTGGGAGTGGTTGAGCGCGGTCGGGGCTGCGGCGCAGGAGTCGGTCGCCGTCCACGCCTGGGTGAGCCGGTCCAGCTGGTCGTAGGAGTAGCACTGCGTCTCGGTGGTCGCGCCGAGCCGGGTCGAGGTCTGACGGGTCGTGTTCCCTGCCAGGTCGTAGTCGTAGTGCTGCTTGTCGACGTCGCTCGGCGTCCCGGTGTTCGACCGCGACACCAGCTGGTCGGTCAGCTGGCCGGTGTGCACGTCGTGGGTGTTGGTGATGTACGCCAGGTTCGTGCCCGTGCCGAGCGTGCTCTGCTCGATCCGCCCGAACGCGTCGTAACTGGTGCCCTGGGTGTAGCCGGTGGTACCGGAGGTGGCGCCGTTGGCCAGGTCGAGCGCGGTGGCGTAGGTGTAGGTGATGGTCTCCAGCGGGAGGCCGCCACCGGCCGGGGACTGGTCGCTGTAGGGCAGCCCCTTGATCGCCGTGTAGACGTGCTTGAAGGTGTAGCTCTTGGCGAGCAGTCCCTCGGCGGACGGGATGGTGACCGTCTCACCGGCCGACTTGCCCATCACGGTGAACCCGACCGCCTGCGTGGTGTAAGCCTGCCCCTGGTCGAAGGACGTGGTCGTGGTGGCGTGCCCGATCGGGTTGGTGACGCCGGCGACGCTGTTGTCGTTGTCGTAGACCCAGGAGGCGAGCTGGTTCGCCGAGCTCTTGTTGGCGAGGGTGGCCGCGTACGTGCCGGTCTTGCGGTTCAGCACGTCGTAGGTGGTGCTGACAGCCTTTCCGCGCGAGTCGGTGGTCTGCACGAGGTTGCCGACAGCGTCGTAGAGCATGCTGTCGGCGCCCGCGTCCGGGTCGTTCTTCGCCGTCACCTGGCCGAGCAGGTTGTACGTGGTGGTCCAGGTCGAGCCGTTGGCGGTGACGGTGCTCTGCTTGCCGTGCCCGTCGAAGCCGTACGTGATCGCCTGACTGGTACCACCACTTACGGCGTAAGTACCAGTGAAGGTGTCCGCCGGAGCGGTCACGGTCGGCCGGACGCTGAAGTCGTCACTCTCGACGGTGCGGCCCAGCGGGTCCTTGACCGTGCTCTTCACCGTGCCGCCGTCGGGCGGGATCACCGTGGTGCGGTCACCCGCGTAGACGGTGGTGGTGACCTCCTTGACCTGCGCGTACTGGTATGAGGTGTCCACCACCACCCGGCCGAGGCCGTCGTAGGTGGAGACGGTCTGGTCGGGGACCTTCGAGTCCTGCGGCACGGAGGCCACCGACAGGGACGGCGAGTTGTCCGGGTCCCAGTAGGCGCTGTTCTTCTTCCGCACCCAGCCCCGCGAGTCGAAGAACGACTCCGCGATCAGGCGTCCGCCCTTGGGTGTCGGCGCCTGGGTCTGCCGCACCCGGCCCAGCGAGTCGTAGATCGTGTAAGCCGTGGCGTAGCCGAGCGAGTCGTTCAGCGACTGCGCGGTCGTCCCCGACACGCCGGCCTGCGCAATGGTGTACGTGTAGAGCAGGTCAGCCGGGCCGCTGGTCGGGCGCGAGTTCAGCCACACCGAGGTGAGCCGTCCGAGCACGTCGTACCGGGTCGTCGCCACCACGCCGTTGACGTCCGTCGCCGTCATCGTGAGGGCTCTGGCCGGGGCGAAGGTCTTGGTGATCGCCTGGCCCCTGGCGTTGGCGACGGACTGACCGGTCGTCAGGCCGACCGCGTTCACCGTGTAGCTGGTGGTGCCGGCGTTGCCGTTGCCGTCGTAGACGACCAGCGGGCGCCCGTACCCGTCGTAGGTGGAGCGCTTGACGGTCTGCCAGCTGAAGCCGCCCGAGTAGTCGGAGGCCTTGCGCTCCATCGTGACGTTGCCGACCGTCGGAGCGGCGCTCTGCGGGAAGGCCGTCGCGTAGCTCGGGTCGTCGTAGAAGCTCTGCTGCGCGGAGACCACCTGCGCCGGGCGGTTCACCGAGGCCGGCGCGCCGAGCGCGTTGACGGACGCCGGAACCGAGGGCTTGGCGCCCTGGATGTACCCGGAGCAGGCGGCCGAGTCGGTCTCCTGGGAGGCGATCAGGCCGACCAGGTTGAGCGAGGTGTTCGCCGGCGCGTAGGTGGTGACCGCACACTGGTCGTAGGCCGGGTTGACCGGCACGGTGTGCGTGTAGGTCGCCGTCGCCAGGCCGAAGTTCGCGTCGCCGGTGTTGGAGTTGTAGGTCGTGTCGGTCTCGGTGTACTGCCAGCCGGAGGTGACGGCCTGCCGGGTGAAGGTCTCCACCGGCTTGACCGTGTTCGCGGTCAGAGCAGGGAGTCCGGTGCGGTTGCGCGTCGCCAGGGCGGGCGAGATCCAGTACGAGCTGACGGTCGAGTTCTCGACCGCGCCGCCGTCGCCCTTGTACGAGGTGGTCTCCAGCGCGGAGCCGAAGAGTTGGGCGCTGTCGGGGTGGACGCCGCCCTGGGAGTCGGTGACGCTGACGCTGCGCGTGGTGGTCGGGGTCAGGTAGTCCCCGTCCATGCCGCGGTAGTAGTCCGTGACGGACTTGGTCTTGCGGTCGTTCGCCCCGTCACCGGTACGCGTGACGACGGTGGCGTAGCCGCGGAACTGGCCCCAGGTGCGGTACTTGGCCTGGACGACCTCGTTGTCGTCGTAGTGCCAGGCCGCGCCGCCGAGGTACTCGTACGTGGTGGCCTTCTGCAGGGCGCCGCCGGTCGCGTCGGCCTCCAGGATCTGGGTGACCGCGTACTTCTGGAACCAGTCGGTGATCGGCGCCGAGTAGAACTTCGGCGTCCAGCTCACCGGGTAGCAGGAGTTGGTGTTGGCTGACGCGTTGGCGGAGGCCACGTAGGCCGCGGTGCACGCGTTCGGCAGGCCGTAGCTGATGCCGGTGACCGCGCCGAGCTCGGTGGTGATGGCGGTCAGGCGGTAGCGGAACATGCCCGGGAAGTTCGCGGTGTCGACGCGGTTCTGCATCGTGGTGCCGGCGAACTTCACCGGCGGCAGCGCCAGCGTGCCGGAGCCGCCGGCGGAGGTGTCGCTCGCGGTCCGCGTGATCGTCGACAGCCACAGGGTGGGCGAGGTGCCGTCACCCGTCGGGGGCTCGGTCTGTGCGAGGTCCCAGGTGTCGATCGGCTTGTACTGCGAACTCGCCGTGTCGTACTGCTTGGTGACGACCTGCTTGAGGCGCGCGGTGGAGAACATCGACGGCGCCTTGGGCGTGCAGGTGGCACCCTGGTTGCAGATCAGGTCGAACGGCACGTCCGGGTACTGCGTCGCGTTGTTCGCCGCCGAGATCGGGTCGCACGTCGTGGCGACGCAGCGCGAGCCGGTGATGAAGGAGACCTGGTCCGGCACGGTGCCGTAGGCGCCACCGTCCAGGAAGCCGTAGTCGATCCGGGACAGGTACGAGTCGCGCACGTACTTGGTGTTCGACGCCCCGTTGTTCTGCCCGTAGTAGTTGGTGTCCTGGGCGTAGTAGTAGGACATCGCCGTGCCCCGGACGTCCTTCACGTAGTCCAGGTGCCACTTGTAGGCCATCGTGCACACCGAGGCATCGAAGCCCGAGGCGTTGTAGCACGGGTCACCCGAGTGCGAGGAGTACACCGGCACGCTGTCCACCGAGTTGGTGACCGCCTTGCCCGACGACCACCCCGGCAGCTGGTTGCGCCCGAAGTAGTACACCGTCCCGGAACGGTCGGTGACCGTCCAGTAGTCCGTGTTGTAGGTGCCCGTCCCGTTGTTGGAACCGGTGACGTGGGCGATCTTCGAGCCGTCACCGTTGCTCGACGTGAACGTGCCCTTCGAGGCGTCGTAGACGATCGACGTCGACGAGCCGTTCAGCGAGAGCGTCAGGATCTGCCCCGCGTAGCACTGGTCCGCCGTGGCCGACGGTGCGGGTGAGCCCTCCGGATCGGACGAGCACGGCACGAAGGTCTGCTGGATGGAGGAGTCGGGAGTCGACCAGCCGTCGCCCACCCACGAGGACTGCGCCTGGGTGCTGGCGGTCTTGCCGTCCACCGCCGCCGAGTCGTAGTCCAGCGAGACCTTCGGCGTCAGTGCGCTCGACGCGCCCGGCACCCCCAGCGGGTAGGAGTAGCCGAACGAGCCCGCGGATCCGCCACCGGTCCACGAACCGCTGGGGCTCAGCGCGCCGGCTGCGTACGAGCCCGCCGACGAACCGCCGTCGTCCGATCCCGAGGCGGCGGCCAGCACCATCGGCGCCGAGGCCGAAGACGCCTGCACCGCCGAGGCGTTGCCCGACCAGACAGCCGGAACGACCTTCCCGGTGTCGGTCGCGCTCGCCTTCACCGCACCGGCCGAGCCGAGGTCGACCTCCGCCGACACCGACTTCCCGGCCGCGTCGCGGTCCGTCTTCAACGGCGTCCGCACCTGACACGCCGCCACCTCCGGCGTGGTCAGCGCACACGCCGGCAGCGAGACGAGCTGAAGCCGCGACGCCCAGTTGCCGCCCAGCGCCTCCGCGAAGGCGGAGTAGTCGACCCCGACCCGCACCTTCCCGCGCGCGTCACCGCCGTCCACGGTGAACACCACGCCTGATAGACCCAGTTGGGCGCTCTTCGCCTGGTCCAGCACCTTCACGTCCACACCCGGCGCAGCGGCGGAGGAATCCGCCTTCACCCACACCGGCGTCCCCGCGGCCTGCGACTTCGCACCCGGAGCAGCCGACGCCGCCCGACCCGAAGCCGCCTTCGGCCACGCCACCGCCTTCGGCGCGAACGCCCGCTTCGCGTCGTCCGGCACCTCGATCTTCCTGGCCGCGAGGGACTTGACCCCCTTGACCGCCGCCGCGCCCGGCACCCCCGGCTTGGACGACGACAGCGGCACCGCGAACGCCGGAGCCGCCGTCAACGAGGCCACCAGGGCGGCCGTGCACAGCACCCCCAGGCTTCTCGGTCGCAATCCGCCCCGTCTGGGACGTATCAGATCAGAACTGGGCATGCGAAGGACCGCCCCCTGCTCAGCCGCCACACGGGCAGCAGAAACCCCCCGGCGCACCGGCCGGCTCGGCAGCGACTATGACAGTGCACGACCTGTCGAGTCACTCGAAGTTCGAGAGCAGGCCAACGAGTTTGACGAATCCTTTACTTCCTGATGACAAGTCAAATCGGGTAAAGAGCTGACGAATCCGGCGTACCGCGGCAACTTCACGGCCGATCAGACTCGCACGTGCGCGAACGGCATGGGAGGCTGCTTCCCGCTCGGGGGGGCTTGGAGCCGCCCTGGGCTGATCAGTTCATCCCAGGACGAGGAATCCTTTGCCATGACCAGACCGAGATCGGTCACCCCGGGCCGGCGGTGGCTGGCCGGGGCGGTGACGACGGCGCTCGCCGCCGCGTCGCTCACCGCGTTCACCGCTGCCGCACACGCCAACCCCACCGCTCCCGCACCCGTCGCGCCCGCCAAGGCCAAGCCGCTGACGGCCGATCAGGCCTCGGCGCAGGCCCGCCACACCGGTAAGGCGGTGCCCATCGAGGCCGCGACCACGGCCACCGACACGCTGACCGCCAACGCCGACGGCTCCTTCACCATGAACCAGAGCTTCGCTCCGGTGCGCCGCTACCAGAACGGCGCGTGGAAGAACCTCGACGCGACGCTGGTCAAGCGCGCGGACGGTGGCGTCGGCCCGGCGCTGTCCTCCAC